>JBCBSH010000039.1:0-24934 GCA_039819285.1 Pseudomonadota bacterium
CGCGAAGAAGCTGAAGGGCACGGCGTGCGTCTCCTCTGATCGAATTCGGTCGGTCACAGCTTGCCCATCCCGGCGGCGAGCACGTTTTCCTTCATCAGCCTCTCGGCGATAAAGAAGATGATCAGCGTCGGCGCCAGCAGGATGAAGGTGACCACGGCGGCGGTCGGGAAGATCAGGATTTCGCCGCCGAGATAGGACCACAGGCGCACCGACAAGGGCTGAACCCCGGGAGCGCCGACCATGAACGTCTTCTCGAAATCCTCGAACGACGAGATGAAGCTGAGCAGCCCACCCGCCAGAAAGCCGGGCCAGGCCATCGGCAACGCAATGCGCATCAAGGCGCGGCGCGGGCTGGCGCCCAGCGTTCGTGCTGCCAGCATCAACTCACCGGGAATGCCCTCAAGGGTCGCGGTCAAGATGCGGATCATCAGTGGCAAGGTGCCGACGGTCTGCACCAGGATCACGCCGAGCACGGTTTGCGTGAGGCCCAGCCGGAAGAAAATCTCGCCCAGCGAGACCGCCACGACAATGCCCGGCACGATCATGGGCGCCAGCACGAACACCTCCACGGCGCGCTTGATCCTGAACGGGAAGTGGGCAAGCGCCCAGGCGGTCGGAAAGGCCAGCGCCCCGGTCAGGAACGTAACGGTTGTCGAGATGATGAGGCTGAGGACCAAGGACCCGATGATGCCTCGGTCCGCCAACACCTCGCGCCACGGTTCGACGGAGTAGGAGGTCGGCACGATGTCCGGCGGATACCAGCCGACGGCGGGGTCGTAAAACGCCCACAAGGCGATGACGACCAACGGTACGAACATGACTAGCGCCAGATAGCCATACAGGCCGACCGCCAGCCACCTCCCCTCGCGCCTTTGCCGTCTCGTGTCGCTCATGACCGCGACCCCCGGCGCGCGTGGCTGCCCGTCAACCGGCCGATGAGGCTGTAGTAGGCCAACAGCACGAAGATCGCAGCGACCGATAAAAGCGTGCCCATGGCGTAGACAATCGGCCAGTTGCCGCGCCGAAAGCCCTGCTCGTACATGTGAACCGACAGGGGCAGCGGGTATGCCGGTCCCAGCAGGTTGGGGATGGCGTAAGAGCCGAGGCTGGAGATGAAGGTCAGCAGCACGGCGGCGGAGATGCCGGGTAGCGCCAACGGCAACTGAATGCGCAACAGCACGGTCAAGCGCCCCGCGCCTAGCGTGCGTGCGGCGTGCAGAACGTCCCGATTGATCGCCGACATCGCGCCGCCGATGATCAGGGTCATGAAGGGAACGTTCTTCCACGTCGAGGCCAGGATGGCGCCAATGCCCCACTCGTCGCGCACCATGCGCGGCAGGTCGATGCCCAGCGGTTCCGCGATGCGGCTGAGCATGCCGCCACGGTCAAGCATGACCATGACCAGGAAGGCCGCGACAATGCCGGGCACGACCAGGGGAATGCGATAGAGCGCGCCAAAGATGCGCCGGCCTGGAAAGGTCGCTTGCAAGAGCGCAGCCAGCACCACACTGATGACCAGCGCCACGACCGTCGGTGCGATCGCCAGCCACAGCGAAAAGAACAGACCATCGATGTAGACCGGTTCGCTGAACAGCTCGACCCAGAGATCGAACGTGAACACGCCGTCCAGATTCGTGAAACTGCCGACAACCGTTCGCAAGAGCGGTAGGCCGAAGAAGAAGAGGAGATACCCGGCGCCGGGCAGCAAGAGCAGCAGGATCGTCCTGTTGCGGGCCCATTGATCGCGCTTAGCCATTGCGCGACGCGTGTGGTCTTCGGTGATCGCCGTCATGCCAGCGCCTCGGCAGAGCCGTGGCGCCCGCGCCGCAGCAGGTGCAGACTTTTCGGCGGGCTGAGCCGCACCGGGGTGCCGATGTCGATCAGGTCGTTCTGCGTGCCGGCGACATTCACGCGAACCCGGACACCGCCAGCATCAACGACATAATTGGTGCCGGCGCCCAAAAACATCCGCTCGGCGATTTCGCCATGCGGATCGCTGCCATTCGCGGCAGAGATAGCGATGTCCTCGGGCCGGATGGCCACGCCCGCCGGATCGTCGATCTCAGGGTTTTCGACAGGACGCTGGTCGCCCCAGGGCAGACGACAGCGATCACCGTCCAGGCGCGCCTCGATGACATTGGTGCGGCCGAGGAACTCCGCCGTGAAGCGAAAGATTGGCCGGCGATACAGCGACACCGGGTCGCCGCGCTCAACGATTTCGCCGCTGAACATGATGACGATTTCATCGGCCAGCGCCATGGCCTCGACCTGATCGTGGGTGACGTAGATCGACGTAACCCCAAGCCTGCGCTGCAGTGCCCGAAGCTGGTCGCGCAGACTGTCGCGCAGCTTGGCGTCCAGATTGGACAGCGGCTCGTCGAACAGCAGCACGTCGGGTTCGATAACAATGGCCCTGGCCAGCGCCACGCGCTGTTGCTGGCCGCCGGAAAGCTGGCGTGGCAGCCGGCCGGCCATCGCCTCCATATCGACCAGATGCAGCGCTTGGGCCACGCGCTGCTTGATCTCCGATCGTGGCAGCCGGCGCATTTCCAGACCGAATGCCAAGTTCTTGAACACGCTCATATGCGGGAACAGGGCATAGCTCTGAAACACCATGCCGAAGTTGCGCCGCTCCGGCGGTACTCCGTCGATCCGACGATCGCCCAGCCAGATGCCGCCCTCGGTCGGGTCCGTGATGCCGGCCACGCTGCGCAGCAAGGTCGTCTTACCGCATCCCGACGGTCCCAGCAGCGTAACCAGTTGGCCGTCCGGTACCTCGAGGTCGACGCCATCAAGGGCCCGGACCTGATCGAACGCCTTGGTCAGGCCGCGAATGGAAAGCCCAGCCATGTTCAGACTTGATCGGTTGCCTTGTTATCGAGTGCGAAATGGGGGTGCCCGTCGATCGACCGGCACCCCACAGGATCGCGCCTAGTTGCCGGCGAGCACTGTTGCGTCGAAGTGGTCCCGCGTGGCGTTGTAAAGCGGCCGCGGGATCGTTACCCGCGCGCGCTCCGCGAACTGGGCCGTCGGGATCAGGCGCGCGGCCTCTTCCGGCGAGAACACAGCCGTCGGGTCGATGTCAGTACGCGCGGTCCGCGAGCCGTTGACCTGCAGCTTCTCAAGCTGGATGTCCTCCGACATGAAGAAGTCCATCATCAAGAGCGCCGCCGCCGGCGCCGTTCCGTCCGCCGGCAGGAACAGCCCGTCGCCGCCCCCGACCTGGCCTTCCTCCAACAGATACTGCCGCGTCGTCGGCGGCAGCAGGCCGCGCCCCATGAAGTCATAGGCCATGTCCTCCCAGGCGGTTCCGAGATACCCGGCGCCGTTGGCGACCAGGGTCAGCGTGTCGGAGTTGCCCGTGCTCAACTCCACGACCGGCAACAGGGCGTTGTAATAGTCCCAGACCGGCTGCAGACAGTCACTGGCGGCATAGGCCTCGGCGTCCTCCTGGGAAATGCTGTAGTTGGACAGGGCCGCACGGCACTCATCGCCTTCAACCATGTCCAGCATGACCGATTGCAAAAAACCGCCGCCCGAACCACCGCCGGATGGCGAGGTCAGGACGAAGCGGCCTTCATTGGCCTGGGCCCAGGCCAACAAATCCTCGAAGTTGGTCGGCGCGGTGCCCTCGTCGATAAAGCGGGTGTTGTAGACGATCGAGGTTTGATTGCGGTGGAACGGCAGATAGATGCCGCCATGATGATGGCCTTCGGTCATCGTCGCCAGGTTCTCGTCAACCGTCGCCGCGCTTGGCAGCACTTGATAGAGCGGCAGGTTGGCCATGGCGCCCGCGTCTTCCAGCGTGCGTTGCATGCTCGAACCTATGAAGTAAAGATCGGCCGGGGCGTCGGCGCCGGCATTCATCGCCGCCATAAGCTGTTGTGCGGCGGCATCGCCATTGCCGCGCACATACTCGACGGAAATGCCGTACTCCTCTTCGAACGCAGGGATCAGGCGCTCGCTGAACAGCGGGCCAAACGAATTGGTGAAGTCGAAGAAGGTCACCGATCCCTCCGCCTGGGCGGCGGGCACGACGACATCGTAGAAGTTCTCGGCCGTCAAACTGCTCAGATCGAACGGTGCTTCGACATTGAAACTGTCGCCGCCGACGGGTTCGACTGCCTGGGCAGCGGTGGCAATAGCACAGACGGCAACGGTTGCAAGCAGGGTACGTGCGTTCATTTCTCTGCTCCTTGGTTGGGGTCTCCGAAGGGAACTGTGGTGGCTGGGCCACCGCCCCCGACCGATGGCCGGGGGGGTTGCTGCGCCGCTGGCCGCCCGATCAAGCGGCCTTGGAGTTGCGGCGGCATCAGGTTCAAGAGCGGTTGGGCGATGGCGGCAGTCGCAGCAAATGCCGGCGCGCCCTGGCGAAGACCGTCCTGCCCGACATAGTCGAGCGTCTTGGCGCCGGCGCAGGCCGCGATATAGAGGCCGCCAACCGCGTCCCAGGGGTTCATGTGAGGCTCGAAATAGCCGTCGAGGCGACCGGCCGCGACATGTGCCAGCGACAGTGCGCCGGAGCCCAGACGGCGGTATTCGATGCTCGCGGACACCAGTTCGCTGACGACGGAACCATTCAGGTTGCCGGGGTGTCGCTCGGAAAAGCCGAGCCCGACGACCGCGCCGCTGAGGTTCCGTCGCCCGCTGACGGCAAGTTCGCGATTGGCGCCGTCGAACGCCTTGCCGTCCGTGGCCGCAAAAAGCTCGTCTGCCTCCGGGTCGCAAATCCAGGCGGCGCGCGGCTGGCCCTCGCCAATCAGCGCCAACGACACGCAATAGTAGGAAAGTCCAGTCGCGAAGTTGGTCGTGCCATCGATCGGGTCGATCAACCAGATCCAGCCCGTCTCGACAGACGATCCGTCGCTATCGAGGCCCAACTCCTCGCCGAACACGGCGTCTGTTGGAAAGGCTTCCTTGATTCGCCGCCGCAGGTCGGTCTCGATTGCCGTATCGACCTCCGTGACGATATCGTTCGGCGCCTTTTCCTGGATCTCGAGGGTGGGATCGCGAAACCGGGTCCGAGCAAAAGAAGCGGCGTCAAGCGCCATGGCTCGGCCCAGCGCCAGGCGACGGTCGTAGGCCTGCATCATTGATCGCGCCGCAAGGTTGCGCGCGGCACAAAGGTTGCCGGCACATAGGTGATATCGGCCGACGTTGGGGGTGTCCGGCCGGCCACCCGCTCCGCGACGAAGTCGACGATGCGATCGGTCATGACCTCCAGCGGCTGGCGGAAGGTGGTCAGCCGGTACGGCGTGTAGCTGGCCTCCGGCAAGTCATCGAAACCAATCAGAGCGACGTCCTCGGGCACGCCGACGCCGAACTCGCGCAGATGGTCCATGAAGCCAAGCGCCAACGCATCGTTCGCCGCGAACACCGCATCCGGGCGCCGCGATCGGGGCAGGGCAAGAAATCGGGCGCCCGCCGTCTTGCCATACTCTCGGCTCAGATCGGGATAGTTCCAGACGACGGCGCGCTTGCCGTGCTGCCCCATCGCGTCGGTGTAGCCAGCCGCGCGCATTCTGCTGGCCCAGGCATCGTCCGGCCCGGCAATCATGATCGGGCGACGGGCGCCGTCTTCTGTAAGCGCGGTCGCGGCATGCATGCCGGCACGATGATTATCGGTGGCGATCGAAAACGCGCCCTCATGGTCCGCACCCCTGTTCAGCGTGACCAGAAAGCGGCCTTGCTTGTGTAGGGCTTCGGCAAACTCGGGCGTTACGCTGCCGACGCTGACGATGACACCCTTGGTCTGCCAGCTCAGCGCCTCAGCCAGCAGCTCGTCGGTGCCGGCGTCCTTGCGTGCGTGAAAGACCAGTGGCCGCAGGGCCAGGCGGTCAAGCGCCTCCAGCAATCGCGACATGACCTGGGCCCGCCAGGCATAGCCAAGGCGCGATGTCACGATGGCGACCAGGGGTGTGTCGCCTGACACCATGGATCGGGCCAGGGCATTGGGCTGCCAGCCGAGATCGGCCGCGACCTTCAAGATGTGCTCACGCGTTTCGGCGGCCACTCGGCCGTTGCCGGAAAAGGCACGGCTGACCAGCGACTGGGAGACGCCGGCCTTGCGCGCCACGTCCCAAGAGGTCAGCCGAGTGCCGGGAGAAAGGGCTTTGTCCTGAACCAAGTCATCACCGTCTTTTGTCTGCGCATAGGTATGCGCAAACGTCGAATGTACGCCCTGCGCATACCTATGCGCAAGACGCCTGACCATATCAGTCGGACGGTTTCAGCTTTCTGGAGCTTTGGTTGCGGTTTCGTGACGTTTGCCGTCTGAACATCGCGGCGGTGTCTGAGTTAAGTCGTGAAGTACAGACCGATCGACACGTTGGTGCCGCGCGCCGACGATTCCATACGGTCGGGATAGACGCCGGTCAAAAAGTCCGCCAGGCCGTAGGAAAAGGACTCCTCCTCCAGGAAAACCCGGCGCTTGACCCCGACGTTCGGCAGCGAGAGTAGGGTTCCGGAGTAATCCAGGCCGACGACCAACGTGAAGTCGTCGTAGCTGATTTGGGCCCTCAGATCGCCGGTGATCAGGTGGGCACGCTCGATATGGTCGAGCACCTGGTCGCACGTCGATACCGCGCGATCGATAATGTCATCAGCGACCCCCCAGGCTTTGCCTCGATCGCGCAGCAATCCCGACAAATCCTCGCGCGCGTGAGCCGTCTCGTCGACCTCCAAGGCCGCTTTGCGCGTGCTGCCAAGCCGAAAAATCAGATGCAGAACCAATGCGGTGACCACCGCCACGGACAGCATCGTGTTGGTCAGCGGTTGCAGGATCTGAGGCAGGCGTGTGAAGAAGGTGTGATACACCTCGCGCCCGAGGCCCATGACCATTGGCACGCCGATCACGAAGGTCATGCGCGTATCGATGTTGCGCGACACCATGATCTGGATGCCGCCGGCGATCATGAACGAGGCCGTGAACAGAAGGGCGGCACCGACCACGGCCTGGGGCAGCAAGACGAACAGGGCGCCGATCTTGGGGCTGAAGGCGAAGACGACAAGAATGGCGGCGGCGGCGAATGCGATAACCCGGCTTGTCGCGCCGGAGGCCTTTGACACGCCGACCAGGCTGGGGCCCGTGTTCATGCCGGTCACGCCCGCCAGGCCGCCAAGCAAACAGCCGATCCCGTCGGCATAAACGCCGCCCTTGATCGAGGTCAGATCCGGCCGCTTCCAATCGGCGTCATTGATCTTCTGACACGTCGTGATGACCCCGACCGTCCGCAATGCCGCCGCAATGCCCGCCACCAGAAAGGCCGGGACAAGCGAGGCCTCGAACGCATAGTCGATATGCTGCAGGCTTGGCAGGGCAACCACCGCGGCGTCGTCCATGGTCTGCCAGCTTTCGGCCGGCACATGTCCGAGAAGAACGGCCAATAGAAGGCCGAACACGATCCCGATCATCGAGCACATCAGCCGCGCCATACCGCTCGACCAGACCGCCAGGCCGACGATGCTGGCCAGCGTCGCGCCGGCGATCACCAGATGTGTGGTGTAGGTCGCACCGCCGAATTCCTCGATGCCCAGCAAATGGTCGAAGGCCACGAGCCCGAGCTGGATGCCGACAATGGCGACGATGAAGCCGCTGATCGCTGGCGGAAACACGACGCGCAGGCGCCGCAGGAAGCTGGCGATAACGATCTCAACCGCGCCGGCGAAGATGGTCAGCCCGAAGACAGCCGGCAGCCCGCCACTTTCGGCCGCCAACACCGACGGTCCGAGATAAATCGCGGAGAACACGGGCGGCGCGAGGTAGCCCGAGCCGATTGGCCCCTTTCGCAAGGCTTGGAGGACGGAGGCAATGGCGATGGCCACCATGCCGAGGCTGACGGCACTGACCATCGCCTCGTGTGACGCGTTGGCGGCGCGGAAAATGATCACCACCATCACGAGATAGATCGACAACAGCGCGGCGTGCTGAAGGCCGAGCGCGATCAAGCGCGGCAAAGGCGGCCGGTCGTCGACGGCGTAGATCAGATCATCAGGTCGCTTCGCCATCTGGTGGTCCGCAAGCTGGAATTGGCTCCGCATTCGGCCACAACCGCATCGGTCTTGCAAACCATCGGGCGCTCGGCGCTAGGCCGCAATCCAGCCCGACCGCTTCCTCGTATAGTATTGTGGCTAACAAACCCACTCGATCAGGACGCGCTCGATGGGATACGCGAACCAGACCGACAATGGCGTTGCATTAGAAGACCCGATGCCGCCGGATGCGACCTGCTTGGCGCCAACGTCACAGGTCGATTGCGACCATCCGACCATCGCCGAAACGGCCTCGCGGCTGACCGCCGGCTTGACCGACCGGGCGGCTAAGGCGACGGCCTTGCACCGCTTTGTGCGCGATGACATCCATTATGGCTGGACACCGGCCTATGATCGGGAGCCCGCCTCTCGAACGTTGCGCCGCGGCTTGGGGTTTTCGAAGACCAAGGCGGTACTTATGGTCGCTCTGCTTCGCGCCTCAGGCATTCCGGCGCGCATCGCGATGACCGACATCACCAGCGATATCCTGAAAGGCATCGTCAGTCTGCCGTTCCCTTGGATCGACCATGCGCTCGTGGAGGTCTGGATCGGCGACCGTTGGGTGCGCACCGACAGCTACATCGTTGACGCACCGCTGTTGGGTGCAGTCAAGGCTCGGCTGATCAATGACGGGCAGGAATTCGGCTATGGCGTTCATCGCGACGGGACCGGCGATTGGGACGGCAAAAGTGACAGCTTTGTTCAATGGGTGACCAGCGCCCAGGAAGACAGGCTTAGCCGGCGCGCGCCCGCGCCCTATCCCGATCTCAACACCTTCAATACGTTCGGTACGCCGCATCATCGTCTGGGAACGATCGGCCGGCTGGCCTATCGCGCGTTCACGGCACGCGCCAATCGCAAGGTCGACGCCTTGCGCAACGAGACGGCGATGGCTCTGGCCTAGCTTGCCTGTCGTAGCGACCGCCGCGCCCCAGGTAAGGGATCGGGACAGAAGCCGCAACACTGGCACTATCGGTACTGTCCCATGCTATGAGGGGGGGCGCCCGAGGCAAAGCCTCGATCCCCCTGGTCATTCCGCAGTACTGAGCGCCCAGATGAATTTCCTGTTTGTCTCCAATACTGACAGTGCCGAGGATTGGTCACGCGCTCTGTCGGACATCCGTCCCGACATCAAGACGCAGATCTATCCCAACATCGCCGATCCGTCGGCGATCGACTATGCCCTCGTCTGGCGACCGCCGGCGGGGCTGCTGGCCTCACTGCCCAATCTGAAGCTGATCTTCTCGGTGGGTGCCGGCGTGGACGGTTTGATCGAGGACCCGACGCTGCCCGCCGGGGTTCCCGTCGTGCGCATGGTCGACCAGGGCTTGACCGAAGGCATGACCGAATACGTCGTCTGGCAGGTGATGAACCGCCATCGCCGGGCAGCGCTTTATCGCCAGGACCAGCAGGCGCGGCGCTGGCGCCCTCGCCACCTTAAGCTGGCGCGGAACCGAAGCGTCGGCGTTCTAGGGTTGGGCGAAATCGGGCGTGACGCCGCGCGCATGCTATCCGCCCTTCGGTTTCAGGTGCTTGGCTGGAGCCGGACGCCGAAGTCCATTGCAGGCATCGACTGCCATCATGGCGGGGAGGGGCTGAAGGCTGTCGCGAGAAAGGCGGAGATCCTGGTTTGTCTGCTGCCGCTTACTGACGAGACGGCCGGAATCCTCAATAGAGACCTGTTTGCCCTGATGCCGCGTGGCGCCTATCTGATCAACGCGGCACGCGGCGGCCACCTGGTTGAGGCGGATCTGCTCGCCGCGCTGGAGGGCGGCGCCTTGATCGGGGCCAGTCTGGATGTGTTCCGGGAAGAGCCGCTGCCCCAGGACCATCCCTTCTGGTCTCACCCGGACATCACGATGACGCCCCACGACGCCAGCTTGACGTCGCCGGCGAGCGGCGTGAGGTCCATCGCCGAAGCGATGGCGTGCCACGAGGCCGGTCGGCCCGTGCCGAACGTGGTTGACCTAACGCGGGGCTATTGATCGATCCGCCGTGCGCCGATGATGCCCTGACCTTCGCGCTGTTCGAGTCGGGCGGCCAGCTGCGCCACCGGTTCCTCGACGACCTGCATCGGGTCGCTGCTTGCGTTGACGCAGTCGACCGCGTTGACCATCAGGGCCACGTGACCGGGGAAGAAGACAACATCGCCACGTTGGAGTCCGGATGCCGGGTCGATCGGCCTTCCGACCTCGCGCGACTGATCGCCACTGTCTCTCGGCGCTGCAATGCCGGCGGCCGCGAGCGACAGCTGCACCAGACCGGAACAGTCCAGCCCGAGGCTGGACCGCCCGCCCCAAAGATAGGGGACACCGACGAACCTGAGCGCCGTACCCGTCCAATCCGGCGCCCGCGTGTCGATCGGCGCGAGAGCGACGGAGGCCATCCAACCACCGCCATCGATCTCGACAAAGGCACCCCTTTCGCCAAGCACGGTGACAAGCCCGCTGAAGCTGATGGCACGCAAGGGCGGCCGCTTGAAATCCGGTTCGGGATAGACGAACGCGCGAAGGGCGATTACCCGGTGGCTGGGCGCTGGGCCGGGCGCCAACCGGTCGGCCTCGCACCAGCCTTGATAGCCGTCATGGCTGCACGTGCCGAACAGCCAGTCCCCTGCGTCACGCTCAACGTGCAAGCCTTCGCCGTACAACAGCTCGGTGACCATCTCGGCCGCCGCGTCCGGACGACGGCGCATCGGCACGATGCCACGTCGGGCCTTCAGCTCCATCTGGATGCGTGCCGGATGCCCGGATGCGCGGTCAGCCGGCAAAGCGGTCCGCGATCAATCGATAGGCTGCCCGCAATCCCATCGCTTCGCCGCCTTTCGGATGCCCGGGTTTGGCGGATCGATTCCAGGCCATCAGGTCGATATGGGCCCATCTGATGCCGTCGCCGACAAACCGCTGCAAGAACAGGGCGGCCGTGATGGCGCCGCCGAACGGCGCGCTGCCCGTATTGTTGATGTCGGCAACATCGCTCTTGAGCAGGTCATTATAGGGTGCCCACAAGGGCAGGCGCCACAGCGGATCGCGTGCCGCCTCGGCCGCCTTTGCAAAATCGTCGGCCAAACCGTCATCGTTTACGAACAGGGCCGGCACGTCCGTGCCCAGCGCCACCCTGGCCGCCCCGGTGAGCGTCGCGAAATCGATCACCAGGTCGGGCTGTTCCGTGGATGCCTCCGTCAACGCGTCGGCCAGCACCAGCCGACCCTCGGCATCCGTGTTGCCGATTTCGACCGTCAGACCCTTGCGGCTGTTCAGAATGTCGGACGGCCGAAAGGCGTTGCCCGACACGGCATTTTCGACCGCGGGCACTAAGACGCGCAGGCGCACCTTCAGGCCGGTGGCCATGATCAGGCGCGCCAGGCCCAACACATGGGCGCTGCCGCCCATGTCCTTTTTCATCAACAGCATGTTGGCGGCCGATTTCAGGTCGAGACCGCCGGTGTCGAAGCACACGCCCTTGCCGACCAGCGTGACCTTCGGCGCAGACGGGTCACCCCAGCGCAGATCGATCAGCCGGGGCGCATTGACCGAGGCCCTGCCGACCGAATGGATCAGGGGATAGTTAGATGCCAGAAGCGCGTCGCCTTCGATGACCTCGCAACTCGCCCCAAAAGCCTCGGCCAAATCAACCGCCGCCTCGGCCAGCTCCGCCGGGCCCATATCGTTGGTTGGGGTGTTGATCAGATCACGGGTGAGGTAGGTCGCCTCCAGCGTGGCCGTGACCATCGATCGGTCGGCGCCGTCCGGCCAGATCAGTTTTGCAGGTTCGCGCGTGGGCTTGCGATAGCGTCGAAAGCGATAGGCGCCCAGACCCCACGCCAGGGCCAAATCCGACGCATCAACGGCATCATTGCCGAGCCGAAAACTGCGTTCCGGCAGGCGGTGGGCGAGATCGCCTGCCACCATCGGGTCGGTGCCGTCGCCAGCACCGACCAGGACCTCTGCGCCGCCGGGCAACCAGGCAATCTGCCCCGCCTTGGCCTCGAAACCGATGCCGGCAAGATGGCTGGCGATATCCGCCGGTTGGGCGTCACGCCAGGGGCCGAACCCGGCCTCGGTCAATGGGGTCAGCGTCGCGGTATCGGCGTCGGTGGCGTCGGCAAAACAGAATAGCACGATTGCGGCCTCGAACATTGCGGTGAGCGGAATGGCCGTGCACCTTGCCCAACCTTGGGCCCGGTGCCAAGCCGGCAGCGGACGGTTTGAAGGAAACGACTTGCCCATGACCGACTACACCATCGTGCTGGGCAATAAGGCCTATTCATCCTGGTCCTTGCGCGGCTGGCTCGCGCTTCGCCAGACGGGCGTGGCGTTCGACGAAATCGTCATCCCGCTCGATCAGCCGGACTCGCGTGCCAGCATTCTCGCCCATTCGCCCAGCGGGCGTGTTCCCTGCCTGCTGACCCCGAGGGGGGCGATCTGGGACAGCCTGTCGATCATCGAGTTTCTCGCCGAGAATCATGCTTCGGCGGAGCTTTGGCCCGCTGACCCGTGGGCGCGCGCTATGGCCCGCACGGCGGCGGCGGAGATGCATGCCGGCTTCGCCGATCTGCGCACCGAGATGTGGATGGACCTGAAACACAAGCGCCCTGGCGAGGGCCGCACACCGGCCGTTGAGGCCGATATTGAGCGGATCTGCGAGATCTGGGGCCGATGCCGCCAGGAGTTTGGCGACGGAGGGCCATTTCTTTTCGGGCGGTTCGGCGCCGTCGACGCGATGTACGCCCCGGTCTGCACCCGGTTCGAAACCTACGGGGTCGACCTGGACCCGACCTGCGCGGCCTATCGCGACGCCGTTCTCAGCCATCCAGACATGGTTGCCTGGACCGAGGCCGCTTTGGCCGAACCATGGGTCCTAGGACCCCATTGAGACGACGCATCTGCAAGGAATCTCATCGATGATGACTGAAGCAAACCCGCGGATCGTTGTTATCGGGGCCGGCATCGTCGGTGCCTCCATCGCCTATCACCTCGCCGGTCGCGGTGTGCAGGTGACGATCATCGATAAGGGTGCGCCGGCCGCGGGCGCGACCGCCAAATCCTTTGCCTGGATCAACGTTTCCAGCGCGTTGGATGTCCCCTATGCCCGCCTGCGCAATCAGGCCCTGGGGGAATGGCGTCGGCTGGAGGCTGAGATCGGCCCGGCGCTGGCATTGGAGTGGTGCGGCACCCTGTTCGCCTCGGCCGAGGCGTCCAGGACCGAGCAACGGGTGGATACCCATGCCGCATGGGGGTTCGACATCCGCAAGCTTGAACGGCGCGAGATCGAGGCGCTGGAGCCGGGACTTGTCACTCCACCGTCGGTGGGCGCCATTGCCGCCGGGGAAGGAGCCGTCGAACCCGTGGCGGCGACAGCCGCGCTCGTTGATGGCGCCCAGCGGGCTGGCGTGCAACTCATCACCAACAATGAGGTCCGTCGCATCAATGCGCCAGGCACCAGGGTGGGCGCCGTCGAACTAGCCGACCGGCAGGTTCCGGCGGACATCGTGGTCGTTGCGGCCGGCACGGAAGCGCCCGCGCTTTGTGCGCCGTTCAACGTCGATGTTCCGATCCATCCCTCGCCAGGACTTATCCTTCGGTTTGAGACATCAGGTCGATTGCTCAACCATGTTGTGGTGACATCGGATATGGAGTTGCGCCAGGTTTCGGATAATCAGTTGCTTGTTGGCGCCGACTATCCCGATGAGGCCGCCGGGGAGACAGTGGATGGCGTCGCCCAGCGTGTGACCGGGCAAATCGGGACAAGACTACGCGGTGGCGAAACCGCGACCCTGACCGGCGTCGAGGTCGGGGTCCGGCCCATGCCCTCCGACGGGTTCCCGATCGTCGGCTTCAGCGCTAAGGTCGATGGCCTCTATCTCGCCGCCATGCATTCCGGCGTGACGCTCGCGCCCGCCATTGGCCGGTTCGCGGCGATGGAGATTGTGGATCGGACGGCGGTGGCTGCGCTCGACGATTACCGGCCCACACGCTTCTGAGCCTGGCCGAACCCCAGGGCACCGTGCAGCCGCTTCGAACGTCGAACTGGCTCTTTTGACCTATCCCTGCGGCGAAAGCAGGGCCTGCGCCTCGGCAAGCGATTCCGGCGTGTTTTCCGGCCTCAAGGAGGGTTGATCCGTGCTTCGCGGCGCCAGGCCGACCAGCCGGTAAAAGGCCTCGGCCCCAGGGTGGATGGGAATAGGGACGCCGCGCATGGCGTCGACCATGACGATGTCGCGCCCCCGCGGGTGGCTGTTGGTCAAGAGCGTCGAGGTGGTGGGGTGCCACAGCGCCCTGGTCAGTCGATAGACGGTGTCGTTATCCAGAGACCGCCGGACCACCAACAGCGATCCCACCCCAAGCGTGCGCTGCGCCTCCACGCCCTCGTAGCTCGCCCCGCTAATCCGCGTGCTGACCAGAAAGGGCTGCTGATAGATCAGTTGTATGACCTCGGCGCCATCGACCGGGATCAGCCTGATGTCGTGCCGTTCGGCCAGGTCAGCCACCGCCAGTATCGGTGCCCCGCCCACGATCAGAAATGCGTCCAGCCCGCCCTCTGCCAACAGGTCGGCCGACTCTTCCGGTCGCAGGTACGACGCGTCCATGTCGTCCTCGGTGATGCCAAACGCCTCGAGCAGACTGCGCGCCAGAACCAGGGTGCCCGAGCCGATCGGCCCCAGAGAAACACGATGGCCGGCGAGATCCGCGAACTCATGGATGTCGCTTTCGGCATCGACGACGACGTGAAGCTGTTCGGTATAGAGCCGGCCGATGGCGGCGATGTCGACCATCGGCGGCTGGCCGGTGAACGGGCCGGTGCCGGTAACGGCCCAGAAGGCGACGTCGGCTTGAACCATGGCGGCCTCGATAACGCCGCTCTGAAGCATCTCGATATTGGCCACCGACCCCTCGGTGGTCAGGGCCACCGCGATCAGGCCAGGCACGCCGCAGGTGCCGCCATGGTCACAGTCCGGGGCGCCCGGCGGGCCGGAAATCGCCGAGGCAATCATGCCGCCGATCGGAAAATAGGTGCCGCCCGCCGTCCCCGTCCCGATGCGGAAAAACCTCAACTCCTGGCCGTCGGCGGATCGATCGGCAAGCAACAGAGCCCCCAGCGCCACCAGAGCCGCCAGGATCAGGGCGCCGATGGCTTTACGTCCGGCCGCGACGTGCCGGTAGGGGTCTTGCTGGTTGTAGTCGGGCTTCAGTCTGTTGCCGGCCATCGCGCTACATGCCTTCGAACAGCAACCAGGCGCCAAGCGCGGCGAGACCCAGCCCAAGCAGGCGAGGTACCCCGGCGGCGAAGCCCGACCCCGACATCGCCGTAAGCCCGATGCCCGAAGCCATGGCGATCAGGGTACCGCAGACCAGTCCCAACCATCTGAGCGGCACATAACTTGCGCCGCCCAAAAAGCAATAGCCGACAAACAGGCCGACCAGCAGAACCACCAGGATCGACAGGCCCGCCGGCGCCGGAACCGCGAGGACAATCAGTACGCCCAGAACGATCACGGCGACAGGCATGGCCACGTCGGCGATCGGCAGCAAGGATGGGATGACCGGGATGATGGCGCCGATAAGCAAACCAATCAGGTAGGCCAGCGGCAGTTGCCGTGCCCGGTGTCGACCAAGCTGCTCGGCCCAGATGCCGCAGCCGATCATAGTCGCCAGCAAGGGCAGGATGCCGAACGGCATCGCCAAGCCCTGACCGAAATCGCCAGCCAACATCAGTTGCTCTGCCCCTTGCCCAAGCCCGCATCGTCGGCAGGCTCGGCCGGTTCATAGCGCGGATCGAGCTCGTTGGCCACGGGCGAGGTTTGGAAAATGGCAACAAAATCGCCCTGATCTTCGTTAGGTAGAGACGCGCGCTTGGTCATGCGCCAAAGGGTAAAGAGCGCCAGCAGCACGCAGATGGTGCCGATATAGGCGAACAGGCCCCAGGTGCCGATCAGGTCCATCACCTGGCCGGCGGCAATCGGCCCGACGGCCGCGCCGATACCAAAGCAAAACAGCAAGGCCGCGGCCGCCGGCAACAACTGGCTTGGTTCCATGAAGTCGTTGGCATGGCTGAGGCTGATCGGATAGAGCGTATAGGCTAGGCCACCGAAGACGGCCAACAGCACGAGCAGAACCGTCTCGTCCAGTCCGCCGAACACCGCCATCGAGAAGGCGACCAAGATCTGGGCCAGACCGAGGCCGAGGATGACCCGCCGACGATCGAAGATGTCCGACAGCCGGCCCATGGGAACTTGCAGGACAAGACCGCCGGCAATGGCGGTGACCATGAAATAGCCGATCCACGCCGTGCTGGGGTCGATCGCCTGCGCATAGAGCGGCCCCATGGCGTTGAAGGCGCTGTTGATCAGGCCCGCGGCAAAACAGCCGGCCACGCCCAAGGGCGAGATCTTGATGATTTCGATGATCTTGAGCCGGCTCTCGGCCAAGGGCGGTGGCGTTTCGACCCGCGAGATCGCCAGCGGAACCAGCGACAAGGCGAACAGGATGGCGACCAGCGAGAACAGCTCGTATTCGGCGGGGCTGGTGGTCAGCAGCAGCATCTGCGAGCCGCCGAAAGCGGTGAAGTTGATGACCATGTAGATCGACAAGACACGGCCGCGAAGTGCATTGGGCGCCTTGGCGTTCAGCCAGCTTTCAATGATCGACAGCATGCAGGCCATGGAAAAGCCGGTGGAGATGCGTAACAGCCCCCAGAGCACTTCGCTGACGAAGATCGGATGGACCAACGCCGTGGCGGATGCCGTAGCGGCGAAGGCCGCAAACGCCCTGATATGACCAACACGGGCCACCCAGGTCGGGCCGAACCGGGCGCCCAGCACGAAGCCGACTGCATAACCCGCCAGGATGATGCCGATATTGCCGACGTCGAACCCTTGCAGGTTCATTCGGACGGCCAGCAGCGTGCCCAGCAAACCGTTGGCCGCAATCATCAGCAGCGCGCTGAACAACAACGGCACGACCGCGACCAAGATCACGCGCATTTCGATGTACCGCCCCGTTGCACCCGTACCAAAAGCCGACAAAGGTATCGTCGCTGGCATCCGGGCAGACGCGCCCGGCAAGACCGTGCGCCATTAGGGTGCGTCTTTCAAGACGTTGCGCAGAGTGCCCGCGTCTGCCATAGCACTGTTCGGGATCAATGCCTGCCGGCCCGCCCAGCCCATAGATGTTGGCGCGTGGATCGAGACGAGGCAGTTTCGCGGGTCGGGTAGGCAAGAACATCATGAGCATCGGCAACCCGTTTGAATGGGTGCGAGAAGACGTCGACCTGACGCCGGTAACCTCCGACGACGTGAAGTACACGACCTGCTATATGTGCGCCTGCCGCTGCGGCATCCGCGTTCATCTGAAGGACGGCAAGGTCCGCTACATCGACGGCAATCCCGACCATCCGGTGAACAAGGGCGTTCTCTGCGCCAAGGGGTCGGCCGGGATCATGAACCATGTCTCGCCGGCCCGCCTGACCAAGCCGCTGTTGCGGGTCGGTGACCGAGGCACCGGCGATTTCAAGGAGATAGAGTGGGACGAGGCGCTGTCGCTCGCCACCCAATGGTTGAGCGAGGTACGCTCCGACGATCCGCGCAAACTGGCCTTTTTCACCGGCCGCGACCAGAGCCAGAGCCTGACCGGCTGGTGGGCCACCCAGTTCGGCACGCCCAACTTCGCCGCCCATGGCGGGTTTTGCTCGGTCAATATGGCGGCGGGTGGCCTCTATTCGGTTGGCGGTGCGTTCTGGGAGTTTGGCGAACCGGACTGGGACAGAACCAAATACTTCATGCTGTTCGGCGTCGCCGAGGACCATGACAGCAATCCCATCAAGATGGGGCTGGGCCGCCTGAAGACGCGCGGCGACGCCAAGTTCGTTTCGATCAATCCGGCGCGCACCGGCTACTCGGCCATCGCCGATGAATGGATCGGAATCCGACCAGGCACCGACGGCCTGTTCGTGTTCGCCCTGATCCACGAGTTGCTGCGCAGCGAGAAGGTCGATTTCGAGTTTCTCGCCCGCTACACCAACGCGACCTGGCTGGTGATCGACGATCCAAACGGGGCACAAGATGGGCTCTTCCATCGTGGCGCCGATGGCAGCCCAACAGTGTTCGACACAGTGCGCGGGCAGCCGGTCAACGCGGACGATCCCGACGCAAAACCGGTGATCGCGGGTGCTCGCGAACTGCGGGACGGGCGCCGCGTCGTGCCCGCGTTCGAATTGATGGCCAAGCGCTATCTTTCCCCCGACTATGCCCCCGGCGCCGTTGCCGAGCGATGCGGCGTGTCGGCCGCTACAATACGGCGGATCGCGGCGGAGTTGGCCCACGCCGCCTTCGAGCAGGAGATTGTAGTCGATCAACCTTGGATCGATTGGGCCGGGCGGCGGCACGAACATATGGTCGGCCGGCCGGTTTCGATGCATGCAATGCGGGGTATCTCCGCCCATTCCAACGGATTTCACACCTGCCGAGCCATTCATCTGCTGCAGATGTTGCTGGGGTCGGTCGATGTGCCGGGCGGCTGGCTTTACAAGGCGCCTTTCCCCAAACCCATTCCGCCCGCTCCGAAGCCGCACGGCAAGCGCACCGCCCCTAACACAAAGCTGGACGGCCCGCCCATCGGCAACCCGGCGGGGCCAGAAGACTTGATCGTCGACACTGACGGCCAACCCTTGCGCATCGACAAGGCGTATAGCTGGGAACATCCGTTGTCGGCCCACGGCCTCATGCACATGGTGATGCACAATGCCTGGGCGGGTGACCCTTACCCCATCGACGTGATGTTCATGTACATGGCCAACATGGGCTGGAATTCGTCGATGAACGTCGCCGACGCCGCGCGCTATTTGACCGATCGGGGCGACGACGGCGCGTACAAAATCAAGCGCTTCATCTACTCCGACGCCTATTGGTCGGAAACCGTTTCTTACGCCGATCTGGTATTGCCCGACACCACCTATCTGGAACGGTGGGATTGCATCTCGCTGTTGGACCGGCCGATTTCGTCTGCCCATGGGCCGGGCGATGCCATTCGCCAGCCGGTGGTCGAGCCCGACAGGGACGTGCGCCCGTTTCAGACCGTGCTACTTGATCTGGGCGCGCGCCTGGGCCTGCCAGGAATGTGGGATCAGGACGCGGGCAGGCCGACCTATCCGGGCGGTTATGCCGACTACATCGTCAATCATCTGCGTGGCCCCGGCACCGGTCCGCTGGCGGGTTGGCGCGGCGACGGAAATGCCCATGGCAAGGGCCACCCCAATCCTGATCAACTCAACCACTACATCGCCAATGGCGCCTTTTGGAGCCATGAGTTGGCGGACGACCAACGCTATTTCCGCTACGCCAACCGCTCTTACCTGGACTGGGCCAATGGCATGGGCTTTCTGCCCGGCGGCGCGCCGATCGTGTTGCAACTCTACTCAGAAACGATGCAGCGTTTTCGCCTCGCTGCCCGCGGGCACGGGCCGTACCAACCGCCCGATGCCCATCGTGCCCGGATCGACCATGCCTTCGATCCGCTACCCATTTGGTACATGCCGTTCGAGGAAAAGGCCTTCGAAGTCGAGACGTACCCGTTGCATGCGATCACCCAGCGGCCCATGCACATGTACCACTCCTGGGGCTCGCAGAACGCCTGGCTGCGGCAGATCACGGCGGCGAACCGTCTCTACATTCATCCCGAGACAGCGGCCGCGCTCGACATTCGCGACGATGATTGGGTTTGGGTGATCAGCCCCCATGGCCGAGTCAAGGGCCAGGTGCGGCTGATGGCTGGCACCAACAAATCGACGGTTTGGACCTGGAACGCCATCGGCAAGCGAAAGGGCGCCTGGGGCTTGGACAAGAATGCGCCGGAAGCGACCAAGGGCTTTCTCTTGAACCATCTGATCTCGGAGCTGCTGCCGGCCAAGGAAGGCGGCTATCGCTATTCCAACTCCGACCCGGTGACGGGACAGGCGGCGTGGTACGATCTGCGTGTACGGGTCGAGAAGTGCCTGCCGGATGAAGCCGGTGAGACGGCGCCCATCGTCGATGGCCAGAGACGGGCGCCGCTGGCGGGTGATACCCCCCCGATCTCGAAATACGGCCAGGCGCTGAAGGGAACGCCGTCGGGCGAAGCGCCAGCGCCGCCCAAAGACTGGCTGGGCAACCGGCATGAGGTCGCGGAGACCGTTGAAGGTGTCGCGGACGGATACGGCGCCAAGACGGACCCCAAGCCATGACCAGCTTGCCGGAACACGCGCCTAAGATGAAGCTTGGCCTGGTCATCGATCTCGACATCTGTGTCGGTTGCCAGGCCTGCGCGGTCCATTGCAAGGAATGGAACATCGCGGGTCATTCCGGTCCGCTGCCCGACAACGAGCCGTACGGCGCCGACCCGTCGGGCGTCTGGTTCAACCGCATCCATACGTTTGAACTGGTGGATGACGAAACCGGCGACAGCCGCACGGTATACTTCCCCAAAAGCTGCCTGCATTGCGAGGATGCGCCATGCGTCACCGTCTGCCCGACCGGTGCCTCCTACAAGCGCGAGGAAGACGGCATCGTCCTGGTCAATGCCGACACCTGCATCGGCTGTAAGCTGTGTTCCTGGGCCTGCCCTTACGGCGCGCGCGAGTATGACGATGATGATGGGGTGATGAAGAAATGCACCCTGTGCATCGACCGGATCTACAACGAGACGCTGCCCGAGGACACGCGGGTTCCGGCCTGTGTGTCAACCTGCCCGGCCGGCGCCCGCCACTTCGGCGATCTGGGCGATCCGGAGAGTGAGGTCTCGCTTCTCGTCGCGGCTCGTGGCGGCTACGACCTGATGCCCGAGCAAGGCGCCAAACCGGTCAACCAGTATCTGCCGCCGCGACCGAAGAAGGTGCCGGCCGAACCGCTGGCGGCGCCCCGGCTAACCCACGACGACGACCCGGGCGAGGCGGGCCTGTTGGCCCGTTGGGTCGACAAGATGTTGTCACGGTAGGGCGGTCGCGTGCATCCGGCTAAATCGGTCATATTCTTCACCACCGCGTCTGGGGCCGGGTACGGCCTGCTGTTCTGGCTCGGCCTTTACGGCAGTTTGGGGCTGTTACCGGCGGGTGCATGGTTCGCCGTTGTCGGCTTTGGCCTGGCCCTGATCCTGGTTACGGCGGGCCTGATCTCGTCGACCTTCCATCTTGGCCATCCGGAGCGGGCCTGGCGCGCGCTCAGCCAGTGGCGCAGCTCGTGGCTCAGCCGCGAGGGCGTTGTGGCGATCATCACCTATGTGCCGGCCGGGCTTTACGGTCTGGCGTGGCTGGTCGTCGGACCCGCACCGGGCTGGACCGCGATCTTTGGCCTGCTGACCGCACTGGCGTGCGTCGCGACCGTCATCTGCACCTCCATGATCTATGGCTCGCTGAAGGCCATTCCCGCCTGGCACACCGGTTGGACGCCGGCCGCCTATCTGGTGTTCGCCGCCATGTCCGGCGCCGCGCTCCTGTCCCTGCTGGGCCACCTTTGGGGGTTGCCGACCGTGTTGGTGACAGACATCACCGCGCTGGTCGCCATCGCCGCCGGCGCGCTGGTGAAGTTCGGTTATTGGCATGCGATTGCGCGGGCGGCGCCAACTTCCACGGCAGAAAGCGCAACCGGCCTTGGCACGCCGGTGACCGCTACGCGAGGGAAGGTCAGGCTGATCGACCCGCCGCATACGATGGACAACTATCTGCTGACCGAGATGGGCTATCGCGTCGCTCGCAAGCATGCCACCGTGCTGCGCGACATCGTCTGGGCCGCCGCGTTCGTGCTACCTCTGGGCTGCGTTTTCGTCGCCCTGCTGGCGGCCGGCGTTGGCGGCATGATTTTCGCCGCGCTGGCCGTGCTCAGCATGGCCGTGGGATTGGCGATAGAACGCTGGCTGTTCTTCGCCGAGGCCAAGCACGTGGTGACGCTGTATTACGGCGAACGAGCCGCCTGACCGTCAGGCATCGGCGACGATCATCTCGGCCGCCTTTTCCGCGATCATGATCGTCGGCGAGTTGGTGTTGCCGGAGGTAATCGTCGGCATGATCGAGGCATCGACCACGCGCAGCCGCTCAATGCCGTGAACCCGCAGCCGGTCGTCGACGACGGCCCGCTCGTCATGACCCATCTTGCACGTGCCGACGGGATGAAAGATGGTCGAGGCGATATCGCCGGCGGCCTTGGCCAGCTGTTCGTCTGATTGAATGTCCGGCCCCGGCAGCATCTCGCTGGGGCGAAATGGCTGCATTGGAGAAGCCGCCAGAATTCGGCGGGTGAGTTTGATCGCGTCGGCCGCCACCTGGCGGTCTGCCGGCTCTGCCAGATAGTTTGGCTGGATTTCCGGCGCGTCCGTCGGCGTCGGCGACGTCATGCGAACATGCCCTCGGCTCACGGGCCGCAGATTGCAGACGGACGCGGTGATGGCCGGGAACTTGTGCAGCGGGTCGCCCAGCTTGTCGGCGCTGAGCGGCTGGACGTGATATTCCAGATTGGCCGTCTCCATGGACGGATCGGATTTGGCGAAGGCGCCGAGTTGGCTGGGGGCCATACTGAGCGGGCCCGTTCGACGCAGCGCGTATTCCAGCGCCATCCCCGCCTTACCGATCAGGCTGTTGGCCTTCTGGTTGAGCGTCACGGTGTTTTCGACCTTGTAGACGGTGCGGATCTGCAAGTGGTCCTGCAAGTTCTCGCCGACGCCGGGAAGGTCGTGGACCACGTCGATGTCGTTGTCCTGCAGCAGCGCGCCTGGGCCGATGCCCGACAGCTGCAGCAGATGCGGCGAGCCGATCGCACCCGCCGCCAAGATCAACTCGCCCAGCACCGATGCCGTCTTCGCCTGGCCGTTCTGCCGGAAGGCGATGCCCTTGGCCCTCCGACCGTCCATGATCAGCTTGTCGGTCTGGGCGTGGGTCAACACGGTGAGATTGGGGCGGTCGGCCACCGGATGCAGGAAGGCGTTGGCCGTGCTCCAGCGCCAGCCGCCCTTCTGGTTCACCTCGAAATAGCCGACGCCCTCATTGTCGCCGCGGTTGAAATCGTCGGTCAGCGGAATGCCGGCCTCGATCGCCGCATCGCGAAAGGCGTCGAGGATGGGCCATGACAGGCGCTGGCTGTCGACATGCCACTCGCCGCCGCTGCCATGTAGATCATCGCCGCCCTTGTAGTGATCCTCCGACTTGCGAAACAGCGGCAGCACATCGTCCCAGCCCCAGCCGACATTGCCCAACTGGCGCCACTGGTCATAGTCCCGCGCCTGGCCGCGCATATAGATCATGCCGTTGATCGAAGAGCAGCCGCCCAGCACCCGGCCGCGTGGATAGGCCAGCGCACGGCCGTTCAGGCCCTCCGACGGTGCGGTCTTGAAGCACCAGTCGGTCCGCTTGTTGTTCATGGTGTACAGATAGCCGACCGGCACACGGATCCAGAAATAGCTGTCGCGCCCGCCGGCCTCCAACAGCAAAACCCGCTTCATCGGATCGGCCGACAGCCGGTTGGCCAGCACGCAGCCGGCCGACCCGGCGCCGACAATGATGTAGTCGAAGCTGCCGATATGCTCGGGGCGCTCGTCGGTCATCGGCTGGCGCTCCTCCGTGGACATAAGTGTTGACCTCTATTTCAGCGAGCAAGCTAGCATTCGACAATCGTTACGGAAATGCGATGTGTTGCGCGGATCGGCCGATCGCTTCATGGTTATGGGAGCCGGCCGCCGAATTTCGGCCGGCGTTGTTCACCTGTGACACAGCTCGGAGGCCGCAACGTGCTGACTGTTTCAGCAATCCGCGCCGTCCGAGGCGACCTGACCACAGCTGACGTTTTGTGACGATGGCTGACGCCCCAAAGCACAAATGGTTCATCCTAATCGGCCTGGGCTGTACGGGCGGGCTGATCCTTCTGGACGAGTCCATCATCGGCGTCGCGCTGCCGACTATTCGCGGCGATCTGGGCATTTCACAGACCGCCTCCCACTGGGTGGTCAACGCCTACATGCTCGCCTTCGCCTGCTTCGCTGCGGCGGGGGGCAAGCTGGCGGATATCGTGGGTTTGAGGCGCTTGTTCATAATCGGTGCCGCAATATTCGGGCTGGCGTCGCTCGCTGCCGGTTTTGCGGAAGGTGGTGCCTGGCTGATCGCGGCGCGCGCTGCCCAAGGCACCGCCGCGGCCCTCATATTCCCGATCTCAATTGCGATTGCCTCGGTCGTGTTCAAGGACCAGCGTGGCATGGCGATGGGAGTTGTCGCTTCGATCGGAACCGCGTTCTTGACCGCCGGCCCGCTGGTCGGTGGCGTGCTGACGGATCTTCTCTCCTGGCGCTTTATCTTCTGGGTGAATGTGCCGATCACGATCGGCATCATCGCCATGGCGCTGACCATTCTGAAAGATCTGCCAGAAGGCGAGAAGGGTCAAAAGCTCGATTTCGCGGGTCTCTTTACCCTGGTACCTGGGCTTACGCTGCTGGTTCTTCTGCTGATGCAGGGGGCGGATTGGGGCTGGATCAGCGTAGCAAGCCTGGCCGCGCTGGTGGGCGCGGTGGTGTTCATCGTGCTGTTCGACAGGATCGAGTTGCGGCGGGACGACCCGCTGATCGATGTCAGCCTGTTTCGCAGTCCGGCCTTTGCCGCCTCGACCCTGATCCTGTTTGCGACGCAGCTTGCCAAGATCAGCGTCGTGGTGTTCGGCGCGATGTATTTGCAGGACGACTTGAACATGAGCGCGCTGATCGCCGGCATCGCGATGCTGACGGCCGTTGCGCTAACGCCCTTTGCGGCCCCGCCGGCGGGAAAGATCTCGGACAAAATCGGACCAAGAATTCCCGCAATCGGTGGGCTCGGAGTCGGCACGATCTGCGTCGCCTGGATTGGGGTCGCAGCCTATTGGGACAGCTACATTTGGCTGGTCCCGGCCTTCATCGTCTTCGGG
>JBCBSH010000040.1:0-24816 GCA_039819285.1 Pseudomonadota bacterium
CGCGTTCGTAGGTGCGCATCGTGCGCTGCGCGTTCAGCGCGTTGCCGAAGCCATTGTCTGCGTCGATGACCACCGGCAGGTCAATGCGATCACGGATGAGCGCCAGGGTTTCGGCCATCTCGGTAACGGATGTCAGGCCAATATCAGGCCTTCCGAGACGGGTGTAGGAAACCGCCGCACCAGATAGGTAGACGGCTTCAAACCCGGCCGCGACCGCCAGGCTGGCGGTCAGCGCGTCATAGACACCGGGCACCAGCAAGATGTCGCGCTGGGTCAGCCTGTGTCGAAGCGAATTTGGCGATATCACAGAGTTGCGTCCTGAATCGACTTAATTTCAATGATGATCGGACCGCGGCCGGCAACGGCCCGCCCGAAACGGAAAACTGTTCAAGGGTCTGGCTTTTTGCTGGAGCCCATCGAGGTTTCGGCAACCGGCTCCCACTGGCGCGTGCCGCCCGCGTCCACCCGGTTCAACGCGATCTGCAAGCGATAATGGTTGGGCCGATAAAGCGCCTGAAGATGCTCCACACCTTGGCCTTGCGGGTTGAATACGGTTCGTGTCACTGCCAAAAGCGGCTCGCCGACCCCGATGGTCAAGGCCTTGGCCGTCGTCGGCGTCGACAGGGTCGCGGTGACCGTCTGTTCGGCATGGTCCACCCCGACGCCGCTGCGTTCCAACAGCGCCAGCAACGACGTCTTGGCCAGATCCTCGCGGTCATAGGTCGCGCCGATCGCCTCGGGCACGTACGCAGTCAGGTAGGAAAACGGCTCGCCATCGACGAGGCGGACACGCACCGACCGCTGTGTCTGTTCGTCTTCACCCAGTCTCAGGGCCACGCGAACCGGCTCGGGCGGTTGGCCATAGCCAAACTCCAAAAGCCGCGCAGTCGTCGTGCGGCCCATCTCCATCAGATGGCTCAGCACGTTGGAAAAATCCGCCACGACCGGCTGCACGCCGCCACGATCCGCGACAACCGTGCCGACACCCGGCTTGCGGTCGACCATTCCCATGCGCTCCAGTTCGGCCATGGCCCGGCGTACGGTGACCCTGGAAACGTTGAACTGCTCGGCCAGCTTCAACTCGCCCGGCAGGCGTGAACCCGGAGGAAACGTGCCATTGGATATCGCGTCGCCGAGCGCCAGAAACATGGTGCGGGACTTGGTTGGCTCCAGCCCTTCTGCCGAAACGTTCTGTGCCACCCGACCGACGCTCCCTAAACCTGCGGCGCTTTCGCCACCCATCTTTGGGCCCCGCTTGTAGGGCCGCTGGAATCTGTCTTAAATATGGTACAGCTTCTCCGTCGAAGTCAAACAATGCCGGGTATTGAATGGGTATGACCGAGGGTCAACCGAGCGCCACCGGGCCACAAACAGCGGTTGCTACCGTGCGCGCCTTTCTGGCCGCAATGGAGGCGCGAGACCTTGAGACGGCGCGGTCCATGCTGGCGGGCGACTTCACGATGATCTTTCCTGGCGGGCGCAAGATGACGCGCCTGGAGGACCTGGTCGCTTGGGCCGCCGGCCGATACCGGCGCGTCAAAAAGCGGATCGATCAAACCGAAACGGCAAGCGACGGGGCCACGGCAACCGTCTACGTCATTGGTACGCTTTTTGGGGAATGGCCGGACGGTTCGGCATTTGACGGCATCCGCTTCATCGACCGCTTTGTACTCAGCGACGGTAGTATCGTTCGGCAAGAGGTCTGGAACGATCTGGCGGAACATCGCGGCGGTGCCAGGTGACAACCGGCAGACCGCTGACCCTGTTCGACAAGCTGTGGCGCAGTCACGACATTCTGGAGGAGGATGAGGACCACATCCTGCTCTGGATCGACCGGCACTTCGTGCATGAGGGCTCGTTCCATGCCTTCGACAAGCTGCGGGCGCGCCAGGGCAAGGTTGCGCGGCCCGATCTGACCTTCGCGATCGCCGACCACTATGTGCCCACCCGTCAGCGCCAGAAAGGCGCGGCCGATCCGGACGTCGCACGGATGATCGACCAGTTGGCCGAGAATGCCGCCGACCATGGGCTGCAAATGTTCGGCCTCAACGACCCGCGCCAAGGCATCGTCCATGTGGTCGGACCCGAGCAAGGCCTGACTTTGCCCGGCCTGTCGATCGTTTGCGGCGACAGCCACACGGCAACCCATGGCGCGTTCGGGGCGCTTGCCTTCGGCATCGGCGCCTCGGATGTGTCGCATGTGCTGGCAACCCAGACCTTATGGCAAAGGCGGCCGAAGCCAATGCGGATCACTGTCGACGGTGATCTCGCCGACGGCATCGGCGCCAAGGACGTCATTCTGTCGATCATTGCCCGAATCGGCGCCAACGGGGCGGCCGGCCACGCCGTGGAATATGCCGGTTCGACCGTTCGCGACCTGTCGATGGCGGGTCGGATGACCCTGTGCAACATGACGATCGAGGCCGGGGCACGCTTCGGCATGGTGGTGCCGGACGAGACCACGTTCGCTTACTTGGCGGGCCGTCCCTATGCGCCGGCCGGGTCCCTGTTTGAACGCGCGGTCGAGGATTGGCGGCTGCTCGTGAGCGACGACGGGGCGGCCTTTGATGAGGAGATCGCCCTGAACGCGGCGGAAATCGCGCCGATCGTGACCTGGGGCATCAGCCCGGAAGACGCGTTGCCCATCACGGGGAGCGTGCCAACGCCAGCCTCGGCAACGAGCGAGGAACAGGGCCGGCATCTCGAACTGGCGCTGGACTACATGGGTTTGAAGGCGGGCACGCCGCTGGAGAACATCGCGATCGACCATGTCTTCATCGGTTCGTGCACCAATGCCAGGATCGAGGATCTGCGCAGCGCGGCGTCGGTCTTGTCCGGCCGGCGCGCCAGGGTGCCCGGTCTCGTTGCGCCCGGATCACAGGCCGTCAAGCGCCAGGCGGAGGAAGAAGGTCTCGACCGGATCTTCACCGCAGCCGGCCTGGAATGGGTCGACAGCGGCTGTTCGATGTGCGTCAGCATGAACGGCGATATCGTACCGCCCGGCGTACGCTGCGCGTCGACGACCAACCGGAATTTCCGCGGCCGGCAGGGCCCCGGTGCCCGCACGCATCTGATGTCCCCGGCCATGGTGGCGGCCGCCGCTGTCGCCGGCCATTTGACGGATGTCAGACCCATGCTGGCCGGGCGCGGCGGGATATAGGCGGAACCTGGATGCAGCCCTTCACAACGCTTGCCGCCGTCGTCGTGCCCTTGCCCATGGCCAATGTCGATACCGACCAGATCATCCCGGCGCGTTTCATGCGCAAATCCCGCGCCGAGGGCTATGGCGACTATCTCCTGCGCGACGTCCGTTTCGACGAGCAGGGACAGCCGCGCGGCGGGATTGCCCTTGATGATGCGGCCTATGCGGGCGCCCAGATCATGGTGGCCGGGCGCAATTTCGGCGGTGGCTCGTCGCGCGAGGCGGCGGTCTACGCGCTGGTCGATTTCGGGCTGCGCTGCGTGATCGCGCCCAGCTTTGGCGACATCTTCACCAACAACGCCGTGAAAAACGGCCTTCTGCCCGCGCGGGTCGACGACGGGGCCGCCAGACGGCTGACCGCAGCGGCGGAAGCGAACCCGGGCCGATCCATTAAGGTCGATCTGCGGACCCAGACCATCGACCTAGACGGCCACAAACTGCCGTTCGACGTGCTGTCTAATCACAAGACGCAGTTGATCGAGGGGCGCGACGATATTGATCTGACCTTGCGCCACCGGCAGGAGATCGCCGATTGGGTCGCATTCGATCGCACCAGACGTCCCTGGGCCGTCCCGAACAGCCAGTAGCCAGAAGAGCCAATAGAAATTAGCGACTCCCCGCTGGACCGCCGGCCGAAATGTATCATAATAGATACAAATTTTCGAAGGATGGCGGGATATGGCGAACACGCAGCGGGTGATCATCGTCGGGGCCGGGCCGGTTGGCCTGATCTCCGCGATCCGGCTGTCGGAGGCCGGCATTCCCACCGTTCTGTTCGAGGCTGGCCCAGGCTTGCCGCACGATCTGCGTGCCTCAACCTGGCATCCGCCGACCTTGGACATGCTGCAGCCCTACGGTCTGACCGATCGGCTAATCGAGGCCGGGCTGGTCTCGCCCACGTGGCAGATTCGCGATCACGAGACCGGCGACCGCGCGGTCTTCGACCTTTCCATCCTGTCGGAAGAGACCCACCATCCGTATCGTCTGCAGTGCGAACAGCACAAGTTCGGCGGTTTTGCCTTGGACTGGCTGACCCGCAATGGCGATACGGAGTGCCACTTTTCTGCGAAAGTCACGGGCGTCGAGCAGGATGCCGACGGCGTCATCGCGACGGTTGAGATCGACGGCGCGACCCGGCAGATGCCTGGCGCCTATCTGATCGCCGCCGACGGGTCGAAGAGCACGGTTCGCGATGAAGTCGGCCTGAAGCTGTCCGGCAAGACCTATCCGGAAACCACGTTCCTGGCGACCACGACCTTCCCGTTCCATGACCATCTGGAGGGGCTGTCCAACGTCAACTATGTCTGGTCGAAGGACGGCACGTTCTCGCTGCTGCGGCTGCCCGGCGTTTGGCGCGCCAGCCTCTATCCGGACGAGGGAGAGACGGT
Source organism: Pseudomonadota bacterium (assembly GCA_039819285.1). Lineage (GTDB taxonomy): Bacteria > Pseudomonadota > Alphaproteobacteria > DSM-16000 > Inquilinaceae > JANQGH01. The sequence continues at coordinate 4,591 of JBCBSH010000040.1, forward strand.
GGAACAGGCGTTGACGCCCGCGGCGATGGAGGCGAAGCTGCAGCGGATCGTCGCGACGCCCGTGCCCTATGAAGTCCTGGAGGTGCGGCCCTACCGCATTCATCAGCGCATCGTCGAAGACTATCGGGTCGGGCGCATACTCTTGGCCGGCGACGCAGCCCACCTGAACAGCCCGTCTGGCGGCATGGGCATGAATGGCGGCATCCACGACGCGTTCTGCCTGACCGACCTGCTGATCCAGGTCTGGCGCGGCGCCGATCCCGGCCTGCTGGACCGCTATGTCCGCCAGAGACGCCCGATCGCCGAAAGCCAGATCCTGGCCCAAGCCGACCGCAACCGCGCCCGCATGCAGGAACGCGATCCGGAGCGGCGCCGTGCGCATCTCGCCGAGCTTCAGGCCATCGCGGACGATCCCGTGAAGTCAAAGGGATTCCTTTTACGCAGTTCCATGATTGAGGGGCTGCGGCAGGCAGCCGCTGCGAACTAAGGGCCAAGACAAAATCCTGAGGCGTGGGCCGAGGCCAGCGACGGCCGCTTGTGTGACGCGTACAACATCCGCTTTGGCTGCCATTTTCGAACGACGCCCCGGCGCCCGGTTTCAACTTCCGAGGTAGAGAAGTCCGGCACAAAGAAACCAAACAATCCAGTGTGGCAACCGCAACAAACTCGCCGCCGGCTTGTTGAGCCATCGCAATTGGACGAGCCAAACCAGCCCCCAAGCAAGGAAGAGAAGGCTGAGTAAAAGCACGATCGGGCGCTCGATCGGCCCAAAATCAAATAGCGCAACGGCAAAAAGTGCAGCAGCCACGACCAGAATATCAACGGACAGCATTTGAAATGCGCACATCGCTTGGACCCAGTTCATGGTCAGCCGATCGTCCGCCGAGGCGGGCGCTACGGTGGCCGTTTCTTTTGTACCGACGACGACATGGGCGACAAATGCGGCCGAGGTGATGAAGGCAACACTGAGTATCCAGATGTTCATGGGAGTTCTCTCTAAGGGTGTTACTCGCGAATGCTTCAGGCATTCGATGTCGCAGCATTCGGTCTGGGCGGGCCGTCAATCCGATTGGATCACACCCGTTCCGTTATCTACCGGGTGTTGAGGCCGTAGGCCCGAGCCCAACATGGCGATGGCCTCGCCGATCATGCGGCGATATCGCGTTTGTGAGATTTCGAATAGCCCCCGATGCAGCACGACACCGTCCAGCATGCTCGCAAGCACCCGACCGACCGACGGCCCGTTGAGGTTTTTGGCAATTTCTCCCAGCTCTTGAAGATGCGCTATCTGCCTTGCGTAGTGGGCGCCCAACCGATCAAAAAACCGCGCTACATGCTCCGTAAACTCATCCGACGCAAAGCTGGGGCCAAATACTTCGAAGAACACGCGATGAAAGGATGCCTGATCAGCCGGAACATCCATTGTCGTCCTTAAATGTTCCAGAAAGCCGTCGAGCGTATCGCATAGCGCGCCGCCCGTGATCTGTTTCATAAGGCCTGCAAAGTGACGATCGACAATTGCGATTGTCATTGCGTCCTTGCTTTCGAAATAGATGTAGATTGTGCCCTTTGCCAGGCCGGCCGCCTCCGCCACGTCTTTGACGGAAGCGGCATGATAGCCCTTGTCCGCAAACACACCCATGGCCGCCTCTAGGATATCATGGCGCCTTTCTTCCTTGTTCACGATCTTCGGCATCTCCGTCCGATCCTCTTCGCAACGTCGAGAGTCAGCTCATAACCAACTATAGTAAAAACATTTATTATGACCAATTGGTCATAATTGACGCACCCTCTTTCAGTGACCGATCGGTCATAATAAATCCAGGTTGATGAATGACCGGGCGGTCATGATCGATCGTCTTTGGATATCCCGCACGCCCAATCGATTGGGCGTCCTAAGAGAGAAGAGGAGAATACGTGCGTACTGCACCCATCGAGTGGACCTATTCCGGTCGGGCCGATCCGCTTTGCGGCACGGGCGCCACGCCAGCCGAACGGTTGCTGGCATATGGCATGGCGACGCTGCTAACCGGGCTCATCCTTGTCGCCAACCACTACCGGGGCGTGCCGGTGGCTGAAGGATGGCGCATCGCCCTTCTCGCCTTTTTTGCCTTTGACATTGCCGGTAGCGCGGTCACCAACATGCTGAATTCGTGCAAGCGTTTCTATCAGACAGGCCCGGGACCAGGCGAGGGCCTGGGCGCTCGACTGGCCAAGAACTCAACGCTTTTCACCGCCATACACATCCATCCCATGATCGCTGCCTACTTTTTTGGCGGCAGCCTACTGAACGCGGCGGTCTGGTACGTCCTGCTTCAACTCGGTGTGGCGTTGATACTGGCGATGCCACTTTACCTGCGCCGCGCGGGAGCTACCGCCGTCACCGTCCTGGCACTGCTTGGCAGTCAGTCGTTTTTGCCGCTAGGCACGGGCTTGGATTGGTTCATCCCCTGTCTGTTCCTCAAGATCGTCCTTGGCCACGCTGTACAGGAAGAACCGTATCGCGCCGGCTAAGGGATTTTCAGCGCAGGGCGCCACCTTGGCCAAGGAACTGGGCGCAAACTGGTCGCCCACGCAGTGAACCTGAAGGGTGAGCTGCTGGAGGTCTAAACCGAAAACACCGCGGCATTCAGCTTCTACAAGGCCATTGGGTTCCAAGAGCAATCGAGACGAGCAACAGACGATGAGGGCATGCCGTTCGAGAATGCCCAAATGCGCTTGCAAGGTTGATAGACTGACGGGGCAGCACCAAGCGCTGCCCCGCCACCACAAGCCGCCGGAGCGTCGCCGCGCAAACTGTCTGTCCGGCGGCTGACAATCCATGGACCCCAACATCAGGAGCTAACCCGATCATGCCGACAGGCGTCCCCGTTGCCGACCATGCGCCCGACTATGCCACCCGCGGCCGGATCGGCATTGCCACCCCGCAGGCCAACCCGACCGTGGAGCCGGAGATGGCGCTGCTGATGCCGCCGGGCGCGGCGCTGCACATGGTGCGACTGACCAGCGACGCGTCGGACAGTTTGCAGCGGCTGGTCGACTATATCGAACGTCTGCCCGACTACGCGGCGCGGTTCGACACGATGAAGCTGCGCGGGTTCGGCTTTGCCTGCACCGGCTCGACCTATCTGGTCGGTCGCGACCGGGCCCTGGCCATCCAGGACAAGACCGCCGAGATGCTGGGCTGCCCGGTGGAATCGGCGGCGGAGGCCTTGCTGCAGACGTGTGAGACGCTGGGCATTGCGTCGATCGCGATCGCCGCGCCCTACCCCGGCAAGCTGGGCGAGGCCAGCCTGGATTTCTGGCGCGACAACGGGTTGACCATCACCGCCCACACCACGATCGATATCGGCACGGGCGACACGCGCGCGATCTATGGCATCACGGCGGACACCGCGCTGGGCGCGCTGGAGCGGTTCGACCTGAACGGCGCCGACGCCTTGCTGCTCACCGGCACAGGCATGCCGTCCTTAAAGGTGATCGACCAGGCGCGCGACCGGTTGGGCGTGCCGATCGTATCGTCGAACTACTGCCTGGCCTGGCGCCTCAGCCACCACGTGATGGGCTGGACGCCGACCAAGGACGACCCGCTGCTGAGCGGCTGGCAGGACCGGCTGGCCCAGATCCCCGCCTTGGCCGAAGACGCCTGACCGGCCTAAGCTGGCCAACCGTTCAGATCGGGGTCGGGCCAGTGAACATCCGCCATCTGGAAAGCTTTGTCTGGCTGTGCCGTCTGCGCAGTTTTCGCAAGGCTGCGCAGCGCTTGCATGTCAGCCAGCCCGCCATGTCGAGCCGAATTCAGACCTTGGAGAAGGAGCTAGGCTGCGCGCTGTTGGAACGCGGCGCCACCAAGGTCACGCCGACGCCGGAAGGCCGGCGGTTCCTGCCCTATGCGGAGCGCGTCACCCGGCTCTATGCCGAAGCCAAGGCCGACCTGGCGGCCGCGAGCCCCATCCGGGGCCGGGTGCGCATCGGCATCATCGACACGGTGACGGAGACCTGGCTGCCGGACCTGGTCGAGGGGCTGCGGCGCGAACACCCCGATCTGCTGTTGGACATCGTTGTCGACTCCACCGCCAACCTGCTGGCTCAGCTAGGCGACGACGCGATCAACATCGCGTTCACCCTTGCCCTGCCCTTCGACCCAACCCTGTGGCAGGTGACGATTTGCGCCTTCGCCATGGACTGGTTCGGCGGGCCCGACATGACGCCGTCGGATCGGCCGCTGGCCAAGGCGGAACTGGAACGCATGCCGATCATCACCTTTCCGTTCGGAACCCCGCCGAACGCCATTCTGGAGCACTATTTCGAGCGACAGGAAGGCTGGCTGGCCCACAAAAGCACCGCCAACTCTCTGATGACCATGGTGCGTCTGGTGTCGGACGGGCTGGGGATCGCGGCTATGCCGCCGGCTGCCCTTTTGCCCGCGATCGACGAGGGCCGATTGGTGCGTCTGAATGCCGAAGCGCCACTGGACCCGATCGAAATTGTCGCCGTTGCCGCCGCCGGCCAACCGTCGCCGGTCAACGAGGCGGTTATCGACAAGGCGCGCGAGGTCGCGTCTGACTTGTGTCGGAACCTACCGAACGGTTTCGGCTGGGTTCCGAGCCGATAAAGAAATTCTATCGGTTTCGCCGAAAACTTCCAATTGGACAATATCGGTATGGGCTGAGAGCATCCAGGTAAGTGCTGTCAAGCAACAAGGATGCGACCCGGATGGCCCGACGTCTCTATGCCAGCTTCATCGACGCCGACGTGCGGGCGATCATCACCCTGAACGAGGATGCGGCACCCGTCACAAGCAACGCGATTTGGGACGCGCTGGCAAAGCCGATCCAATCGCCGGCGCTTCACGCCATGTATGCCGGGCCGGAGATCATGCTGGGCCTGCCGGAACAAGCCCAAACGTTCGACCCGAAGACGCTGCCGGCCGAAAACCAGGACTGCATCACCAGCGCGGGCGACTGCCTGTTCTTCTATCAGACCAAGAACATGATGCGCGGCCTCGACTTCGACCTGTGGGAGATCGGCATCTTTTACGACAATGGCGGCCGCACCTTCGGCCCGCTGGGCTGGACCCCGGTGACGATCTTCGGCCGCATCACGGACAATCTCGCGCCGTTTCAAGAGGCCTGCCGCGATATCCGATGGAACGGCGCAAAGACGGTGGAGCTAGGCCGCGCCGAGTAAGGGCGTCGGCGTTGCATCTTTGAACGGGAGAGGAGGGACAGAACATGACACACGTATCGAAAGGCGCACTGGTCGCCGCTGCGGCGAGCCTGCTGGCCGGCACGGCGATGGCGCAGGAGACCTTCGTCATCAACTCCTTCGGCGGCGCCTACGAAGAGGCACACCGCCGGCTGGTGATCGAGCCGTTTGAGCAGATGTACAATGTCGAGGTCGAGGTGGTGACCGCCTACTCGGCCGACGCCTTGGCCCAGCTGCGCGCCCAGGCGGGCAACCCGCAGTTCGACGTCATCCATTTCTCCGGCGGTCAGGAGGTGACGGCCGCGGCGGAGGGGCTGCTGGCGCCAATCATGCCCGATCAGCTCAGCAACTACAGCCAGCTTTACCCGTTCGCGGTCGAAGGGTTGGAGCAAGGCCAGGGCCCCGTCTACTCCGTCGCGGTTCTGGGGCTGTTGAGCGATGGCGAAACGGCGCCGACGAGTTGGAACGACCTGTTCTCGGCCTCAAACGGCGAAGATGTGGCGATCGCGGACATCACCAACACGTACGGCCTGCTGACGCTCCTGATGCTGAACCAGGTACGCGGCGGCACGCTGGACGATATTCAACCGGGCCTTGATGCGGTAACGGAATTGCTGGACAATGGCGCCCAGATCCTGAGCTCTTCGCCGGAGTTCCAGCAGGCGTTTGCCCAAGACGCGACGAGCCTGGCGGCTTACGCTCAAGATTATGCCTACACGCTGCAGCAGGCGGGCTTGCCGATCGACTTCATCCAGCCCTCAGAAGGTTCGCCCGGCATCTACATCACGGCCAACGTCGTCGCCGGCCGGCCGAATGAAGAGTTGGCGCGGGCGTTCGTCGACATGTCGATCAGCGCGGCGGTCCAGGCCGGCTGGGCCGAGGCGCTGCGCTATTCGCCGACGAACAGCACGGTCGAACTGCCGGTCGATCTGGCGGGACAGGTTGTCTATGGCGACGAGGCCGCGGCCAACCTGGTCCGCTTCGACCCGGTCGTCGTCAACGCGCAGCGGTCGGACTGGACCGATGCCTGGAACCGTGCCATCGCGCAATAGAGAGGGGGCGGTCGGCTGCGTGCGGTCCGCGTGCCGCACCTGTTGAGACGAGCCGAGCGCGACGCCGGGGCCTCCGGCGAATCGATCCTGCTGATTGGCCCCGGCGCGGCCTTGCTGATCGGCGCCTTTCTGTTTCCCGTCGGCCAGATCCTGGTCCTCAGCATCGTACCGCCCGAGGACGGGCTGTCGATCTGGGCCAATTTCGCCCGGTTTTTCGAAGACGACTACTATCTGCGGGTCGCCTGGCGAACCTTTCGATTGTCGGTGATCATCACGCTGGCCACCGCGGTGATCGGACTTCCGTTGGCCTACGTGGTGGCGCGAACGCCGCGCAGCGTCGGCTACACACTGCTGTTGCTGACCGTGCTGCCGCTGATGACCAGCGTCGTGGTGCGCACCTTCGGCTGGATCATCGCGCTGGGTCGTGGCGGCCCCGTGGCCGACCTGTTGTCGCTGACCGGCCTCGGCGCCCGCGAGGCCACCCTGCTGCACACCGAAACCGGCATCTTGATCGCCATGGTGCAGGTGCTGTTGCCGTTCATGACGCTGACGACGCTGGGCGTGATCAGCACGATCCACCCCCATTTGGAAGAGGCGTCGCGGACCATGGGGGCCGGCTTCTACCGGACACTTCGGCACGTGGTCCTACCGCTTAGCGCGCCTGGCCTGGTCTCCGGCTCACTGCTGGTGTTCGCCCTGTCGATCAGCTCGTTTGTCACGCCCAACCTGGTCGGCGGCGTGCGTCTGCCCGTTATGGCGGGGGCGATTTACCAGCAGGCGACCAGCACGCTGGACTGGAACTTCGCGGCCGCGCAGTCGACCTTGCTGCTGGCGGCCGTACTCGGCCTCCTGATCCCCTATCTGGCGTTGACGAGGCGGCGCCATGGTTAAGCGTTTTCCGGCAAGTGCGCTGATCGGCGGCGGCTTCCTCCTGCTGCTGATCCTGGTCTTCATGCTGTTGCCGCTGGCGATCGTCGCGGCTGCGTCGGTGACGGCCGGCAGCTTTCTGACGTTTCCGCCCCAGGGCATTTCGCTGCGCTGGTACGGCGAGGTTCTGGCCTCGACGGCGTATCTGGACGCCGCCCGGACGAGCCTGATCTTGGCAACGGCGGTTACCGCGTCATCGGTCGTGATCGGCACGGCGGCTGCAATCGCACTGCATCGCCGGGTGCTGCCCGGCACATCGGTTCTGGCGGCCCTGTTCCTGTCGCCTCTGGTGCTGCCGACGATCATCTTCGGCATCGGCCTGCTGATCGTTGCGTCGATCTATTTCGGCGGGCCATCCCTGGTCGCCCTGTGGGTCGGCCACACGGTGATCACCGTGCCCTACATCGTGCGAACGGTGGCGGCCGTGCTGTCCGATGCCGACCCTCAGATCGAGGAGGCGGCACGGACGATGGGTGCGCGTCCGGTCCAGCGGCTCTGGTTCGTGGTCCTGCCGCAGGCGCGGGCCGGCATCATCGCCGGCGGCTTCTTCGCCTTCAACGTCAGCTTCGATGAGGCCGTGGTGGCACTGTTCCTGCGCTCACCCGGCGTCGAAACGCTGCCCATGCGCATCTACGGCCAGCTTGAGTTTTCGCCGACACCGGCGGTGGCAGCGGTCTCGACCTTGATGATCCTTCTAACCATCGTGCTGATCGTCGCCATCGAACGGTTCCTGGGCTTGAGGCGGGTGGCAGGATGAGCTTTCTGGAGCTTTCCGACATCACCAAGCGCTTCGGCACTTTCGAGGCGCTGCGCGGTATTTCGCTGTCGATCGAACGCGGCACTTTCGTCTCGCTGCTGGGCCCGTCGGGCTGTGGCAAGACCACCTTGCTGCGCATCATCGCCGGTTTGGAAACGCCCAACGGTGGCAGCGTGGTGATCGACGGCAGCGACGTGACCCGGCTGCCGCCTGAGGCGCGTCGCCTGGCCATGATGTTTCAGTCCTACGCGCTGTTGCCTCACATGACCGTACTGGGGAATGTCCGCTTTCCGCTGCGCATGCAGGGGTCGTCCAGTACCGCCGACCAGCGACAGCGCGCCCACGAGGCCCTGGCGCTGGTCAAGCTGGACCACCTGGCCGACAGCCGCCCGCGCCAGCTTTCCGGTGGCCAGCAACAGCGCGTCGCCCTGGCGCGCGCCATCGTCTATCAGCCGCGCGTCCTCTTGCTGGACGAGCCTTTGTCGAACCTCGACGCCCGCCTGCGCGAGGACATGCAGATCGAGCTGCAAGACCTGCACCGCCGCCTGGGTCTCACCACGATCTTCGTCACCCACGACCAGGAAGAAGCGCTGAGCCTGTCGGACCGTGTCGTGCTGATGCGCGACGGCTCGGTAGAGCGCGATGCGCCGGCCGACGAAATCTACGACGACCCGGGCACGCCGTTCGCCGCCGATTTTCTGGGCGCGGCCAACGTCGTGCAGGTGTCCGTCGACCCCGGTGGCGTCCAGCTGGCCGATGGTCAGGTCCTGAACATCTCAGCGCCGAATGACAGCTCTCTTCTGGTAATGCGGCAGGAAGATCTGCGTCTTGGCGGCGACGGCCTGTCGTTCCACGGCGTGGTCGAGGCGCGTGTCTTCATGGGCACGCGGGTGCGTTACGTCGTTCGTGTCGGGGGTGCAAAGATCCGTCTTCTGGTCGCCCGCGATGCGATCGTCGCGCCGGGCGACCAGGTGATGGTAACCATAGAACCGGACCGCGTGCGCTGGGCACAAGCCGGGCAAGACGGCTAGCGCACCACCGCCGATTCCAGCGGATAGCCGAGCCAGGCGGGCAAGGCGAGCGCCAAGGCGGGGATCGCGGCGACAAGGAACAGGCGGATGAAGTCGGCGATCAGGAAGGGCGAGATGCCGCGGTAAATCTGAGTCAGAGTCAGATTCTTGGCGACGGCGTGGAGCACGAACACGTTGATGCCGATCGGCGGCGTGATCATGCCGACCTCCATCACCATGACCATCATGATGCCCCACCAGATGGCGTTGTAACCCAAGGTGTCGACCACCAGCGGATAGACGAACGGCAAGGTAATGACCATCGCCGCGACGGTGTCGAAGATGCTGCCCAGGATGATGTACATCAGCAGCAGGACGAGGATGATCGCGAACGGCTCCAGCCCGATCATCTCGATCCAGTCGACCAACGCCTCGGGCGCGCGGGTGTAGCCCATGAAGGTGCGGAAGATCTTCGCGCCGATGATGATGACGAAGATCAGGCAGGTATTGCCGGCGGTCTCCAGCAAATTGTCGAAAAAGATCCGGCGCGTCATACGGCCGGACAGAACCGCGAAGATCAGGGTCAGGCCGGCACCGACCGAGGCCGCCTCGATCACCGTGAAGATGCCGGAATAGATGCCGACCGAAACCGCCGCGATGATCACGATCGCACGCCAGGACTGGGCCACCGCCCGGCCCCGCTCCGCCCAGGTCAGCCGATCGGCCGCCGGCCCGGACTCCGGCCAGATCCGGACGTAGATCTCAATGGCGACGAAATAGAGCGCAATGGCGATCAGGCCCGGGATCAACCCGGCGGCAAACAGGGTCAGCGGCGAGTTTTCGGTCAACACGGCGTAGAGCACCATGATCACCGATGGCGGGATCAGAATGCCCAGCGTCCCACCCGAGGCCACCGCGCCGGCCGCGAAATGGGGCTGATAGTTGCGCCGGGTCATTTCGGGCAAGGCGATGCGCGCCATCGTCGCCGTGGTCGCCACCGACGACCCGCAGACAGCCCCGAAGCCGCCGCACCCGGCGACGGTGGCCTGGGCCAGACCGCCACGCCTGTGCCCGACAAAGGCGTTTGCGATGCGGAAGATATCCGCCGACAGCCCGGCGACGCTGGCAAAGGCCCCCATCAACAGGAAGAGGGCGATGACCGCAAAGCCTTCATTGCCGATGGCCGAACTGACCTCGCTGGAGGCCACGGACAGGCCGGCGCGCCAATTCGTGAACTCGACGACACCCCAGAAGCCGACGCCGGCCATGGCGATGCCGATCGGCACGTGAAGCAGGATCAGGCCGAACATGACCGCCAGCCCGACCATCGCCAGGGTGAAACCGTCCACTAGCGGAAACGCCCCCCGGAGCTTTCCGGGTGCTGCTCTGCCCCCTCGTCGATCAGGCCTTCCTCAATGCCATGCTCGGTGGCGCCGCCACGGTCATCGACCAACGGCTCACCGGTCACCAGCTCGGCGAAGCGCGCCAGCACGACCCAGACCTGCACCAAGGTCGCGGAGACGATCAGCACGAAGGTGGCCCACCACCACGGTGCGACAGCCATGTACCCCGTCTGGGTCACGCGCCCGGCGAGGCCGTCGGCCCGAAGGCCAAGCGCCCAGGCGAACAGAATAAAGACCGCCAGCGTGGCCAGCGCGCCGAACAGGCTCAGCACCGCATGGCTCCGGCGGCCGGTCAGCTTGCCCAGGACGGTGATGGTGATGTTCTGGTTCTTCAACAAACCTGCCGGAAAGCAGCTCGCGATGATGACGGCGAAGATGACCTCGCCGAAATCGTTGAAGCCGGGGATGCGCGCCAGTTCTGTGTAGCGCGCAATGCCGTCATACATGGTCAGCAGGCTGATGGCGACGAGGCCGCTAAAGCCAACGATCGCCACCAGCCGCGTGACCCTGTCAAGCAGCGCCCGCGTTCGCAACAGGAACGACATTGCCGGCCGGTCCGCTTGTCGGCCCCGGCGGTTTCAGCCGCCGCTGCGATAGTCGTTCAGTAGCTGAATGAACGTGTCGTAGATCTCCTGACCATTGTCGTGCTGCTCGATCCAACGATCATGTACATCGCTGTACTGATCGGCGTAGGCCGCGATGTCGTCCTGGCTGGCCTCGATGATGGTGTGACCTTCCTCGCGCTGGGCGGCGATGATGTCTTGGGTGATCGCGTCATAGCGACTGCCGCCATAGGCGCCCAGCCCTTCACCGGCGTGGCGCATCATCACCTCCTGCACGTCCTCCGGCAGGCTGTCCCACGTGTCCAGGTTCATCAACAGCAGGAACGGGCTTGCGCCCAGCGGCACCATGTAGGTCGCGTCGGAAACGGCGAAACCGCCGAACGTCCGCATGCCCGTCCAGCCCTGCAGCTGGCCGTCGATCGTGCCGCGCAACATGGCCTCGTTGGCCTCGACCGAGCCCAACGTTTGCGGTGCCGCATCGATCGCCTCGACGAACAGGGCCTGGGTCGCGCCCGCCGTGCGCAGGGCTGAACCCTCAAGGTCACTGAGATCCTCGACCGGCTCGGTCAGATGGATGTTCGTGATGTCCGGCGTCCAGATGGACAGCACATGGACATCGTCAAAACCGTCCAGCAACCCGGTCTCATAAAGACGCCAGGCCACCGTCGACGCCTCCTCGCCCGACTGCACCGTGAACGGCAGTTCGGTGATCTGCAGTTGCGGGAACTGGCCGGGCGTATAGCCGGGCAAGATCCACGCAACATCAATGACACCGTCGCGCACCAGCTCATACTGAGCAAACGGATCGGGGCCGAGCGTGCCACCCCAAAAGCCCGTCAGTTCAACCCGATCGCCGAGTTCGTCCTGAACCGCCTCCATCCACGGGATCATGACGTTCTGGACGCCGACGGCGCCCTCCGGCGTGAAAGAGCCGACCCGGATCGAATGCTCCTGCGCGCTTGCCACTATTGCGCCGGTCAAAATGGCTGCCGCCGCAGCCCCCACCATGAGATACTTCATCGCCGTTTCCCTTCGCTTAGCCTCGCCCATTGAGGCGGCCCGCCTTATGCATCGACGGACACACCTGTATTATTCATAATACAATTCTGAGCGCGTTGGGCAATGGTGAGGTTGCGATGGCTTTGGAAACGTCCGTGCTGGTCGTCGGGGGCGGCCCCGTCGGGCTGACTCTGGCCATTGATCTGGCGAGGCGCGGCATCGACTGCATCCTGGTGGAGCGGCGTGAAACGACCACCGAACACCCCAAGGCAACCTTGCTCGGCGCCCGCTCGATGGAGCTTTACCGGCGCTGGGGGCTGGACGAGGCGATCTACCAAAAGGCCCTGCCACCGGAACACAACTATTTCATCATCTTCGCCACGAGGCTAGCGAAGCAGGAGCTTTACCGCTTCACCTCGCCCTCGATCGACCAGGTCCGCAATCGCGATCCAGAGGCCGCCAAGCGCTTTCGCGAGCTGGCCTGGTCGCCCTATGGCAAGACCCAGATCGGCCAGCAGAACCTGGAGCCCGTGCTGGTCGACGAGGCCTTGCGCCTGGCCCCGACGCTGAACTTCATGCGCGGCTGGCGGATGGAGAGCTTCGAGCAGGACAGCGACGGCGTGACGGCCAGCATCGTGGCGGAACGAGACGGCACCTGGCACCAGGTCCGCGCCCGCTACATGGTCGCCTGCGACGGCGGCACCAGCCGGGTGCGCAAGGCGCTGGACATCCCAATGAACGGACGCGGCGCCATGCGCGCCAATACCAGCTTCTATTTCCGGGCGCCCGACTTCCTGAACGTCCACGGGCTGGGCGTCGCCAACCTCTATTTCGTCTTTGCCGACGACAGCTTCGGCGTCTTCACGGCCATCGACGGCAAGGAACTGTGGAATTACCAGTACTACTTCCTCGACCCGGCCAAGGAGACAAGCGACCTGGACCCAGCACTGGTGCTGACCCGTGCCGTCGGCAAGCCGTTCGACTTCGACCTGCTGGACGTCACCCATTGGCATCATCACCAGTCGATCGCGGCCAAATGGCGAGTCGGCAACATCTTCCTGGCCGGCGACGCCGCCCATCTGTTCGCCCCGACCGGCGGCGTCGGCATGAACACCGGCATCGGCGATGCCTGCGATCTGGCCTGGAAGCTGGCTGGCACGCTTGGCGGCTGGGGCGGCCCCCGCCTGCTCGATGCTTACGAGGCCGAGCGCAAGCCCATCGCGATCCGCAATTCACTGATCTCGGCCACAAATTCTGACAAGATCGACCTGATCATGGCCGAAACCCCGCCGGACATCGATCGCGACGGCGCGGACGGCGACGCCATGCGCGCGGAGCTGGCGGCCAAAATCAAATGGCTCGCCCGCCAGTTCAATTCCGCCGGCACGCATCTCGGCTACCGTTATGCTGACTCACCCATCTGCGTGCCTGACGGCAGCCCGGAACCGCCGGACGACACCGCCGTCGTCGTCCCCTCCACCTGGCCCGGCAGCCGCGCGCCGCATGTCTGGCTGGAAGACGGGCGCTCGTCGCTCGATTTGTTTGAAGACGGATTTACGTTGTTGGTGCTAAGTGGCGACGATTCAGGGGCGTCCAGCTTCGCCGATCAGGCTCAAGCCGCCGGGCTTCCTCTCGATGTCGTTGCCATGGAAGACCCGGCAATGATCGGAACGTACGGGAAGCGCTACGTGCTGGTTCGCCCCGACGGCCACATCGCTTGGAGGGCAAACAAGCTGCCCGACGACGCGCGCACGGTAACTTCCAGGGCGCGTGGCGCCTAGAGTGTACGATCAGCTATCGCCCAACCGCCGCAACGCCAGTGGCGCTGTTGGGATCGAGACCGTCTTCGGCTCGGTATAGAAATCCCGGCACGCCTCCCCGCCCTCGCGGCCGACGCCGGAGTCCTTGTAGCCGCCGAAGGGGGCACGAAGTTCGCGCATCATGGGGGTGTTAACCCAGACGACGCCGGCGCGGATTTCGTTCGTGGCACGCATCACCGTCGGCAGGTCGTTGGACCAGACGTAGGAGACGAGGCCGAATGTGGAGGCGTTGGCCAACGCGATGGCTTCGTCGACCGTGTCGAAGGTGAGGAAGCTGGCAAAGGGGCCGAAGATTTCCTCCTGGCAGACACGGGCGTCGTTGTTCGGGGCCATGACGGCGGTCGGGGTGACGTAGTACCCGGAGCCGAGATCGTCCCGTCGCTGGCCGCCCGTGAGCAGGCGGCCACCTTCGGATGTGGCGATGTCGGCGTAACCGAGAACGCGGCGCATATGGGGCTCGGACGCCAAGGGGCCGAGTTCCGTATCGTCCGCCATCGGGTCGCCGACGCGGATGCGTTCGGCGCGGGCGACAAAGCGCTCGATGAAATCCTCGGCGATGCTGCGCTGGACCAGAATGCGGCTGCCGGCGAGACATTGCTGGCCGTTGTTGGAGAAGATGCCAAGCAAAGCGCCGTTCAGCGCCTGGTCGATATCCGCGCTGTCGAAGATGATGTTGGCCGATTTTCCGCCCAGCTCCATGGTGGTCGGCACCAGCCGTCTGCCGGCCGAGGCCATGATCTGGCGGCCGGTCTCAGTGCCGCCGGTGAAGGAGACAAGGTTGACGCCTGGATGGTCGACCAGCGCCTGGCCGGTGACCGCCCCCCTGCCGTTGACCAGGTTGACGACACCGTCGGGCAGGCCGGCCTCGTGCAGCAGTTCGACGAAGCGGGCCAACGCCAAGGGCGTCTGTTCGGACGGTTTCAGGACGCAGGTGTTGCCGAACGCAATCGCCGCGGCGACCTTCATGCTGGCCAGCGCCAAGGGCGCATTCCAGGGCGCGATCAGGCCGGCGACGCCAACCGGCTCGCGCGTGACGATTGTCTGATAGGCCGGGTTCTGACCATAGACCTGGCCGGCCATCTGGCCGATGAATTCGGCGAAGAATCGGAAATTGTAGGCGGCACGGGCGACGTGCCGGTCCTTCAATTCGCGCAGGACCAGGCCAGTGTTCAGGCATTCCAGCAGGGCCAATTCGTCGACATGGTCGAGCACGACCTGGCGGATCTTCAGCAGGATGTCCTGGCGCTTGTCGGTGCCCAGCCCAGGCCACGGGCCGTGATCAAACGCCTTGCGCGCGGCGCTGACCGCCCGATTGACCTCGGTGGCGTCGGCCTCGCGCAGTTCGCTGATCTTCTCGCCCGACGCCGGATAGAAGACCGGCAGGGGTTCGCCCGCCGGCGCGACGGAGGCGCCATCGATGAAGCTGGTGACGGTGGTTGGTGAGGTGTGCGACATGGATGGTCCCTAGGGCATCAAAAGCCCGCCATTGACGTGCAAGGTCTGGCCGGTCAGGTAGGCGGAGGCCGGGCCGAGCAGAAACAGGATCGGGCCCACGATATCGGCCGGCGTCGCGATCCGGCCAAGCGGAACGCGCTGTTCGTAGGCGTCCAGGTCCAGCCGTTCCGGCGGCCCGTCCTCGCGGCCGCGCCCGGTACCGCCACGCAGGAACGCGGTATCGACGGCGGATGGCGCGACGGCATTGACACGGATCGACGGCGCCCATTCCTGGGCCAACGTCTTGGTCAGCGCGATGACGCCGGCCTTCGATGCGGCGTACGGCCCGTAGCCCGGCGTGCCGAGCGTGGCTATGCCGGACGAGATGTGGACGACCGAGGCCGAACGGCCCTTGTCGAGTAACGGCCTCGCGGCGCGGGAAGAGGTGAACGCGGCTCGGAGATTTCCGGACACGACCTCGTCCCAGTCCGCGTGATCAGTCTGGTCGACGGGAAGTTTCGCGGCCGCAAAGCCACACAGATTGACCAAGCCGTCCAAGGCGCCCCAGGCTTCATCGAGGCGATCGATGGCCCCGGCCAGGCTGCCATCGTCCAGGGCATCGCAGGCCACGGTGAGCACACCCGACGGAACTGGGTGGCGCTCAAGCGATGCCGGCAGGTCCAGCACGGCGACCTGGCAGCCGGCGCCGGTCAGCGCATCGACAAGGACCCGTCCGATACCGCCCCGGCCGCCGAGAACGGCAATGCGCGACCTCTCGGCAGGTGCCAGACGGTCGAATGTCGCTTCCAAAACCATCCGCTTAGAGTTGTCTGCTTTCTAATACAGATCAACCCACTTCACGCCACGGGCATCCAACGCGGCGCAACGCCGGCCGTGATGCGGGACAGGGTCATCCGGTATTCGTAGCGGTCTGGCGGGTAGACACTTTCCTGAAACAAGATCGCGTCGCTTTTCGGATCGAGCACGGTGCGGCGCATACAAATCAAGGGCGCACCGACCTCGACGCCAATATCGGTTGCCAGATCGCTGTCGGCCAGGGCAACCGTCAAGACTTGCTCAGCCGTCATGGGAATAACGCCTGCCCGTTCCAACGCGACCATCACCGGCTCGTCGCCCAAACCGTCGACATCGACAAGCGCCGCCAGCGCCATGGGCAGCATCAGGACCGACACGCTGAAGGGCGCGCCGTCCTTGTCGCGACGCCGGACGATTTTGAAAAGGCGCTGCTTCACCGGCACCTTGCGGGTCGCACGAACCCATTCCGGCTGCAGCGTGTCGCCCGACCACAGCGTGATGGCGCTGGTCGCCTTTTCCATCGTGATCAGATTGGCCAGCATGCCGCCAATATCGTCTCGTTCGGACGGGGTGGGCTGCTTGGGGGTGACGGGATATGTACCGCTGCCGCGACGGCGACGGATCAGCCCTTCCCTCTCCAACCGATCGAGCGTGCGTCGGATCGTGACCCGCGAGACGCCATAACGATCGGCCAGTTGCAGTTCGCTGGGCAGGGCCTCGCCCATCGGAAAGCGGCCGTCGCGCAACTGTTCGGCCAAGAGCATGTAGATGCGGTGATAAAGCGGCAATACCTGACTGCCATCACCCGGCTTGCGACCGCGGCGGCGGTTGGTCGTTGCGGCTGTCGCCCGCGAGCCTATCGGCTTGGTGATCGCGAACCTCCCAGAGGAAACCATCGGCACATTGGCGGCCATAAGATGGGACCGCCGGTCGGAACGCAAGCCGATTTGGCCAGCCCCAATTCCTCACCACGACCATGTCGGCGTCGCGGTCCCGCCGGTCGGGCCGCAAGGAAACGGCCCGAAGGCGATGCCGGGCGCATCGTCGAGGGCTGTTGACGATGCGAACGGCCGGCGGGGCGCGACCCTGCGGGCGGTGTCGGTCCGGCCCACAGTGTGCGTCAAACGCCTTGCCCGATGCCCCACATCGCGCTGCGTCGTTTTCCTGCCCTGTGGGCCGGACCGACACCGCGACGACATGGTCGTGGTGAGGAATAGGGGCTAGCGATCGCGAACAGGCGTTGACGATCAAGCGCGCCGGCCGCATTGTTCTTCCTGTCTTATTCATAGGACATTTGCGGCCGACCGCCGACGCCGAGATGGCGGACGCGCGAGGCGCATTCGTCCGCCCGATTGAGCACACAGGGGAGCCAGCGTCATGAACCCAATCAAGAAGCTTTGCCTAGCGTCCGCCATCGTCGCGGCGTCTCTGCCGATCACCGGTGTCGTGTCGGCGCAGGATGACGAGGCCGTCGAGAATCTGCGCGTCGGCATCTGGGCCATGCCGCCGGGCCAGGGAAATCCCTTCAGCGGCCGCAGCACGCCGGGCATCTTCATTTGGGACGCCGTCTTCGACCCGCTGGTGCGCATTGGCGAAGGCGGCGCGCCGACGCCGGTTCTGGCCGAAAGCTGGGAAGCGGTGAACGATACCACCTGGCGCTTTCAACTGCGCGACGGCGTGACGTTCTCAAACGGTGTCGCGCTCAACGCCGACGCGGTCGTCGGCACGCTGGACTATTTGATGTCCGAAGAAGGACGCGCGACCCCGGTGGGCGGCGAGATCCGCAATGTCGTCGGTGCCACGGCGGTCGACGCCATGACCGTGGAGATCACGACCAACGGCCCCGACCCGGTGCTGCCCAACAAGCTGGCCCTGGTTTACATCATCGAACCGACCGCCTGGCAGGCGCTGGGGGCGGAGGCTTTCGCGGTCGACCCGGTGGGCACGGGTGCCTTTACCGTGCAAGGCTGGGGCGGCGGCGAGGCCACGCTGATCGCCAACCCGGACTCCTGGCGCCCGACCGAACTGGACGAGATCACGATCCTGGACCTACCGGAACGGCCCGCGCGCCTGCAAGCGCTGCTCTCCGGCCAGATCGATGTCGGTTTCGGCTTCTCGCCGGACAATATTGGCCAGTTGGAATCGAACGGCATGGTGGTCGAGGCGAGCGCAGCACCACAGGTCATGTCGCTGGTGTTCGCGACCGAGGCTCATCCCGATAGCCCGTTCAGCGATGCGCGCGTGCGCCAGGCGGCCAATCTGGCCGTCAACCGAACGGCGATCGCCGAGATCCTGCTAGGCGG
Organism: Pseudomonadota bacterium; assembly: GCA_039819285.1. Lineage (GTDB taxonomy): Bacteria > Pseudomonadota > Alphaproteobacteria > DSM-16000 > Inquilinaceae > JANQGH01. The sequence continues at coordinate 22,883 of JBCBSH010000040.1, forward strand.
GCTGGGTGCGCCGGCCGGACAGGCGGGCACACCCGCCGCCTTCGGCTATGACCCGTCGATCCCGCCCTACCCGTACGATCCCGACCAAGCACGTGCCCTGCTCGACGAAGCCGGCTATGGCGACGGTTTTGACGTCACCGCCCATGTGGTTGTCGGCTCGTTCCCGGCCGACAGCGAGATCTATCAGCAATCGGCGATCGACCTGGCGCAGGTCGGCATCAATGTTGAGCTGCAGCAGATCCGCTTTCCGGAATGGCTCGATTACTTCCTGGCCAATTCCTGGCCCGGCGAGATGTTCGGCTCATCCTGGAACACCTCGCCCTACATGGATTCAATCCGGCCCTATACGTACATGACCTGCATGAAGCGCAATCCGCACTTCTGCGACGAAAGCATGACGCCTGCGGTCGACGCCACCTATCAGGAATTCGACCCTGCGGCCCGCCAACAGTTGCTGTTCGATCTGCATCGGCTGACCAACGAGGTACTGCCGGCGCTATGGCTGGTCGAGCAGGTCGACGTTACCGGGATGCGGCCAGAGGTTGAGGGCCTGGTCTATGTCAACCGGTCGGTCGACTATGACAACGTGACGATCGCCGAATGATCCTGGTACCCTTGGCAGGTACTTAGCCGGAGTTCCGTCTTCGATGACCAAGCTGGTTCTGACACGTCACGGCCATGTGGAGGGCATCGACCCACCCCGGTTCAGGGGGCGGGCGGAACTTGAGCTGACGGATCTGGGGCACGCGGAGGCGCGGGCGGTGGCCAGTCGCATTGCAAGAGACTGGTCACCGCGCGCGATCTACACCAGCCCGATGGGACGGTGCCGCGCGACGGCCACTCACATAGCCGAGGCGTGCGGTACGGAAACCATCGTCAGCGAGGGCTTGAACGATCTCGACTATGGCGCATGGCAGGGGCACAGCCATGACGAGATCAGAGAGAGGTTTCCCGACCAGTTCAGCGCCTGGTTTGCAACGCCCCAGCTTGTCCGCTTTCCAGATGGCGAATCGCTGCAGGACCTGATTGCGCGAACCGCCGACATGCTGCGCCTGGTTGTCGAGCGGCATCCCGACCAGGGCGACACCGTCGTTCTTGTCGGTCACGACAGCGTCAACCGGGCCCTTCTCCTGCAACTGCTGGACATGCCGATCGCGACCTATTGGCGGATCACCCAGACGCCCTGCACGATCAACGAGATCGACATCAAGGGCGACCGCGTTCGCGCGCTAAGGATCAACGAGACCGGCCACCTGGAGGGCGTCTCACTAGGCGCTTGACCAGCAGGCTCGACGAACCCTAGCGCAGGGCCCGCCCTACCACCTCGCCAACCAGCCGTTGAATCGTGGCCGGGTCATCGTCGGCCTCTTGATCAGCCAGTTGCGCTTCCAGCCGGCTGACGCGCACGTTCAGGTCTGCGATTTCGGCCAGCAGCGTGTGCACCAGATCGGCGATCCGGTCCGTATCGCGTCCGTCAAGCAGCGCCCGAACGGCTAGATCGGGTGAGGTCGGAGTCTCGGACATCAGGCGGCCTTTCTGGCGAACGTTATCGCCCAGGGGGTGAACCATTTGCGCTTGTCGGCCTCCGTTTCCGGGCTGGTGCCCTTCATGTACCAGGCGCGCGTCTCGCCGGTTTCAAAGCCGGCCTCCCTGGCCATCTTCGGGATGTCCAGGTCCCGATACGGCATCGAATAGGGCTCGTCGATCAGCTGGCTGTACCATCTCAACAGCGTGTCGCGAAACGGGTCGCCGAGCCAGCGATTCTCCAGCGTCACCAATGTGCCACCTGGCTTCAAAACCCGGGCGGCCTCCGCGAACGATGTCGCAATCGCGTCCGCCGGCATCTCGTGCAGCACCATCGTGATCGTCGCCAGATCGACTGGCGTCAGGGCGACATGGAACTGCTGCCGCACGAAGACGCGAGCATCGATCTG
>JBCBSH010000041.1:0-24141 GCA_039819285.1 Pseudomonadota bacterium
ATCGCGAATCACGGGCTGCTGCACAGCGAATCAACATACGTGAAAAGCAACATCTGAACAAAACTATCGTCCGGTTGGTTCCGGCAACCGCAACGCCTATAGTCCGCCGCCGTTTTTCATACAGTCGAGCACGTTCTCCATGCGCCTGCGCAACATCGCCATCATCGCCCATGTCGACCATGGCAAGACCACCCTGATCGACGTCCTGTTGCGCCAGTCCGGCGCTTTTCGGGACAACCAGCAGGTCGCCGAACGCGCGCTTGATTCCAACGATCTGGAGCGCGAGAGGGGCATTACCATCCTGGCGAAATGCACGTCGCTGGTCTGGAACGACGTCCGCATAAACATTGTCGACACGCCGGGCCACGCCGATTTCGGCGGCGAGGTGGAGCGCATCTTGAACATGGTCGATGGCGTCGTCGTGCTGGTCGACGCGGCCGAGGGTCCGTTGCCGCAGACCAAGTTCGTGGTCGGCAAGGCCTTGGCCTTAGGCCTGCGCCCGATCGTTCTGATCAACAAGGTCGACCGCAGCGACGCGCGGCCACATCAGGTTCTCGACGAGGTTTTCGACCTCTTCGCCGCCTTGGACGCGGATGAGCATCAACTGGACTTCCCCACGCTCTATGCCTCGGCGAAAGAAGGTTGGGCCGCCACCGATCCGGAAGGTCCGCGCGACGACATGGCCCCGCTGTTCGATCTCATTCTAAGCCATGTGCCCGAGCCTTCAGTAACCCCCGATCAGCCGTTTCGCATGCTGGCGACGACGTTGGAGGCAAATCCCTATCTAGGGCGACTGCTCACCGGCCGGATCTTGAGCGGCGCGGTGAAGCCGAACATGCCGATTAAGGCGCTGTCGCGGGACGGACGCGTGGTGGAGCAGGGTCGGATCAGCAAGGTGCTGGCATTTCGCGGGCTGGAACGGCAGGGCATCGAGCTGGGCGAGGCCGGCGACATCGTCGCGATCGCGGGCCTCAGCGAGGCGACCGTGGCCGATACGCTTTGCGACCCCTACGTCGCCGAGCCCATCGAGGCCGATCCGATCGACCCGCCGACCTTGTCCATGACGTTTTCGGTGAACGACAGCCCGTTGGCCGGCACCGAAGGCGATAAGGTCACGAGCCGGGTCATCCGGGCGCGGCTGCTGCGCGAGGCGGAGGGCAACGTCGCGCTAAGGGTGACGGAGTCCGCCGAGCGGGATGCCTTCGAAGTTGCCGGCCGCGGCGAACTGCAGCTCGCGATCCTGATCGAAACCATGCGCCGCGAGGGGTTCGAACTGTCGATCAGCCGGCCGCGCGTGGTCTATCGAACCGATCCTGACACAGGTGCCCGGCTTGAGCCGCTGGAGGAGGTCCAGATCGACGTCGATGAGGAGCATTCCGGCACGGTCGTCCAGAAGCTGTCCGAGCGCAAAGGCGAGTTGATCGACATGCGTCCGTCGGGCGGCGGCAAGCAGAGGCTGGTCCTGCACGTGCCGACCCGCGGTCTGATTGGCTATCATGGCGAGTTCCTTACCGACACGCGCGGCACGGGCGTGATGTACCGGCTGTTCCACAGCTATGTGCCCTACCGAGGGCCGATCGCCGGCCGGCATACCGGCGTGCTGATCGCCAACAGCGCGGGCGAGGCCGTCGCCTACGCGCTTTGGAACCTGGAGGATCGCGGGCCGATGATGATCGAGCCGCAAACCCGGGTTTATGCCGGCATGATCATCGGCGAACATACGCGCGGTAACGACCTGGAGGTCAACGTCCTTAAGGGCAAGCAACTGACCAACATTCGGGCGGCTGGTAAGGATGAGGCCGTGAGGCTGAGCCCGCCGATCGCCATGACCCTGGAGCGGGCGCTGGCCTACATCAACGACGACGAGCGGGTCGAGGTAACGCCGAAATCGATCCGCCTGCGCAAGGCCCTTTTGGACCCCCACGAGCGCAAGAGGGCGCAGCGGCAGGCGGAAGCGGCAACCGCCTAAAAGCACATCGACAGACTGTACTTTATTCGAAATCCTGCTCACGTTATCGTGAAAAGCAATGCGTTGACTCGGCTTTTGCCGATTGGCGCGATAAATCGAAACGCCCTGAACAGGGAATGACCGCTCACGTTAATGGAGTACCCCCATGCGCCGTGCCGCCCTTAGCCTGTCTGCCTCATTGATTGCCCTGACCGCCTGGTCGGCCCATGCCGCCGATTTCCATTGGGCGGGCCAGACCGATCCCTCCACCATGGACCCACACGCGCGCAACATCGCGCCGGTATTGAGCTTTCTGAACAACATTTATGAGGGACTTGTCCGTCGCGGCCCGGACATGGCGATCGAGCCGTCGTTGGCCACCAGTTGGGAGCCGCTGGGCGACGATGGCTGGCGCTTCACCCTGCGCGAGGGCGTCACGTTCCACAACGGCAATGACTTCACTTCCGACGATGTCCTGTTCTCGTACGAGCGCGCCTCTTCCGAAGCATCGGACGTGCGGTCTTGGTTCGCGTCGATTGAGGATGTCCAGGTGGTCGACGATTACACGATCGACTTTCTGACCTCGCGGCCGGACCCGCTGTTTCCCACGGGCATCGCCAACTTCCTGATCATGGACCGCGAATGGGCGACCGAAAATGGGGCGGATTCGCCGGTCACCGAGGGCGACAACTACGCAACGCTGAACGCGAACGGCACAGGTCCGTTCCAACTGGTCTCGCGCGCGCCGGACATCGAAACCGTGGTCGAGGCCTATCCCGGCTGGTGGGATGTCGTTGAACACGACATTGACCAGGCGACGTTCACACCGATTACCAGTCAGGCGACGGCCGTCGCGGCCCTGATCTCCGGCGAGATCGATTTCTTCGAGCCGATCCCATTGCAAGATGTGCCCCGCATCGAGTCCAATCCGGACCTTTCACTCACCGAAGGCATCGAGGCGCGGGTGATCTTCTTCGGCTTCGATCAGGCGTCGGACGCCCTCTCCTACTCATCCGTCGACGACGCCAACCCGTTCCAGGATCCGCGCGTGCGCGAGGCGGTCTATCGCGCGATCAATGTCGACGCCATCGTCCAGACCATCATGCGCGGCAACGCCCAGGCGACGGGCCTCTTGATCAGCCCGTCCGTGAACGGCTGGACAGCCGATTCTGACCAGCGGCTCGACTACGATCCGGAACGGGCCCGCGAGTTGCTAGCGGAGGCCGGCTATCCGGACGGCTTCGACTTCATGCTGCGTTGCCCGAACGACCGCTACATCAATGACGAGGCGGTCTGCACGGCGGTGACGGGCATGCTGGAACAGATCGGCCTGGACGTCGATCTGCTGGCGGAGCCGGTCAGCCAGTACTTCACCAACCTGCGGGCCGGTGAGTTCGATATGTATCTGCTCGGCTGGTCGCCCGGCACGTTCGACGCCGAACATCCCGTGCGCTTTCTGATGGCCACGCCGAACGAAGAGGCGCGGCTGGGCAGTTGGAACTTCGGCGGCTATTCCAACCCGGATGTGGACACGTTGCTGACCGCGATCCAAACCACGATCGACCCGGATCAGCGCCAGCAGGACATCGACGCGCTCAACACCATCCTGCGCGACGATGTTGTCTATGTGCCGCTGTACGTGCAGCCGCTGGTCTGGGCCAGCCGCGATAACGTCTCCGTGGTTCAGCGGGCGGACAATTTCTTCCTGCTGCGTTGGGTCAATATCGAGGAATAGCGCTCGATCGAGGCCGGGCCGATGGGCGAACTGCCGGGCAACGACCCGCAGCTTGTGGTCATCCTGATCTTTGCCATCGGCTTCGGCCTCGCGATCGTGATCAACCTCTACGGGCTCTGGCGCCTGATCTTCAAGGAGATGCGGTATCGGCCGGGCGATCTGTCAGCCCGTCCGGCCAACCGCGACGACGGGATCGATTATCCGGCAGGCCCCGGCCTAACCGGGCGGCGCGCCCGACAAGGTGTCGTCGCCCACCGGAACCGCAACCACGAATAGCTGAAGCCGATCGGCGGTTGCCTGCACGGCCTGCCGATCGGCGATCAGTGTGCCGTTTGCCTCCACGGCGATGCCCGTCAGGCCGGCGGCGGCCGCCTTCTCTAACGTCGAAACCCCCACCACGGGCGGGTCTAGACGCTGATCCTGCTGCGGTTTCTTGACCTTGACCAGGACGCCACCGGCGGCCGTCCCCAGGCCGGTCTCGCGCCGCACGCGTTCCAACATGGCATCGGTACCATCGACGCCCTCGCGCGCCACCACGGTGCCGCCGCGAACGACCACGGCTTGCCCGATATCGGCGGCGCCGATCTGGCGGGCCGCCGTCAAGCCAATGTCGATATCCGCGGTCGCAGCGGCGTCCGGGCGTCGGTCGGTTAGCGGCCCCGGAGGGATCAGGAGATCCCGCATAATCTCATGGGCACCGATCAGTTGGACGCCTTCTTCCTCCAACCGCTGGCGGATCGCCTCCAACAGCGCGTTATCGCCGAGACTGCGAAAGCCGAAGCGAAGCAAGAACTTGATCAGTTCCCAATCCGGCAACAGAGCCAGCAGGCTGGGTCGGCGGACGTTGCCGGCCATGCACAGGCGGGCGATGCGATTTTCGTACAGCGCGCGCTTGATCTTGCCGGCCGCCCCAAGCCTGACCCAGATATGATCGACGTCTTGGACCGTCGCCGGCTCGCAATGGCCCTTCAGGGCAAATACAAACACGGGCTGGCCGGCCTTTCGGCAACTGGCGATCAGTTTGCGAGGCAGGTCGCCGCTGCCGGCCGCGAGGCCGAGCGGCGGCCCGTCAGTCGTCATCCGATCGGCCGTCCTTGAGGTAGGATCTCTCGGAACCCTGGCTGATGAAGTCCAGGATTTCCTGCGCGACCGGTTCGTCCTTATAGAGCTCAAGCGCGCGGTTGAAACGGTCCTTCATGGTGCCAGGCTCGCGGAACATCGTCTTGTAGACTTGGCGCAGCTTGTTGATGTCGTCCCGCGACATGCCGCGCCGCTTCAATCCGACGATATTGAGGCCGGACAGCCGCCCGTCATCAGCCCCCATCACGATCGAGCAGGGGATGACGTCAAAACGGATTGCCGCCATGCCACCGACGTAAGCGAAAGAGCCAACACGGGCAAACTGGTGAACGGCCGTCAGACCGCCGATGAACACCTGTTCGCCGATCGTCACGTGGCCGCCGAGCGTCACATTATTGGCAAACAGCGCACGCGGGCCGATTTGACAGTCATGGGCGACATGCACGCCGATCATGATCAGGCTGTCATCGCCGATCCTGGTTTCGCCGGGCCCGTGAACCGTGCCGCGATGGGCGGTGACATGTTCACGAATCTGACAGTTCGCGCCAATCACCAGGGTCGTGGGCTCGCCCTGGTACTTGAGGTCTTGTGGCGCAACGCCCAGCGAGGCGAAGGGAAATACCTTGGTGCCCGCACCGATGGTCGTGTGGCCGTCGACGACCACATGGGACAAGAGCTCAACCCCATCACCCAGAACCACATCCGGACCGACATGGCAGAACGGGCCGATCTTCACGCCGGTGCCGAGTTGCGCGTTTGGCGCGACGGCGGCAAGAGGATCGATAACGACGTCCGCGGAACGGTTTTCACTGTCTTTCGGCATAGCGCGGCGACCTTAGACCAGGCAGGTCCGCTAAGCGAGCGTTCTAAATTCAACCGTCGGGCGACGCGATGGGGCCGCCAACCGACAGTCTCTCTGGCGCTTGGTGGCCTGGCCGTGCTGATCACCGGGCCGAGCAAGTTGGATCGGCGGTCGCACGACGATGGCTGTATCAGGCGCCGACTTCATCTACGCTTTCGGGATGACCGAGTTGACTCCGACCACGGATGCTTATCTGGCGCTTTGGGACTGGCGGCGCACCGTCTTCGACGCCTATCGCCGAGTTCGCGACCAGCCAGACAATCCGATCGGCGCTTGGTACGGCTGGCGAAAGGCACGTTTGGCCCTGTTCAACAACCACCCGCAATCGCCTTTCCGAACGGCGCGCCGCGAGACGCCCGTCGCGCTGCCGTTTTTCGACTACGACGCAGACCTTCGCTTCGCTGTCGCTCTCATGTCGCCGGCGGATGACACCCCGCTTCTCGTACCCGCCGGCGACGACGGAACCATCTCCTTAAGGCCGTTCGCGATGACCGATGGCCTAAGCGGCCGCCTCGGACAGGAACTAACGCTTTATTGGATCGAGCTTTATGGCGGGGGCGTGTTTCTGCCGTTTGGAGACCCGACCAATCGGCAGGAAACCTACGGCGGCGGGCGCTATCTGCTCGACACGATCAAGGGCGCGGATCTGGGCACCGATGCCGCCGGCCGCGTCATTCTCGACTTCAACTTTGCCTACAATCCGTCCTGTGCCTATTCGGACGCCTACATCTGCCCCTTGGCGCCGGAGGCCAACAGGCTGCCGGTGGCGGTCCGGGCCGGCGAGAAGGCGCCGCTGTCGATCGCGTCTACCGGCCCTTGAACACCGGTCGGCGCTTGGCGAAGAAGGCGTCGCGGCCCTCGGCGAAATCGGCCGAGCCGAAGAGCGCCGCTTGAGCATCGACTTCGGCGTCCAGGGCCTCGTCCAGAGATCGATAAGGTTCCGCGAACGCCCGCTTTGCGTAGGCCACCGACAGCGGTGCGGTTGCCGCGATCTCCTTGCCGATCGCGATCGCATCGCCAGCGGCGTCACCATCGACAAGGTGATCGGCGAGCCCCCAGGCGACCGCCTGGCGGCCGTCAATGGGCCGTCCGGTGAATGCCAGCAGGCGGGCGCGGCCGACGCCGATACGCTGCGGCAAGATCCAGGTCGCGCCCATGTCCGGCATCAGCCCGACCTTGCCGAAGGCGCAAGACCATTGGGCATCCGCATCCGTGACCACGACGTCGCACAGCGCCGCGATCGACAGGCCGGCACCGTAGGCATAGCCCTCGACCGCGGCGATGATCGGCGTCGACATCTCGGCCATCTGTCGGACCAGTTGATGTGCCTCGCCAAGACGCACGCGTCCCTGGTCGGGCGTGATGCCCTCCATGCTTTTCAGATCGCCGCCGGCACAGAAGTTGCCGCCGGCGCCGGTCAAGACGATTGCGCGGATCGCGGGCTCGGCGTCGAGATCGGCCAACGCATCATGGAGTTCGCGGCGCATTGTCAGCGACAGTGCGTTGCGGCGCGCCGGTGCATCCAGCGTGACGATGCCGATCTCCTGTTCCCGCCGGACTGCGAGTTCCTCATAGCGACCATCAGCCATCGTGGTTCCTTTAGCCAATCCGGGTCTTGGCCAGCATGTCGGTGTCGAGATCGAACCCGAAACCCGGACGGTCCGACAGGGTGATCCAGCCGTCCCCATCGACCGTCAGCGGCCCGGCCATGAAGAAGTCGCGCCGGTCGAGGCCCCATTCCGGCGGATCGAACGGGAATTCGAGCCAAGGGGCATCCGCCAGGCCCGCGGTCAGATGCGCGTTGGCCAACACACCCCAGCCATTGGTCCAGGTATGCGGGGTGAAGGTGAGATTGTGCTCGGCGGCCGCATAGGCGACGCGGCGCAGGCCGGTGATGCCGCCGACGAGTGCTGCATCAGGCTGCAGGACGTCAAGCGCGCCCTGCCCGATCAGTTCCCTGAACTCATAGAGTTCGCGGGTCATCTCGCCGCCGGCGATGCGCACGTCCAGACGCTCGCGCAAATGCCGCATGCCGTCATAGTCGGCGCGGTGCAGGGGCTCCTCCATCCAATAGACGTCAAGGTCCTCCAGCGCTCGGCCCACTGCCAGCGCGTCTTTCACGGTCCAGGGCGGATAGGTGTCGGCGGGCTGGCGCCAGCCCTGATTGCAGTCGACCATCAGGGTCAGCCGATCGCCGACCCGCGCGCGGATTGCCTCCAGCGCCTTGATATCGTCGCGCCAGTCGCCGCGATGAAACCGGACCTTCATGGCCCCGAACCCGTCGGCCAAACGGCGCTCGGCAACGTCGGCCATATCGTCCGGACCCCGTAGCGTGCCCGACGAAGCATAGGCGCGGACGCGGTTCGACAGGCCGCCCAGCAGTTTCCAAACCGGCTGACCGGTCAGCTTTCCCGACAGATCCCACAGCGCCAGGTCCAAGGGCCAACAGCGGCCATAATGGAAGTTGAGATTGCTCAGCACGCGCCAATGACGTTCGATCGCCAAAGGGTCCTGACCGACGAACAGGTGCTCGTGCCCTTCGAACCCCAGCATGACGTCGCCGGAGCCGATGCCGGTCAGGCCCGCGTTGGTCTCAACCTGAACGATCGTGGCATCGAACTGGGTCCGCGGGGTGCTGTCCCAACTGGCGCGGAAGGGCGGGTCGAGGTCCAGCCGGTGATGGCTGATCTCGATGGCGGTGATGCGGGTGTCAGAGGGGTGAGCTGGGGGCATGCCGGCGACCATACAGCGTCAGGAACCCGATATCACTCGCGATGCAAAGCGCAAGAGATCGTCGTCGTTGGGGGTGCGCCAGTTCGCCTGCAGCATGGGCGCGTTTTCCGGCAGGCGGATCTGGGCCGCCAGCGCTGCCGCGTCCAGTGCGGCAGCGGCCGGCAAATCGAACGAATGATCGATGGAAGCTGCTAAGCCGGCGAACAGGCCCGGCAACGCCCTGGCGTCACGGCCGCCGCCCATGGCGTCGGCCACACGCGCGAACCGACCGTCATCGTCCACCACGTTCCACCACAACGTGGCGGCCATGGCGGCGGCAACCGCTTGTCCGTGATGGATCTTGACCATCGAGGCGAGCGCATGGCCGATCGCATGGGCGATCGCCGTGCCGGTATTGTCGATGGCGGTACCGGCATAGGCGGCGCCAAGCTGCATCGCGCCACGGGCATCCAAATCGGCCGGGTTATGCATTGCGGACGGCAGCGCCGCAACGATCATGCGAATGGCAGTCAGCGCGATGGCCGTGTTGCCGGCGCTGGCATTGCGATTCGTCGCCGCCTCCATGGCATGAACCAACGCGTCCAGCCCCGTCGCGGCCGTCAGGGATGACGGCAGGCCAACCGTCAACTCTGGATCGAGCAGCACTTGGCACGGTTTCAAGGCCTGTCCCCACAGCCATTGCTTGGCGCCCGTTTGATCGCTGAGAATCGCGGTGCGCGTCATCTCCGACCCGGTACCCGAGGTGGTCGGGATCGCCAGAATGGGCAGGGCGCCATCCGGCAGCGGTTCGCAGCCAAGTGCGAAGCGGGTGAGCGGGCCATCACACGCCGCGCCCACCGCCACCGCCTTTGCCAGATCAAGCGCCGAGCCCCCGCCGAAACCGACGATCGCCCTGGCCGTACAGTCCTTGGCATGCTGCGAAGCGCGCGCGGCATCGCGGAAGCCAGGTTCGCCCTCGATCGCATCGAAAACCGCGATCTCAAAACCCTCACTTGCCAGGCCGCGCGTAAGGCGCGTTGTATGGCCAAGCGCGGTGAGGCCGGGATCGGCAACGACCAGTGCCGACCCTCCGTCGCCGGCCAGCGCGCGCAGCAGCGCGCCCGCGCCATCGATCGACCCGGGTCCACCGGAAATCGGCGGCATGCCGTCGAGGTCGTAGAGCTGTGCTGAAACCATGGCGGGCGCGGCTTGTTGTCCCAATGGTTCGGGAACTAGTGGTGGGAACGGCGGTATTCATGCACATCGTACATGAATGGATGTGAACTCCCTGGCTCTATTCGTGGACGTTGCCGAGGCCGGCAGCTTCGCCGAGGTTGCCCGTCGGCGCAACATCGACCCATCGTCTGTTTCACGGACGATCGCGGGCCTTGAGGACGCGCTGGGCTTCCGGCTGTTCCAGAGAACGACCCGCCGCCTATCGTTGACGGAGGCAGGCGACACATACTTGCAGCGCGTCGCGCCCCTCGTTGGTGAGTTGGCGGCCGCGGCAGCGTCGGCATTGGACATGTCACAGGCACCGTCGGGCGTCCTTCGCATAACGACGTCGGTGTCATTCGGTCTCAAGGCGCTCGTGCCGCTGATCCCGAGCTTTAGGAACCAGTATCCAGACGTCGACATCGATCTCGAACTGACGGACGCCAACCTGGACCTGGTTGCCGAAAGAATTGATCTTGCGATTCGGCTCGGGCTGCGGCCGACGGTCGATGCGGTCAGTGCGAAACTGATGGACACACGGTATCGCGTCTGTGCCAGCCCCGGCTACTTGAAAGGCCGCGATCCAATCAGCGACCCTCGTCAGCTCTCCGAGATCGCATGCTTGCGCTTTCCCTTCATCGGCTTTCGAAATCAGTGGACCTTCAGGTCAAAGGCCGGCGTGGTCGCTCAGGTGCCCATCAACGGGTCCGTTACGGCGACCAACGCGCTTGCCCTGTTGCGACTGGCCATCGATGGCCAGGGGCCGGTGCTTCTCGCGGACTGGACCGTCGATGACGCGATCACCGAGGGCAAGCTCGTCGATCTGTTTCCCAACCACACCGTGACCGCGACCGACTTCGACACGGGTGTTTGGCTGGTCTATCCAAGCCGCGCCCACCTGCCCTCCAAAGTGCGTGTCTTCATCGACTATCTGAAGCAGTCGGTTCAGCAATGCGCGTCGAAGGTATGAGCGAGCGGCCCCGCCCGTTCGACCATCTGTTGATGACGGTCTGACGCAAACCGCAATTGGGGTAGGTTCTTCGTCACAGCGCGACTTCAACTAGGACTGAGCCGTTTAGCTTTGGCCAAGCCCGGAAACCACAAAAAGCTCACCGTCCTGATCGTCGGCGGCTATGGCAACTTCGGCGCGCGCCTGGTGGGCATGCTGTCGGAAGCGCCGGAGTTGCGATTGATCATCGCCGGGCGCTCGCCGGCGAGGGCACAGGCGATGTGCGCCGGATCGGGCGCGGCGGAGCGTCGGCCTGCAGCGTTCGACCTTCAAGGTGATATCGACGCCCAACTGGCCGCGCTGAAGCCCGATATCGTGGTCGATACCGCCGGGCCCTTCCAAGCCTACGGGGCTGATCCGTACCGGCTGGCCCGCGCGGCAGTTGGGCGCGGCGTCGCCTATCTCGACATCGCGGATGGTCGCGCCTTCGTTTGCGGAATCGGTGCGCTGAACGAGTTGGCGATCGCCAACGACACGTTCGCGCTTTCGGGCTGCAGTTCCGTGCCGGCCTTAAGCGACGCGGTACTCCGGCGGCTCGCCGACGGCATGACCAAAACGGATCGGGTTGAGGGCGGGATCACGCCCAGCGGACGGCTGGCGATGGGGCTGAGCGTCATCCAGGCCATCGCAAGCTATGCCGGCAAGCGTGTCACGCTTCGGGTCGGCGGGCAGGCGGTTCGTCGCTATTGCCTGACCGACGGCAGACGACACGTCCTGGCAGTCCCCGGCGTCGTCCCGCTGGTACCGCGCCGGTTCGGCCTGATCGACGTGCCCGATCTGGATCTGATGCCTAAGCGGTGCGCGGGTCTGCAGACGGTGATGTTTGGCGCAGGCCTGCGACCGGGCATCGCGCATCATGCGGTGCGTCTGGCTGCCTGGGCCGTGCGACTGCGCCTGCTGCCGAGCCTGTTGCCGTTCGCGCGCATCATGCGGCGGACAGCACGCTGGATGGTCGGTGGCGAGCCGCGCGGTGGCATGTTCGTCCGCCTCTCGGGGCGCGACGAGGCCGGCCCGGTGACGCGCGAATGGGTGCTGATTGCGGAAGGTGATGATGGGCCGAATATCCCGCTAATGGCCTGCGTCGCGCTGATCCGACGCATAGCCGCGGGCAGACCCCCGGAGGCCGGAGCGCGCCCCTGTCTCGATGAACTGGATTTGGATGAGTTCGTTCCCCTGTTCGCCCGATTCCAGATCTCCACGGGCATATGGCAGGAGCGCGCGACCGAACAGCCGCTCTATCGCGCACTGTTGGGATCCGCCTACGAGCTGCTGCCAGCGCCAGTAGCGGAGATGCACGACATTGCCGGCGAGAAGACGGTATCGGGCCGCGCCAATGTTGAGCGAGGCACCGGCTGGCTGGCCCGGCTGTTGGCCCGCTTCGCCCGGCTGCCGTCGGCAAGCGATGATATCGAGGTGACCGTCACCTTCCGACGCAAGGGGGATCGCGAGGTTTGGGAGCGGCGGTATGGCCCTGAACTCATGAGCAGCGCGTCGGAAGCCGGACGCGGCGCCTGGCGCCATCTGGTGGTCGAACGGTTCGGCCTGATCGCCTTCGGCTTCGCCCTAACGGCGGATGAACGCGGCTTGGAGATGCATCTGAGGCGCTGGTCAATAGCCGGCGTCCGCCTGCCGCTGTGGCTGGCGCCGCGTCTGACAGCGGTCGAAACCCAAAAGGACGGTGTTTTTCAGTTTGACGTTTCAGCGTCCAGCCGGCTGGCCGGCCCGATCGTGCGCTATCGCGGCTGGTTGGCCTAAGCGGCAGCCTTGCGCGCGGCGCGTGGCTGCCAGGGGTTCAGCTTGGTCAGCGCCTTGCCGTCGCTGTCGAAGAGGTGGCAGCGCTCCGCCGGCAGCGAGATGGACAGCGCGTCGTCGACATCCACATCGGGTTCGCCGATGGCTTGAAGCACCATCATGCCGTCGCCGACGCCGCCAATATGGACATCGGTCATGCCGCCCAGACGCTCCACGACCAGGGCGGTGCCGGACAACACCGCATCGCCGCCCCGCTCGCCCAAGACCGTGTGTTCCGGCCTGATCCCGAGTGTGAGCGGCGTACCGGGCGAAACGCCATCCGGCACCACGGGCACGGTGATTGTGGCGTCGCCCGGCAGGCCGACCGTCACGCCCTGCTCGCTGACGGCCTGCGCCGTGCACGAGACGAAGTTCATCTTCGGACTGCCGATAAAGCCGGCGACGAACAGGTTTCGGGGGTTGTGGTAGAGCTCCAACGGCGAGCCGACCTGTTCCAAGACGCCGAGATTCATGACCACGATCCGGTCGGCCAGGGTCATGGCCTCGACCTGATCGTGGGTCACATAGATCATGGTCGCGTTCAGGTCATGGTGCAGGCGCGCGATCTCAACCCGCATCTGGACCCTCAAGGCCGCGTCCAGGTTCGACAAGGGCTCGTCGAACAGAAAGACCTTGGGGTTGCGCACGATGGCGCGGCCGATGGCGACGCGCTGGCGCTGGCCGCCGGACAGTTCGCGCGGCTTGCGGCGCAACAGCGGCTCCAACTGCAGGATGCGCGCAGCCTCCGCGACCTTCGATTTGATTTCGGCGAGCGGCGCCCGCGCCTGGCGCAGGCCGAAGCCCATATTGCGCTCGACATTCATGTGCGGATAGAGCGCGTAAGACTGGAAGACCATGGCGATGCCGCGCTTGGCCGGCGGCAGCAGGGAGACGTTGGCTCCGTCGATCTCGACCTCTCCAGACGTCTGGTCCTCCAGCCCGGCGATGATGCGCAGCAAGGTCGACTTGCCGCAGCCGGACGGGCCGACGAAGACGATGAATTCCCGGTCGTTGATCTCAAGATCGACGCCCTTCAGCACCTCGGTGGCGCCGAAGGATTTGTTGATCGCGTGCAGGGCGAGATTTGCCATGGCGAGACCCCCTTACAAGTCCACGGGCCGGCGTTCGCGAATGCTCCGGTCCGCCGCCAGAACAATCGCCAGCGAGCTGACCGCGTCTTCCATATGCACGCCGAGGTCGACGTCGTTGCGGATCGCGTTCAGGAAATAGGCCTGCTCGCGATCGCAGAGCTCTTGATGGTCCGGCTCGTCGGTCATGTCGATCACCTCGTCTTGCCTGACGAGGTTGTTGTCCGCGTCGATGGCGCCGTGATGGACCAGCAGCGCATTGGTCTTGGTGTGCGTGTCCATGTCGGCGGAGCCCTGGTCGCTGTCGCCGTCCTGCTTCATGACGATGCTGACCGAGCCCTTTGGCCCAATCACATCCTTCACGAAAAAGGCCACCTCGCTCATCATCGGGCCCCAGCCGGCCTCGTACCAGCCGACCGAGCCATCCTCGAAGAACACTTGCAGGTGGCCGTAATTGTACATCTCGGGCGCCACGTCGTCTGTCAGCCGCGCGCCCATGCCGTGCACCCGGACCGGTTTCGACCCGGTGATCTGGCACATGACGTCGACATAATGAACGCCGCAATCGACGATCGGCGACAGGGACTGCATCAGGTTCTTGTGCCAAGTCCAGGCATCCCCGGTGCTTTGCTGGTTCAAGTTCATGCGCATGACGGTGGGCGAGCCCAGGCCGCGTGCGAGTTCCACCAGCCTTATCCAGGACGGGTGGTGGCGCAGGATGTAACCGACCACAAGCTTGCGGTTCGTTCGCCTTGCCGTCTCGACCACACGGCGCGCGTCCTCGACCGTTTCCGCCAACGGCTTTTCAACGAAGACGTGGGCACCGGCCTCCATCGCCGCGACGGCGTAGTCCGCATGGGTGTCCGCCCAAGTGTTGATCGAGACCGCGTCCGGCTTGGTTGTTTCGAGCGCGGCATAGAAATCGTCGAACCGCCGATGGCCCTGCAGTTCCTGTGGTATCTCGCGACCGCCCTTGATGGTGCGGTTGACGAGCCCACAGATGTCGAACCCGTCCAGCGACCGGTAGGACAGCGCGTGGGACATGCCCATATGGCCGAGGCCGGCGACAAGGACTCTGATCGGTGCGTCGGACATGGGCTACCCCTTCACCGCGCCGGAGGTGATGCCGCGCACGAGCTGGCGCGAAAAGATGGCGTAGAGCACCAGCACCGGGACGATCGCCAAGGTCAGGGCGGCCAGAATGGCGTTCCAGTTGGTCTCGAACTGGCCGATGAATTGCTGGGCGCCCAACGTGATCGTCTTGGTCTCCTCGCCTGGCGCCAGGATCAGCGGGAACCAGAGATCGTTCCAGATCGGGATCATAGTGAACACGGCCACCGTCGCCACCGCCGGCCGCACCAGCGGCAGGGCCAGTTGGAAGAAGATCCGGTACTCGCTCAGCCCATCGACCCGGGCGGCGTCTTTGAGCTCCTTCGACACGGTGCGCATGAACTCGCTCAAGATGAAGATCGTCAGCGGCAGGCCTTGCGCCGTGTAGACCAGGATCAGGGCCCAAAGCGTGTTGATCAGCCCCAGATTGACCACCAGTTCCAGGATGCCGATGGTGCCCAGGCGGATCGGGATCATGATGCCCAGCGCCAGATAGAGGGCCATCAGGGTGTTCATGCGGAAGCGGTACTCGGCCAGCGCAAACGCGGCCATGGACCCCGCGACCAGGACGAAGAACAGGGCGCCCAAGGTTACGATCAAGCTGTTGGCGAAGTAACCGAGGAAATCGGCGTTCTGCAGGACGGTCGCATAGCCGACCAGGTCGAACACCCCTTCGCCGATAGGCAGGCCCAATGGATCGCCGAAGATCGCGCGCCGCGATTTCAAAGAATTGATCACGATCAGGATGACCGGGAACACCGACAGCAAGGTGTAGGCCAGCAGAATGCCGTGGGCGGCAAACAGCGTGGGCAGGTTGCGACGTGCCTTGTTCATTGCGCCGGCCTCACAGCTCGTAGCGCTGCATTCGGCGCTGGATCACGAACAGGTACAGGCAGACGCCGGTCAGGATGATCAGGAACATCATGGTCGCCACCGTGGCGCCCATATAGCGGTCGCCAAGCTGCAACTGCTGGCCGAAGAAGGTGCGGTAGAGGAACGTGCCCAGAATGTCGGTCGAGAAGTTGGGGCCGGCCAGGGCGCCCTTGACAGCATAGATCAGGTCAAAGGCATTGAAGTTGCCGACGAAGGTTAGGATCGAGATCACCCCAATGGTCGGCAGGATCAGCGGCAGCTTGATCTTCCAGAAGATGTTCCAGCCACTAGTGCCATCGACATGGGCCGCGTCGATCAGCTCGTCGGGGATGGCCAGCAGCGCGGCATAGATGAGCAGCATTGGGACGCCGACATATTGCCAGACCGAGATCAACGACAGCGTAACCAGCGCGCTGCTTTCGAGGCCCAGCCAGGGGGCAAACCAACTGCCCAGGCCGATGGCGTCGAGGATCGAGGATGAGACGCCCCAAATCGGGCTCAAGATCAGTTGCCAGATGAAACCAACGATCACGACCGACAGCAGCGTCGGCATGAACAGCATCGTTCTGTAGGTGTTGCGCAGCCTGAGTGCGGGCATCGACAGCAGGGCCGCCAGCATAATGCCGATCGGGTTCTGCACCGCCATGTGGATGGCGAAGAAGATGAAATTATTGACGAAGGCGTTCCAGAACTGGCTGGACCAGCGCTCGTCGCCAAACAGGGTCTCGTAGTTTTCGGTGCCGACGAAGCTGCGCACGCCGGCGCTGTCGGCATCGAAAAAGCTGAGCCGCAGCGTGTCCGCCAACGGCCAGATCATGAACAGGGTGTAGACGATCGTCGCCGGCGCCAGGAAGACGATGATGTGGAACCGGAACGGCCGTCGGTGGGGGGTACTCATTGGGTTAAATCGGCGCGGAGACGTCGGGGCCGGACCGGCCGGCCCCGACAGGTTCCCCTAGCCGCGCTTACTGCTGTGGCTCGTACCAGCTCGCCAGACCGTCCTGAAGCTGCGTCGCCGCCTCTTCCGGCGTCATCGTACCGTTGATGACGTTGGCGCTGACGCCCCACATCTCGTTCCAGAGGTTGGGCGTGCCGCGCGACAGGATCTGGTGACCGCTGCGGATCGTCTCCTCACACTGCTCGCGCCAACTAATAAACTCCTGCGCCAGCGGATCTTCCAGACTGATCGCATGGTTCGACAGGCTGAAGAAGCCCGGCAGCGAGTTGGAATAGAGCTCGGCAAACTCAGGCGAGCCAACCCATTCCAGGAATACCCGCGCCTCGTCCGGATGCTCCGTTGCCGCATTCATGCCGAGCGCGATATCCGTGTGGTCGTTGATGTAGCAGGTGTCACCCGCGTTGCGCACCGGCGGCCTGAAGGCGCCCATCTCGAAATCGGCCTGGGAGTTGAACAGCGAGATCTCCCACGAGCCGGACGGGTAGATCGCCCCCCGGCCGAGGGTGAACAGGTTCTGGCTGTCCGGATAGGACTGGGCCTCGTAGCCCGGCGCCAGATAGTCGCTCCACCGCGCCAGGGTGGCGAACGGCTCGACGAACTGGCTGTCGGTCATGGGGTGATCGCCGGCGATGAGGCCGAGGCGACCCTCTTCACCCGCCCAGTAGTTCGGGCCGATGTTCTGATAGCCCATCGTCGCCGATTCCCACTGGTCGGCCGTGCCCATGACCAGCGGGATGTAGCCGCCATCCTCGGCAATCACGTCCAGGATCGCAAAGAACTCGTCTTCGGTTTCCGGCGGCTCGATGCCGAGCTCGGCAAAGGCGTCGGCGTTGTAGATGAAGCCATGAATAACCGAGGCCATCGGCATGCAGAACGTCGCCGAGCCGTCATCGGTCTGCCAGGCCGACTTGGCCACGTCGGAGAAGCTGTTCAGACCTTCGAGATCGTTCAACTGTGCCAAATGGCCGAGATCATAGAGCGCCAGCGCGGCGTCGAATGGCCGGCAGGTGATCAAATCGCCGGCGGTGCCGCCTTCGAGGCGGGCATTCAGGGCGGCGTTGTATTCGGTCGGCGCGGTCGGCGCGAACTCGATACTGATGTTGGGATGCTGGGCCTCGAACGCCGGGATGATGGTATCACGCCAGATCCCGAGATCGTCGTTGCGCCAGCTCTCGATCGTCAGCGTGACATCCTGCGCGCTGGCCGCGCCGGCACTGAGGCCAAGCGCGATTGCCGAGGCGCCGGCCACCAGCAGACCACGCTGAATGGATTGTTTAAACATCTGTCTCCTCCTCACCTGTTGTTGGGAAACGGCGACAGCCGTTTCCCGTTGATTGCCCCGCCCATTCAGGAGGTGGCGTTGGTTGCCGTTCCCGCCGGAGCTTGGTCCAGCCGTTCCAGCGCTTGTCGCAGCCGACCACTGGCTTCCGCCAGCAACGTGTCGGCCGATTGTACATCCAGGCCGTGCGCGACCAGAACGGCGGCCTTAACCCGATTGCCGGTGCGCTCAAGCGCATCGGCGGCGACGGCGGGGTCGCAATCGGCGATCTGGGCCACCATGCGTCGGCCGCGGTCGCGCAGCTTGGCGTTGGACATCTGCACATCCACCATCATGCCGTCATGAACCCCACCCAGTCGAATCATCGCCAAGGTCGTCAGCAGGTTCAGCGCCACCTTCTGCGCCGTGCCCGCCTTCATCCGGGTAGAGCCTGCAACCGGCTCCGCCCCCGTGTCCAGCAAGATGGCATGTTGGGCGGCCTTCAAGAGGGGCGCATCCCTGTTGTTCGCGATGCCGACGGTGACGGCACCTCCCGCCCGCGCGACCTCGACCGCCGCGACCGTGAAGCGCGTGGTGCCACTGGCGGCAACGCCGACGACAACATCGGCGGAACCGACGGCGTGCTCGGCAATCAGGGCCGCGCCTGTCTCGGCATCGTCCTCAGCCCCTTCGACCGAACCGGTCAGGGCGGCATCGCCGCCGGCCAGAAGATACAAGATTCGATTTGACGGAAAGCTGTAGGTTGGCGTCAGTTCGACCCCATCCTGGACGGAAAGCCGGCCGCTGGCGCCGGCTCCGACAAAGATCAAACGTCCGTCGCCTGCCTCCAGGGTTTCGGAGACCGTCCGCGCCGCCTCGGCAATCGCCGGCAAGGCCGGACCGACGGCGACGATGGCCGTCAACTGCGCCTCGTAAAGGCTGGCTAGGATCTCGTGATCCGGCCAGGTATCGACACCGCGATACCGGTCGCTGACATCTTCGGTACCCATTGGGTGCCCGCAGCCTCCCTCTTTTGCTGCGTCGACCTTAGCGTCATGCTGATACCAATACAATACCAAAACTGAGCCCCGACAACGCTTTGAAATTGCTCAGAAAGCGAGACAATTCAGTGCTAAGGGCACGCTGATGTTGGCGGAAACCGGAAAATACGTGGCGAACCACTAGCGCATTCGTGCCATTTGGTTCTATAGTGGTCTGGTCTGCGCGGGAGTGGGCGGCGATGAATGGACAGGTGTTTATCGGGATCGACGGGGGCGCCACCGGCACGCGATTGCGGCTGGAAAACGCCGACGGATCGGTGCGCGCCGATGCCGCCGCCGGCCCCTCCAGCCTGACCTTGGGCGTCGAGGCCGCCTGGCGCAACATCAGGGCTGCCTTGGACGATGCACTGGCTCAGGCCGACCTCGGACCGACTTTGCTGGCCCAAGCGATCGTAGCCGCGGGCATAGCCGGCAGCCGCAACCCGGAGCGTCGGGATGCGTTCCTGACCGCAGCGTCGGAGCTTGGCGGGTTGCACATCTATTCGGACGGTTACGTCGCCCTGATCGGCGCCCATGGGGGACGCCCGGGCGTTGTCGTCGCGATCGGCACCGGCACGGTCGCTCACGTGTTGAACCCGGACGGAACCAGTCGCCAGGTCGGCGGCTGGGGCTTTCCGGTCGGTGACGAGGGCGGCGGCGCCTGGCTGGGCTGGCGTGCGGTTGCCGAAACCCTGCATGTCGCCGACGGCCGCCGAACGAACCCGCCGGGCGGCAGCCCGCTGCATCGCGACTTGGCGGCCGCGCTGGGTCCCGACCATGAACAGCTCGTGTCCTGGACCGTTGAGGCCAACACGACACGCTATGCCAGCCTGGCCCCAACCGTGATCGATCACGCCAAGCGGGGCGATAAAGGGGCGCGGGCGCTGCTGGACGAAGGCAGCCGGCAGATCGAGGCCCTGATCCGCGCGGCCGATCCATCGGACACGCTGCCGCTGGCCCTTACCGGCAGCTTGGCACCGATCTACGAAACGTCGCTCGCGCCCAGTTTGTCGGCACGTCTGGTGGCGTTCGAAGGCACGGCGGTCGACGGCGCGATGTTGCTGGCGCGCGGCCAGGCGCCCGAAGAGGTGCTGGTGGCATGACGGTCGAGCTGGCACCGCTTGCCGATCTGCGGCCTGACCCGGACGATTCCGCGCCGCTTTACCTGCAGCTGGCCAAGCGTCTGACCGAGGCCATCCGCAATGGACGCTGGAAGGCCGGCGACGCGCTGCCTTCCGAACGGCAGATGTGCGAAATCCTCGGGGTTTCGCGGGTCACCCTGCGCAAGGCATTAGACTCGCTGGCCGCCGACGGTCTGGTAGAGGCCAGGCACGGGTCAGGCACATTCGTTTCCGACCGGGTGCACCAGCCCATGTCGGTCCTGACCAGCTTTTCCTACGACATGGAATCGCGCGGCCAGACGCCATCCTCGCGCTGGCTGAAGCATGGCTATTTCCCGGCCACGCCGGAGGAGGCGATGGCCCTTGGGTCGACGCCCGGCGACACCATATTCCGGCTGCATCGGTTGCGGCTGGCGGATGGCGAGCCGATGGCGATCGAAATCGCGGTGCTGAGCCGGCACGACGTGCCCGATCCGACAGGGATCGGCACGTCGCTTTACGCCTATCTCGCAGCGCGTGGCCGTGAGCCGGTGCGGGCGCTGGAACATCTGCGCGCGACCATCCTGCACGGCGAAGACGCGTCGGTCCTGTCCATGCCGGACAACAGCCCGGCGCTGTACATCACCCGCATCGGTTATCTGACCGATGGCAAAGTGGTGGAGTTCACGCGGTCCTACTATCGCGGCGACCGCTATGATTTTGTTGCCGAACTGCATCGGCAGCCCGACGCCTCCACGCCGGCCGAATGAGCGAGACACTAAGCGGCCGGATCGTCACCGAGACGGGGGTCGTCGAGGGAACGCTGCGCTTTGGCGCGCTGATCGATGCGATCGAACCGGGAACGGCGGACGAAATGATCATCGTGCCCGGCTTCATCGACCTTCATGTCCATGGCGGTGGCGGTGCGGATGTCATGGACGGTGCCGATGCGGTCCGGACCATGGCGCGGCTGCACGCCTCGCACGGCACCACCTCGCTGCTGGCGACCACGATGACCGCGCCACCCGACGAGGTCATCGCGGCCCTGGCCGGCATTGCCGAGGCCATGATCAACCCCGAACCGAATGCCGCCGACATTCTCGGCGCCCATTTGGAAGGGCCGTTCATCAGCCCGAACAAGCTGGGTGCCCAGCCGCCTGCGACCCTGGGGCCCGACCTGGAATTGCTGCAACGGCTGCTGAACATCTGCCTGATCAAGGTGGCAACGGTAGCACCGGACATGGGGGCCGACGCGCCGATCGAACCAGCACTGATGTCGGCCTTCTTCCGCGCGCTGATCGATCACGGGGCGCGTGTGCAGCTTGGCCACTCGCCATGCAGCTATGAGACGGCCGTCGACGCGTTCGACAAGGGCGCGACCGGGGTCACCCATCTGTTCAACGCCATGTCGGCCCTGCACCACCGGTCTCCCGGTCTGGCGGGTGCCGCCCTCGCCCATGCCGAGCACGGCGAGCTGATTCCCGACCTGTTGCACGTCCTTCCGGGGGCAATCCGCGTCGGGTTGCGTGCCATTCCGGGCCTCTACGCCATCTCCGACGCCACGGCGGCAACCGGCATGCCGGACGGAGACTATCGGCTGGGCCGGCACACCGTGCGCAAGTGCGACAATGGCGTCCGCCTGGCCGACGGCACCCTGGCGGGCAGCGCGCTGACCATGGATCGCGCGTTCGCCAATCTGGTCGAGATCGGCCTCGACGTCGCCGACGCGGCGCGCCGCACCTCGACCATCGCCGCCGATTATCTGGGGCTTGCCGATCGCGGACGGATTGCGCCCGGCCAGCGCGCCGATCTGGCCGTTTTCGACGGCGATTTGACCCTGCAACGCGTTTACAAAAAAGGACGGCCCATTGATGTCCGTGATGCTTGAAGAGGCGCGGCAGTGCCCCGCCGTGGCCAGCCGCTTACTGGCGCAGGACAACGATCTCTATGATCGGCTGGCAGCCGACCTTGAGCGGGAGTCGCCGCCCTTCGTCGCCATGCTGGGGCGCGGCTCGTCCGGTCACGCGGCCAATTACGGCGCGTTCATCATAGAAACGCTGCTCGGGGTTATGTGCGGCTCGCTCGCGCCGTCGACCGTGACACTGCACGACGCGCGGCTGAAGACTGACAGTGCTCTGGCGCTGGCCGTGTCGCAAAGCGGGCGCAGCCCCGACCTGGTCCAAACGTTCCGGCGGGTCAAAGAAGGCGGCGCGCGCACCGTGGCGCTGGTCAACAAGCCGGCGTCGCCCCTGGCCGACTTGGCCGATACCGTGCTGCCGCATCATGCCGGCGATGAAAACGCGGTCGCGGCGACCAAAACCTTTGTCGCCAGTCTGGTCGGGATGGCGCGGCTTGTGACGGCCTGGTCGGGCCGCCAGGACCTAGCCGACGCCCTTACCGCCCTGCCGGATCGGCTAGACGAAGCGTTGGCCCAGGACTGGTCGCGCGCCCTGGACCTGCTGCGTCCCGTCGACCACATGCTGGTCATTGCCCGAGGCGCCAGCCTGTCCGTCGCGGGGGAGGCCGCACTGAAGCTAAAGGAGACCTGTGCGCTGCAGGCCGAAGCCTTCAGCGCGGCGGAGGTGATGCATGGTCCGCGCGTCCTGGTCGAGAAAGGCTATCCGATCCTGGGACTGGCCCCATCCGGGCCGGATGCCGACAGCACTGTGAGCACTCTCGCAGAACTGGCGCGTGACGGCGCCAACGTCCTGTGCGCCGGCGCGCCGGTCGACGGGGGCATCGCACTGCCGCTGCCCGCGCCGTTGCACCCAATGCTGGACCCGATCGTCACGATCGCAGCGTTCTATCCCTTCGTGGCCGCGCTATCGGTTGCAAGGGGTTTGTCGCCGGACCAACCGCGCCATTTGTCGAAGGTGACGGAGACGATCTGAGCAATCAGAATGCCTGTCGCGATTGGCGCATCGCATGAAACGTGTCGGGCCTGCCTAAGGACGCAGTCGCAGCGATTGCGGCCCGCTCACCCAAACCGTTCGATCCGGTAGGGATCGACATCGATGTTCGAGCGCCCGCCGAGAATCAGGTCGGCCAGCAAACGCCCGGATTTTGGCCCGGACGTCAGGCCGATGTGATGGTGGCCAAAACCGAAGAAAACTCTCGGGTGCGTTTTCGATCCGCCCAGCACAGGCAGGCTGTCCGCGGTCGAGGGGCGGTGGCCCATCCAGGCGCGTTTGGCCGACGACGTGAAGCCAGGATAGAGGCGCTGGATGCCCCGTTCCAACAGCGCGATCGGCGCCTTGCCGGGGGCCTGTTTCAGGCCGCCGAACTCAACGATGCCGGCGATCCGCAGGCCGTCGGCCATCGGTGTGGCCACGAATTTGCCATCGGCGACCATGTAGGGGGCCGGCGGCTGATTGCTTGGATCCTCGAAGACCATGTGGTAGCCGCGTTCGCTTTCGAGCTTGACCTTGTGGCCCAACGGCTCAACCAGCGTCTTCGACCAGGCGCCGCCGCATATGGCGGCCCGGTCGGCCCTGACCTCGCCGCCCTGAAATTGGACTCGAACACCGGTCTCATCGGGCTCGACCGAGTTGACGTCGGCAATGATCCGTTTGCCGCCCTGGCCGTCGAACCAGGCGGTAAGGTCGGCAACATAGGCGCCCGGATTGGTGATCCGGCCGTGATCCGTCACGCGATAGGCGAAGCCCGCCGTCGGCCCGATCGCGGGATCAAAGGCGCGCAGTGCCTCGGCGTCCATTTCGTCCCCGGTGATGCCGTGCTCGTGCCGAAGCGCCCAACCGAACGCGTCCTGCTGAAACGCCGCCCGGTCGCGATAGACGTAGAGATAGTCGCCGGGAACGATCCAGCGTTCAGCGGGCGTGCCTCTTGCCAACGCCTGATGCTGCTCCACCGTATCGGACAGCAGCGGCATAAGGCCGGCCGCAATCTCGCGCACCCTGTTGGCCTTGCCTGCCGCAAGGAAGGAAGCGAGCCAGGGCAGCATTCGCGGCAGATAGGACCAGCGCAAGAACAACGGCTTGTTCGGATTCAGCAGCATGCCGGGCGCCTGGGCGAGCAGGCCCGGAACCGACACCGGCACGATGGCGCAGCGGGCCAGGACACCGCCATTGCCGAACGATGCGGCCTGATCGGCAATGCCACGGTCGATCAGCGTGACCTCGGCGCCCTGACGACGCAGCCATTCCGCCGTCGAAACACCGACGATCCCCCCTCCGACGATGGCGACGTGCACGCGCGCTCTCCTTCTTCTCGGTGCCTTGGGCACTTCTTCGGGTGACGGTCAAAGTCCCATCAGCGACGGGACCGGCCGGAGATCAAGCTGGCGCTGGCGGTAAGCGGCGAACACGACCTGTTCTTAAGCGTCGAGGCACCGCGCCTTGAAGA
>JBCBSH010000042.1:0-24136 GCA_039819285.1 Pseudomonadota bacterium
CGCGAGATCATGCAGGCCGACAAGGTCGACGAGATGGTCACAGCGATGCGCCACGAGATCATCGAGGACATGGTCAAGGCCGCGATCCCGCCGAACTCCTACGCCGAAAAGTGGGAGATCGACACTTTGAAGGAGCGGGTGAAGAACGTGCTGGACCTGGACCTGCCGGTCGACGAGTGGGGCCAGGAAGAAGGCATCGCGGAACCCGAGATCGAGGAGCGCATTCGCACGGCGTCGGACGAAAAGATGGCCGCGAAGGAGGCAGAGTTCGGCAGCGAGGTCATGCGCATGGCCGAAAAGAGCCTGCTGCTGCAACTGCTTGACCAGCACTGGAAGGAGCATCTGCTGGGCCTGGACCATCTGCGCCAGGGCATTACCCTGCGGTCCTACGCCCAGAGGGACCCGCTGCGCGAGTATCAGCAGGAATCCTTCGACATGTTCCAGGTTCTGCTGGCTCAGCTGCGCGAGTCGGTCAGCAGGGTGCTGAGCATGGTGCAGCTGCGCGTGAACACGCCGGACGCGGTTCCGGCCCCGCAAGGCACGCCGCCCCAGGCCCTTCAGGAGGGGCATACTGACCCGGCCCTCGCCGGCCAACAGCAACCGCAGGAAAGCGGAACGGTGCGCCCGCTGACCCGGCAGCCTCCGCCGGGCATCCAACTGGATCCCAACGACCCGGCGACCTGGGGCAAGGTTCCGCGCAACGCCCCCTGCCCGTGCGGGTCGGGCAAGAAGTACAAGCACTGCCACGGGGTGGTGGCGGCACAGGCCTAAGCGGCGCCCTTCGCCGCCGCTGGCTCGCCATCCTAAACGCGCAACCGGTCAGCGCCGGTCGGGGTTGGCGGTCCCTGGCGTGCTGATGCTGTAGGGTGACGACGGCGGGCGGATCGTATAGGGCGTGCCGTAAAGGCCGTCGCTACCAAAGCCGCCCTGGTCACCGATCCGATAGGCGCGACTGCGTGGTGGCGGCACGATCGGGTTTGCCGGCCGCGCGTCGGGGGACGCGATATCGACCATTTGCACGGTTGTGTCATCGATCGTCAGGCCGAGGCCTCCGGTCAACCTTTCCGCCAGACCGGTGAGGAGCAGCCGGTCGAACGACTGGCGCTCGGCATCCGAGTCCGGCGCGACCATCGCAGCCTGCACACGGCCCAGATCCTCAATCGTCAAAGCGCCGTCGCCGGTCGCCGCTGGCCGATCGGACGACAGTTCGGCGGCCGACGCCGCCGGCACCTCCCGATAAGTGATGGCGCATGTGCGCAAATCGGAGAGGCTGGCCGCTGTGCCGGATAGCTCGAAAAGAAGCGGCCCGAACGCATCGCCGACGATTTCGAAGACGTAACCGCCGCGAAAGGCCGCCAGGATGGCCGGATCGTTGTTGAGGGACAGGACCAACGCGCCGGCATCATCGACGCTGCCATTCAGCGCGACCGGCCCGATATCGTCCAGCCGTGCGGCCGTCTGCAGTGTCGCGTTGGGATCGGCAGTCCAAGCGCCACCGACCAGCCCAATATCGAGATGGCCGATTTCGTCGAGCGAAAAGGTCAGAACGGTGCCGTCGTCGAAGGCACGACCCTGTCTGCAAAAGCCGAACTGGCCCGATGTCGGATCGCGGAAGGCTGCCCCCTCCCATCCGGCGGTGGCGAAGGCGCTCTCGGCAATCGGCGCCGGCGGCTGGGCCCGGCTGACCTCGGCGCCCAATCCAACACCGATCGCGACAAAGATGGCGGCGCACCGCGCCGTGTACTTGGCGCGCTGATCTTGAAGGGTGGAAGCCAATTGTGGAGGACGCGACGAGACAGAGTGCATTCGAACCTTCCGTCCAAACTCACCATAGACATGGTGCCCGGTTGGTCGCGCTGCCAGCTATGGGTCTCGATCAGCGTGCGGCTTGGCTTACGCGGTTGGCCGGCCGGCAAATGGCGCTTGACGTTTCAGCCCGTCGCGGGCTGGTTGGCCGGCAATGTCGATCTGGACCTTCGTGACCCTTTTTGCAGCGGCCTACATCCTGCTGCTGGCGCGCAGCGCCTGGAAGCAGGGCGAGATGCGCCAATTCCTGTGGAGTCTACTGGCCTTTGGTGCGCTGGCGGCCATTTTGGCCGTTATTGTCGGGGTTTATGCCCTTCTCTTTGAAAACTAGTCGCAGAATACGTCGACCACGAACACGGTATCGGAGCCCGAGACGATCAGGCGGCTGATGCCCCTTGCGCGCGCATAGTCACCGGTGCCACCAACGATCGCGAACTCGATCGGCGGCTGCACGACGACGGCATCGAGATCGTCGAACCGACCGGTGTTTCTGGTCAGGGCATGGGTCATGATCTGACCGCCCTCCAACTCCAGATAAAGGTCGATGGCGACCGTGCCGGTGCCGTTTTCATCCGGCGGCTCCTGCAGGGTCGAGACCCAGCTATAGACGCCAAGCGGCTCGCCATCATCATCGTTAAGCGTTCGTCCGCCAAGGCGCATGTCTCCCTGGGACAAGGCCTCTTCTCCGACATTGACGTACGCCACCGATCTGGTGTCGCCCGCGCCGTGGGCCACAAAGGGCTCACAGGCCATGACCGGCGTCGCCGCGACCATCCCAAACAGCCCGGCAGCGGCGGCCAGTGACTTCACGCGAAAGCTTGCCATCGTCGCCGCCTCCCTTGTGCCATCGGAGCCTTACCCACGCAGCGATGCGCGACGGGATCAATCAGGGCATCTTTGATCAAGGAGAATGGAGCCCAGAGTGCGCCGTTAGACAAGCACAAAAGTGCCGATCCTGAGCACATCATGGAATTCGCTTTCATGAAAAGCGGAGCCTGAAAAAATCGATCGTGGTGTGACATGTTGGCCGTCTCGCACAGCAGGCTGCCTGACAGCACTCGGCGGCGGGCTGTCTGGCCTTCGGGCGAGCATCCAGAAGGACATGGAGGCAAGACGGCACGAGCGAGCAGAAGTTCGCGGCGCGTGACGGCCCGCGGCCATCTGTAGCATGTGAGGCGGTCGCGTACTGCAGCGCGCCGCTGATTGCCCTACACTTCGGTCCTCGCGCGCACATGCCGCGCCTGTCCAAACCACTGCTAACGGTCCCAGACTTTGAAGGGGTCTTCATGAACGCCATAGGCAACAAATCCGGCCGAACGCTCTGCGTTCTCGCGACTTCCGCCGCGTTGACCGTCCTCGCACCGTCTGCGGCGGCCCAGGACGTGGAGCCGGTTTCCGAACGATTGGCCACGGCCGACCCTGCCCAGGGTCAGACCCTGAGCCGGCAATGCATCGCCTGCCATACCTTCGAGGAGGGCGGGCCGCATCGGGTTGGCCCCAACCTTTGGGACGTCGTGGGACGTCCAAAGGCCTCGCGGGAGGGCTTCAACTATAGTCCCGTCCTGCTTGAGCTCGGCGGCGACTGGTCTTTTGAAGATCTAAACGCCTATCTGGCGAACCCGCGTGAATTTGCGCCGGGCAACCGCATGGCCTATGCCGGCGTGCGCGCGGTGGACGATCGCGCAGCCCTGATCGTCTATATGCGCGGCCTAAGCGCAGAACCGGTCGACCTGCCGTAGCTGCATCCAACCGAATCTGAAGGGCGGTCGTGGAAACACGGCCGCCTTTTGCATGCCGATGCTCACGACACACACGCCTGAGCCCGATGGGTGACAGTGGCCTGCCTTGCCGGCACTTCACGCCTCGGCCTTCATTATCAGCATATGGTAATCATTTTTCATATACTGATTGAGCTATCTTAGCGACCAGCCCTATACTTGGCGCCCTCGCCAAGCGAGAGAAAGGCCGGAATGCGGGCTGGCTGCCGGGCGACCCAAGTGCCAAGGCAGGCGTAAGCCCTGTGAGCTGTTGATGCTCGGCCGATCTGCCGATCGAAGACAACAATTGGGGGAAACCGATGACCAAAAAGCTGTTCGCCGTGGCGGCCATGACACTTGTCGCCCTGTCCACCCAGGCCGGTACCGCGCAGGACGCCCGCATGGGCGCCGGTCAGCAAGGGTCTCAGAATTTCGGCGTCAACGCGTCTCTGGCCCAGGCCCTGACCGACCGCACATCGCTTGACATCTCGGTCCAGTCGTTTGGCGGACCGGCGGCCTACCTGCCCTTGCTGCAGTCGGGTGAACTGGACGTTGCGGCGGCCGTGATGCCGGATGTCGGCGATGCGATCCGCGGGCGCGGCCCGTTTGACGGCCAGCCGATGGATCAGCTGGTTCTGCTGGCATCGATGTTCCCCAGCCCGGTTGGCATGATGGTCGCCGACGACAGCGGCATCGAAACCATCGCAGACCTTCAAGGACAAAGGGTGGCCTGGGGGCTGCCGGCCCAAGCCAGCCTGCTGCCCTATGTCGAGGGCTCGCTGGCCAATGGCGGCCTCACGCTCGACGACGTCGAACTGGTGCCCGTCACCTCTGTCGGCGCTGGCGTGGACGAGTTGATCGCCGGGCGTGTGGACGCGACCCTGTTCGCGCTAAGGGCCGGCAAGGTCGTCGAGGCGGATTCGGCACTAGGCGGCGTCCGCTGGCTGCCCTATGACGCTTCCGACGAGGCGGTCGCGGCCATGCAGGACGTGGCCAGCGAGGCCTATCTCGTCGATGTCTCGGCGGATGACGGCGTGATCGGCATCGCAAGCGACATGCCGACCATGGCCTATGACTACGCCCTTGTCGTTGGCGCACACGTGCCCGACGACGTCGTCCAGGCAATCGTCGACGCCTTGGCCGACGATCCGGCCGGCATCAGCGAGACCAGCCCCGTGCTGGGGTCGCTTGACCCGGACAACTTCATCCGTGCGTATCCGGGCCTGATCTACCATCCGATCGCTGAAGCGACACTCTCCAACTAGCCCACAAGGCTCGCATGGCGGGCGTGAACGGGCGGACATCGTCCGACGGCACCCGGCGCTGGCACGCAGCAGCGATGGGCGCCGTCGGGCTGTGCCTGACCCTTCTGTCTCTTGCCTGGATCAGCGGCTTGCATCGTCAGGCCGATCTGGTGCTGTTCGCCCAGCAGCCGATTGCCTTGGCCCTGGCGCTGGCCGTCGTGTCCGGCGGGCTGATCATGATGACGGGCCGCCCCCTCGCCAACCATGTCACGGGCCGGGCGCTGGTTCTCGTGCTCGCGATCGCAACCGGCGGCTTCTTCGTCTGGCTGGCGACCGGCTATCAGGACATCATCATGCTGGCCATTCAGCGCCCGCAATGGCTGGCCTGGCTTTGCGGCGCGGCCATCATCGTCCTGATGTTGCTGATCTGGCGCCTGATCGGGGCCGCAATCGCGATCATTCTTGCCATCTTCATCGTTCTGGCCCTCGCCGGCTCGACGATCGGCATTCCGACGGTGACACCGGACCGCCTGGCGCTCTATCTGGTGACCGACGCCAGCGGGCTGCTCAACCTGCCTTTGCGCGTGGCGGTCGAGATTGTCATTCCGTTCGTCTTTTTCGGCCGCTTGCTTGAAGTGACAGGCGGCAGCGCCTGGTTCACCGACCTGTCCCAGGCCGCGTTCGGACGCTACCGAGGCGGTGCGGCCAAAGTCTCTGTCGCCGCGTCGGCGCTCTTCGGCTCGGTGTCGGGGAACGCCGTGTCGAACGTGGTGGGAACCGGCGTCATCACCATCCCGCTGATGGTCAAGACCGGGTACCGGTCGCGGATGGCCGGTGCCATCGAGGCAGTCGCATCGACTGGTGGCCAGCTCTTGCCTCCGGTGATGGGCGCGGCCGCATTCGTGATGGCCGATTTTCTGCGGGTGCCCTATTCCGATATCCTGCTGGCCGCGCTGCTGCCGGCGGCGCTCTACTTCGCCGCGGTATTCATCCAGGTGGACCGCGTCGCCGCGCGCGACGGCATTCGCGGGGTCAAAAGTGCCGACCGCTCGACGCTCGCGACCTTCACGGCCGGCGCTCTGTTCCTGATCCCGTTCGTCGTTCTGTTCGTCGCGTTTCTGGTCCTGGCCGCGCGCCCGCAAACGGCAGCGCTCTATGCCATCGCCGCGACAATCGTGATCGGGCTGGTGCATGGCTATCGCGGTCACCGGCTGACGGTGCCGGCGCTTGTCAGGGCGGCCCGGGACGCCGGCACGGCCGCCGTGCCCGTGGTTGTGGTCACGGCGGCGGCGAGCCTGCTGATCGGGCTGATCAACATCACCGGCGTCAGCTTCTCGCTGGCGCTGGACGCCATCGCGCTCAGCGGCGGCAGCGCCATCGCCCTGCTTGTGATCGTCGCCGTGACGGCCATCGTGCTGGGCATGGGCATGCCGACGGTGGCGGTCTACATTTTGTTGGCGACCCTGCTGGCGCCTGCCCTCGAAACCGCCGGTTTTGGGGGCATCGAGGCCCATCTGTTCATCCTCTATTTCGGCATGATGTCCATGGTGACGCCGCCCATTGCGCTGGCCGCGATCACGGCTGCGAACATCGCCGGCACCAACCCCTGGTCGACGAGCTGGAACGCCCTGGGGCTGGCCTGGGTGGCCTATATCGTGCCCTTCCTGTTCGTCTTTTCGCCGGCCCTGGTTCTGGCCGCGCCCTGGTTTCTGATTTGTGTCACCGTCGCGAGTGCAATGGCCGGCATCTATTGCATCTCCGCCGGCGCGGTGGGCTTCCACCGGGTGAAACTGGACCGGCCATGGCGGCTGGCCTGGGCCGTCGTCGGCGTGCTTCTTTTCATACCGCCTGGCCTGGGCACATGGGCCATCATCACCAACCTGGTGGGCGCCGTCCTGTTCGTAGCCCTGATAGTCGGCGGACATCTGTCGGGCACCGCGCTGTCGAAGAGACATCCGCCAGGATGAAGGGGTCTGCAAGTCTCCCTCCCATCTTCGGCGGGATATCGAACAGGACCACGCGCCCGGTTTCACATAGACTGTCCGATCATGACGACCACCGACTCGCCGAATAACGCTAGCGTCAGCGCCAGCCAGTCCGATCCGAGCGGCGCCGAGCAGATCCATATAGCCGGCGGCCATCTGGATCGCCGCAGGGCGCAATCCCTGTTGGCGGATGCCGGCGCCGATGCCCTGCTGCTCCTGACCCGGCAGTCCGTCAAATATGCCACAGGCGGCGATGCCGGACCCGTCACCCTGTTTGAGAGGGCCGGTTCCGCCTTCGTCGTGATCCCGGCCGACGCGGGCGATCCACCGTCAGCCATCATTGGTGACTTTGGCGCCACGACCTTCGCGTCAAGAACCGGCATCGCGGATGTGCGCCCTTTTCCCACCTGGATCGAGACATCCGACATCACCGGGTTCGTCGGCCAGGACCTATCTTTGCGGAGGAAGCTGGCGCTGGCCGACCGGCCGCCCGGCAAGCAGCGCCCGGCGACCTTCGAACCGGAGCGGACGTTCGCCCTGCTGAATGATGTCTTGGCGGATCGGGGGCTGGGCAGCGCCGCGATCGCGATCGAGACCGATGGTCTGACTGCGGAGGAGGGCGAGGCGATCAAGCGCGCATGCCCGAACGTGCGCTGGCTGGATGGCGGGCCGTTACTCGCGCGCTTGCGCATGATCAAGTCGGCCGCCGAAATCGCCATCCTGGCCCGGGCCGCAGCGTCGGCCGAAGCCGGAATGCGTCAGGCACAATCCAGCATCGCGACCGGCCTGAGCGGCAGCGCGCTGGCCGACATCTGGCGCGATGCCGCACTCGACCACGCCGCCACGATCTGCCCGGGAATGCCTCTCGACACCTGGTCCTCGGTCGCCTCGGGGCCGGACGCCTTCAGCGGCAACCGGCCGGTTCAACGCGGCGACACCATCAAGTTCGACGTCGGCGTGGTCGTCGACGGCTACTCGTCGGATTCCGCGCGCACGTTCGCTTGTGGCCAACCCCCTGGCGAGGTGTCGGACCTGTTCAAGACGATGCTGGAGGCCCATGCGGCGGCAGTCGACGCCGTGGCCGTCGGCAACCCGCTGGGAGAGATCCACCGGGCCGCCATGACGGTGATGCATCGCGCTGGCTTCGACAGCTATCACCGGGGCCATTTCGGGCACGGGCTCGGCGCGTCGTCGTTCGTTGAGCAGTGGCCATTCATCGGCCCCGGCGAGACGGAACCGGTGGCGCCCGGCATGGTCCTTGCCGTCGAGGTGCCCTGGTACATCCAAGGCCTGGGTGCCTTTATGATCGAAGATCAGTTCGTGATCGGCGAGCGCGGGCCGGAGCGGGCTTGGATGCTGCCGCGCGAGCTGGTCGTGGTCTGACATCGGCCGCACGCCGAAATCTGTTCCGGCCGCTAATCGATGAGAGGAATTCCTACTCCCACTCCATTGTCTCTTTCTGGCCTAAGGCGTTGATTTAATTTGTGTTTGAGATGCGACAATGTGCGCATACCGTGAAAAGTACCGTCATCTGTTTACGGTATTGAAAGATCTGACTTTCCCTCTTCCCTACGCACTATCGGTGACCTCCCAACCATCGCGAAATCGGATGCAGCCAGAGAAAACTCAAGCTGCAGTATGTTCCCCTCGCCGGTGCCTTCGCTGCAGCACGCTCTTCGACAGGAAGGGCGGGAAGCTCACCTTCGCTGTAGCGTGTGCGAATGACGGCTTTACGCCGCTTTCGTTGAACAATCCCGCCAGGAGGAAGGTGGTCTTGGATCAAATCGATGATGGATCCAGACACCTATGCTTACTTCAGGACTTCTTGCATTAACCGAACAACTGGCGGCAGATCACAATCTTGGCGCCCCCCCCCTCGTTGCCAGGAATGTCCAGCGCATCGTTGACATGGCACCGGCGTTGCCGGGCACGCTGCATGACGGGCTTAAAGAGTTCAACTTGTACGGCGTTGGCTCACCGAATAGGTCGGGGTGCGCTAAGCGGTTCAGGACTCTGTGGCAGCCGCCTGCCGGCCGTGTGCTTGCGGACAGCGGCCGTTACGTTGCGCTCGATTGCGGCAGGCGAAAGGTGGCGCAGTAGGCGGTGTGATGATTTTGCCGCTAACTAAGCGAGCCAACTGAGACCCGCGCTAGACGCCTCGGCCCAAGTGAAATCCCACGCCGAACACGGGCTGGCCGTCTTCGAGACAGGCAAGTGCGACCCACCTCATGACCATGGATTGCCGATGCAATTTCGGCCTTGTCGCCAAAGAACGGGTCGTCTGACTGCAGGGGCGGCGGCCAACGGCGCGCGGCTAAGCTGAACGGGCAGCCACTGTCACGGCCGTGGCCGGGACCTGATCCTCAAGCGCGACGTGCTGCAGCCAGTTGGCGAACGCCCTTGCATGCTTGGCGCTGTTCGAACGAGGGTCGTGTAAGGCGGTGAATTCCGGGCCCGGAACCACGATTTCGGGCAGGATCGTCACCAGCGAGCCGCGATCCAGATGGCCGCCGACCACGGCCAAGGGGGCGACCACGGCCCCCAGTCCAGCGACCGCCGCCTCGATCGAAATATAGTTGTGCTCGAAGGCCTCAACTCCCGCAGCCTGCGTGCGGACAAGGCCGGCGGCCGACAGCCAGGTATCCAACTCACCGGGCCGGGTCTCGCTTTCAAGCAGCGTGAACTGAACCAGGTCGGCCGGGGCACGGATCATGCGCGCGATCTCAGGTGCTGCCACCAGGCCGAGCAAATCGCGAAACATCGGGCTCGACTCATAGTCCGCCGGCGCGTCGTGATCGGCCCGGATCACCAAGTCAAACGGCTGGTCCTGCCACGTCTCGTCGGTGTGGGTGTGGCGCACCTGGGCCTTGAGGTTCAAGCCCGACCGACGGAGCGACGGCAGCCGCGGAACGAGCCAATAGATGGTCAGCGTGGCCGGCGCGATCACCCGTAGATGAGGCACCTCGGGCGCACATTCGCGGACCTCGTCAAGCACCTGGTAGATGGCGCGCATACCGGTCGCCACCCCATTGGCGAGCTGTCGCCCGACCGGTGTCGGGACCATGCGGCGACGATTGTCGGCAAACAGGGGGTGACCGATCCAGGCCGCCAAGGTGGTCAACTGCTTGCTGACCGCACCATGGGTCACGCACAGCTCTTCCGCGGCCCGGCTGACGCTGCTGTGGCGAACCACGCACTCAAGCGTGGCCAGCGCCTTCAATGGCGGTATCGATCGTCTATCCGGCATGTGAAATCCGCTCACACATGGCCGACGAAAACTCCATTTACCTCGGGCCGGGCGTGCCGCATCTCTTCAAGCGAACCGACCCCGCCGCTTCCCAATCGGAACATGGCGGGCATCGTAACACCGGCACATGACAGCTGCTTGAAGGCCCCGGAAATGGACGCAACCCCTGCCCCCGCACCACCAGAGCTGACCGTCAACGGACGCCGTTACCGGCTGCCGTCCCGGCCAAGCGTGGTGATCTGCTGGGATGGGTGCGACCCGGCCTACATCGAGGCGGCGGCCCAAGCCGGCGCGATCCCGATTGTGGAACGCATGCAACAACAGGGCTTCGACGCGACCGCCCTGGCCACCGTCCCGACATTCACCAACCCCAACAACATGTCGATCGTCACCGGCGCGCCGCCCGCCGTACACGGGGTTTCCGGCAACTTTTACCTGGACCGCGAGACCGGCCAGGACGTCATGATGATTGACGGCAAGCCGTTGCGGTGCCCGACGATCCTCGGCGCGTTATCGCAAGCCGGCGTGGCCGTCGCCGCCATCACGGCCAAGGACAAGCTGCTCAAGGCCCTGAGCCGGCGCATGGACGGCATCGCCCTGTCGGCGGAAAAGGCGGCGGACTGCACGGTCGAGAGCCATGGCATCGGGGACGTACCCGCCATGGTTGGCCGCCCCACCCCGTCGCCCTATTCCGCCGATCTGTCGTTGTTCGTTCTCGATGCCGGTATCCGTCTGCTTGAGCGGAACGAGGCCGACCTGCTTTACCTGTCGCTTTCGGACTACGTCCAGCACATGCATGCGCCCGGCACGCCGGAGGCCAACGGTTTCATGCGGGCCGTGGATGAGCGCCTTGGCCGCCTGCTCGAGCTGGGCGCGGTTGTCGGCGTCGTGGCCGATCATGGCATGAGCGACATGGCGCGCGACGATGACAGCGCCAACGTGCTGTTTCTGGGCGATCGCCTCGATGCCGCGTTCGGTGCCGACACGCTGCGCGTCATTTGCCCGATCACCGACCCCTTCGTACGCCACCATGGCGCGCTGGGCGGCTTTGTCCGGGTCTATGGCAAGCAAGGCGCGCCCGACCTCACCAAGGTGCTGAACTTTCTGCGCACCTTGCCGGAGGTCGAAGAGGCCTTAACCCAGCAGGAAGTCTGCCGCCGGTTCGAGCTGCCGGCCGACCGCGAAGGCGACATCGCAGTCATTGCCCGGCCCGGCGTGGCGCTGGGTGCGCATGCGGGCGACCACGACCTGTCGCAGTTGGCCGGCGCGCGCCTGCGGTCCCATGGCGGTCTCGCCGAACGAGACGTGCCGTTCATCATCTCCGAACCCGTGACGCCTTCCTACCGCGAAAAGGCCACCGCGGGCCTGAACAGCCACGACATCTTCGACTTCGTGCTGAACGGCGTGGCGAGCCCGTGATGCGCCGGTCTGTCGTCGTCATCCTGGACGGCCTGCGCCGCGACATGGTGAGCGCCGAGACAACCCCGCGTTTGGCTGCGTTCGTGCGCTCGGCCACCTGGTTCGACAGGCACCGTGCGGTCTTTCCATCGACAACTCGGGTGTCCTCGGCCTGCATCGCTACCGGGTGTTTGCCCCGCCGGCACGAGCTTGCGGGAAACAGCCTTGTCTTGATCGAAGACGGTCGCTTGACCCTGCATGACGCCGGGCTGCCGACCTT
The DNA here is from genome assembly GCA_039819285.1 of Pseudomonadota bacterium. Classification (GTDB taxonomy): domain Bacteria; phylum Pseudomonadota; class Alphaproteobacteria; order DSM-16000; family Inquilinaceae; genus JANQGH01. The sequence goes on from JBCBSH010000042.1 coordinate 11,718, forward strand.
TCTTCAGCACAAGCGGCGCGTGACCGGCCGATCCCTCGGCATGCCGACCTTGGCCGAACGCCTGGCCGCCAAGGGCGGTGCGATCGTCATGTCGAACGTCTCGCCGGGGGCCGCCTACGCGCACGATCCGGACGGGCACGGCCATGTCTACCATCGGGCTGGCAGCTTCGGCCCCGGGCGAACGCCGGTTGCGGGGTCGGATGCCCTGGCCATTGGCCGCGACATTGCGGGCGACCGGCAAATGACAGAGCGTTTCATCGACGAAGTCTTGATACAGCGACGGCCGGCACTGGCCGTGCTCTGGCTCGGCCATCCCGACACCACCCAGCACGCGGTCCCGCTCGGCTCGCCGGCACATCTCGCCATCTTAGCCCAGGCCGACAGCCATGCCGGCCAGGTGCTGGACGCGGTCGACCGGCTGCGCGACGAAGGCGACGACATCCTGCTGATGGTCGGCTCCGACCATGGCCACCAAACGATCGGCGGATCGGTTGACGTGTCGGCCGCGCTGGTCGATGCGCGCCTGAAGGCGGCGGATGACCGCGACGATGTGGTGGTCGCCGCCAACGGCACAGCCGCCCTGATCTATGTCGCACCGGGCGCCGAAGCGCGGACGCCTGAGATCGCCGATTTCTTGACCGCCCAACCCTGGGCGGAACACGTCATCGCCGGCACCGATCTGGCCTCGATCGGGCAGAACGGCGGCCATGGGCTGGCCGTCGCGGTCTCCTTGGCCGCCAGCGACGAGGCCAACGCGCACGGCGTGCCCGGCACCAGCCTGGTCGCGGCCTCGCGGGGCCACAAGACAGTGCCAATCGGCTGCGGCCAGCATGGCGGGCTCGGGCGCTACGAACAGGCACCGACATTGATGATCTCCGGTCCCGGCTTCGACGCCGGCACGGTTCGCCAGGTCGACACGAGTCTCGTCGATCTGGCGCCGACCGTCCTGAAGCATTTGGGCCTGCCGCATGGCGGGTTGGACGGTCGCCCTCAACAGATGGATCCCAACTAACCAGTTCAACCCATTGGTGAAGAGGAGCAAAGGCAATGATCAGTTTAACGAAGGCTAGGCGGCACGCGCTGCTGACGGCCTGTGGTGGTCTGTTGCTGGTGTCGTCGGTCAGTCTGCCGGTGATCGACGCGTCAGGTCAAACGGCCGGCGCGCCGGTTCATGGCGGGACCTTGCGGCTCGCGACGCTTGGCCTCGACACGTCCGATCCGCACCGTCACACGGGCTCGATCGGCGTTCAGCAGGTCTATGCGGAATCGCTGACCAGCATCGCGCCGGACGGCAGCACGACGCCCTGGCTGGCGGAGAGCTACGAGGTTTCCGATGACGGGCTGGCCTACACCTTCCGGCTGCGCGACGGCGTCGCCTTTCACAATGGTGACACGCTGACCGCCGGCGACGTGTTGGCGAATTTCGAGCGCGTCAGGGAAAACGTCGAGGGCGGCTGGCTGGCCAGCGCCATGGGCTTCACCGAGAGCTTCGAGGCGCCGGACGACCGGACCTTCATCGTACGCTTGAGCGAGCCGTACGCGCCGTTCCTGAACCTGATCTCGGAGCTTTGGATCCTGTCCCCGGCCTCGCCCGGATGGGATGAGACGATCACCCAGCCGATCGGCACCGGCCCGTTCGTCTTCGGCGAGTGGATCCCGAACATCAGCCTGGTCGCGCCCGCGTTCGAAGGTTACTGGGACGGCGACCTGCCCTATCTGGACGCCCTGGAATTCAATCTCACCGAACTGTCAGACCCGAGCCTGGCCCTGCGCTCGGGCGACTTGCACATCGCCCCCGTCTCCGGCGACCAGCTGCCGATCATCGCCGAGGCCGAGGATATCGACATTCAGCGTCTGAGGGATACGAGCTGGTACTTCTGGTCGTTCAACAACCGGTCGCCGCGGCCGCCGCTGGACAATGTTCGGGTGCGCGAGGCCATCACCTACGCCTTGGACAAGCAGGCCTACATGGCGTTCATCGCCGGCGATCAGGGCATCGTGACCAACCAGATGGTCATCCCCGGCAACTTCTATTTCGACGGGGCGCTGCACGAAGCCGATCAGCATGCCCAGGCCGATTTGGATCTCGCGCGGCAAATCCTGGCCGAAGAGGGTGTCGACCCGTCCGAGGTGACCCTGGAGGTTGTGTCCTGGCAGTCACCTTATGCCGAGGTTGCGGTGCAGATGGTGCGCGAGCTGGGCTTTGACGTCGAGCACGCGGCCCTGGAAGATCTCGGCGCGCAGCAGCGCTTGAGCCAGTATGACTGGGACTTGGCCCCGATGGGATCCGGCCCCCGCGCCGACGTTTTCCTGCGCTATGTGCGCATGATGTCCGATGGGCCGAACCCGGTACTTTGGGGTGGCGTCCAAGACCAGGCCTATGACCAGACGGTCGCGGCCGCCGTCGCAGAAACCGATCCGGAGCTTCGCCGTCAGCACTATCTCGACGCTTGGGAGATGGTGATGGACAACTACTGGACCGTCGTTGCCGGTCACGCGCCGACCGTGTTCGGCGTCAGGGACGAGGTCGAGGGCTTCGAGTTCGGCTTCACCTATGGGCCCCATTATGCCGGCGGCGGCGTGGCCCACGCCTGGCTGGCGCCCTGACACCATTGTCGACGCATGACCATGAGGCGACCCAGTCCGGCTATCCGGGACCGGGTCGCCCAGCGATCGAACGGGAGACTGGCGGGCGCGCGCGTCGGCTGCCGTTCAGTTTGCTGTTCGGCCTCGCGATCGTCGCGCTGTTCGTGATTGCCGCCCTGTTTGGACCGATGCTCGACGGCCAGGACCCGTTTTCACAAGATCTGCTGAACCGCAATCAAAGCCCGAGCCTGGCCCATTGGGCCGGGACCGACAATTTCGGCCGCGACGTGCTGTCCCGCCTGCTTTATGGCGCCCGGCTGACGCTGATCGTCGGGGTCGGCGGCGTCATATGCGCGCTTATCGTCGGCGCTGGAATGAGTCTTACCGCGCTGGCGATCGGGCCTTGGCTGGCGGCAGCGGTGTTTGGCTTCATCGATTTCATCCGCGCCTTGCCCGGCGTCTTGCTGGCCCTGATCCTGATCGTGGCGCTCGGCGCCGGTCTGTCGTCTGTCGTGATTGCCCTTGGCATCGCCTTTTCGCCCTTCTTCGCCTACATCGCCCGGGCGGCGTGGCGGCGCGAGATGGCGGCCGACTACGTCACCGCGGCGCGCACCTTGGGCGCCAGCCGCCTGCGCATTCTCTACCGCCACGCCATGCCGAACATCGGCGGCGCGCTGATTACCCTGGCGGCGGTCATCCTGCCGCGCTGCATCGTGACCGAGTCCGTCTTGAGCTTTCTCGGCCTCGGCGTCTCGCCGGATACGCCGACCTGGGGCCGCATGATCGCCGACGCGGTCCCGCTGGTTGAACGCGCGCCCCATGCGGTTCTGGTGCCGGTGTTTTGCCTGTCGCTGTTGACGCTTGCCCTGGCCTTGTTGGGCAATCACGTGCGGGCGGCCGTCGACCCCCTGCGCGCCGGCGATCCAAGCGGGAGGCAGCGATGGTAACCCTGCTCGCCACCGTGCTGATCCATATCGCCCGGGCGGCGCTGCTGGTCTTTGGCGTCACGGTGCTGGTCTTCATCCTGGTCCGGGCAATCCCCGGCGATGCGGTTGACGTGCTGGCCATTGAGGGCGGGCTGACCGAAAGCCAAGCCGAGGCGATGCGCGCCGGGCTGGGCCTGACCGCCTCATGGCTGGATCAGTTCACCGCCTGGTGTCTCGGTGCGCTGCGCGGCGAACTTGGCGAGTCCTTACGGTTTCACGTGCCGGTTGCCGATTTGCTGTTGCAGGCCATACCGGTCACGCTGGCGCTGGGGGCGGCGAGCCTGGCCACGGGCTTTGTGCTGGCCGTGGCGGTCGCTTTGATCGCGACCTTGCGGCCCCGCTCGATGGTCGCCTCGCTGGTGGACATCTTGAATATCTGGTCGATTGCCATACCGACCTTCTGCGCCGGTCTGGTCGCGATCCTGGTGTTTTCCCTGTGGCTCGGCTGGCTGCCGGTGCTCGGCAATTTCCTGGTGCCGGTGATCATCCTGGGTCTCGACGCCGCCGGGCAGATCGTGAAGCCCCTGCATGAAGAGATGAAGGAGCTGGGCACGGCGGTCTACATTCGCACCGCCCGCGCCAAGGGCTTGCACCCGCTGAAGATCGTGGTCGGACACATCTTGCCGGCGGCGGCACCGGTGCTGCTGGCCATGACGGGCCTGGTGGCCGCGTCGTTCATTGGCGGGGCGCTGACCATGGAAGTGCTGTTCGGTCTGCCTGGTGTCGGCTCTCTCGCCTTCAACGCCGTCAACGGGCGGGATTATCCGCTGATCCAGGCGGTTGTGCTGTTCCTGGCCGTCGCGGTCATCCTGATCAACGCGCTGACCGATCTGGCCCAGCGCCTGGTCGATCCGCGACCGGAAGGCTGACCCGCGCCGTGGCCGCCTTGCTCGACGTTCGCGACCTCGGCATCGCATTTCCGGCGCCAAACGGCATGGTTAAGGTCGTCGACCGGGTGAGCTGGCGGCTCGACGCCGGCCAGACCCTGGGCATTGTCGGCGAGTCCGGTTCCGGCAAGTCGCTGACCGGCCTGGCCTTGTTGCGCTTGCTGCCGGCCACGGCGCGCCTCGACCCGGCGAGCCGCATTCGCTATCGCGACAGCGATCTGCTCGACCTGTCGGAGGCGGACATGCGATCCCGGCGCGGCAGTGGCCTGGCCATGATCTTCCAAGAGCCGATGGCCAGCCTGCACCCCTTGCTGACGGTCGGCCGCCAAGTGGTCGAGAGCATCCGACGCCACACGGACTGCTCAAACGGGGAAGCCCGCCTAAAGGCGGCAGCGCTGTTCGACGAGGCCGGGCTGCCGGACCCCGGCCGGATCGGTCGGCGCTATCCCCATGAACTGTCGGGCGGACAGCAACAACGGGTCATGATCGCCATGGCCCTTGCGGGCAGTCCCGACATCTTGGTCGCCGACGAACCCACGACGGCGCTCGATACCACCGTTCAAGCCCAGATCCTGGACCTGCTACGCTCGCTTCAGGCCATGCGGGGCCTGGCCATGGTTTTCATTTCCCACGATCTCGCCGTGGTCACGTCCATGGCGCACAAGATCATGGTCTTGCGCAGCGGCCAAGTGGTCGAGAGCGGTTCGACCGGTGCCGTTCTCTCCGCACCGGAAAGCGCCTATACGCAAGGTCTCGTCGCAGCCCGCCGTCGGCTTGGTGTTAGAACGCAAGCCACCGTACCCAGCCGGGTGATGGAACCGGAATGCGCGTTGGAACTTCGCGACCTCTGCGTCGATTATCCCGGTCGCGGCCCGTTCGCCCAACCGGTTCGCGCCGTTGAGCGGGCTTCCTTGACGTTGAGTGCTGGCCGTGCGCTGGGGCTGGTCGGCGAATCCGGCAGCGGCAAGAGCACCATCGGTAAGGCCATCGTCGGTTTGGCGCGGCCAACGAGCGGTGAGTTGACCCTGTTCGGCCGCCCGCTCGCCGACGATGGCTGGCGACTTTCGCGATCCATGCGCCGCCGTTGCCAGATCGTCCTGCAAAACCCCTATGGCGCGCTGAACCCGCGCCTGACGATCGAACAAGCCTTGATAGAGCCTTTCGTCACGCTCGGCCTGAACCCGCCGAACGGCCGGCGGTCAAGGATCGTCGCGGGCCTGGAGGAGGTCGGCCTCGATGCCGGCTTCCTTGATCGCTTTCCCCATCAGCTCAGCGGCGGCCAGCGGCAGCGGGTGTGCATCGCGCGGGCACTGATGTCCGAGCCCGGCCTGCTGATCTGCGATGAAATCGTCTCCGCACTCGACGCCAGCATCCAGTTCCAGGTTCTTGATCTTTTGAACAGGATGCGGGCAGCGCGCGGGCTGGCGCTGCTGTTCATCGGACACGACCTGGAGGTTATCCGGTACATCGCCGACGACATTGCCGTGATGCATCGCGGCACCATCGTGGAACGCGCGTGCGCCGACGACGTGCTCGACGCGCCACAGCATCCGCACAGCCGGGCGCTGATCGCGGCCATGCCCCGCCTCGACGACGCTGCGCCATCCGAGCCCGATGATGGCTGGCGGGCGCAACATCGCTCGGCCTGATCTTGAGGCAGGCGAATGAGATCCGCCATCTCGTCCGTTCCCGTTCGAGAAGAGCTCAATGCCGCCCAGCATCGTCGATGGGTCAAGCAAAGCCAAAGCATTGGCGGTCGGTTGTCTTCTGGCCGTGGCCGCCGAACCCGCCGAGGCAATGGTGCGCGATTGGGCAGCAATGTCCGGCAGCGTCCGATCCCACACACCGAACCCGTGATTGACGTCACCACTCATCGGCAAGAATAAGTCGCTGCACGTTGGTGCGGGCTGTCTTCGACAGGTCCACTACCCTACCAGCGAATGCTCGCTCCATCTCGCGCTGCAGCGAATGACAGCAATATGAAATCGCGACCGCAGCATGATGGCCTGTTTGCCAATGTCGGCGACGGGCCAAATTCGTTCTCTAATGGCCGCGTTCTGGCTGCCCGGCCCCGAGTAACGGTGACCATCGCCCTGTCTTGAGACGCATGCTGCGATGCGGAGACCGGAAGTAGCGAGCCCGAACCACGATGTTCGACGGTGAGCAACGAACAGCCGCTTCGAGCGTTCTCGGAGTTCGTTTATCTACCTGATGCACGAATAGCGACTCTGCCTTCCGATTCCCGATAGACAAGCACGCCACTATGACACGCCGCGATGAAGGGGCGATCTCGACCGCCCGATGGATGTCTTCTGCGTCGATGGTCAAGGACGCGCCGCGAGGGATCGTGTGTCTTTCGGCCGAAGCCAATAGCGACCTGTGCCCTGAAGCAGACGTCGCGACCGGCCGCGGGTCAACCAAGGTACCGACGGCAGAAAAGTGCCCACGTTTTCGCGAAAGTGTTTGAAGTCAGCAGCAGTGAAGCAGGACTAGGGTGTTCCACAACCGAGGATTTCTGGCTCATCATGGAGACCGGAGGAAACCAAGACAAAGAACGACTCCCGCGTCAAACGAAGAGGTCGACGTCCCCGTTGGTCATCGTCGCGGCGATCAGGGGCATAGGGAGTGAGCCGAAAGAAAGAAGCGCATCGTGGAAACGTCCGAGTTCTCCAGCAGTCGGCCGAGCCCCGACCAGGGCAGTCCGTAGACGCCGAATCAGTGTTGGCCCCACGAGGTACATGCTGCCCGAACTGGGCGCGTGACTGATGCGCTGCACGGCAGCGAGTGCGGCCGGCTCGTGCGCGCCAGTCTCTGCTGCCACAAACCTGGCCGCGTCCTCTACGCTCCACCGCCCGGTGTGCAGCCGGACATCGACCAGCGCACGCGTCGCGGCACGCAACCGGTCGTGATGCACGGAGAGCCGTTGTTGCGCGTCCAGCAGCCCAAATTCCGCGATCATCCCGGGCACATAGCCGGACCAGCCTTCGGCCATGCCGATGCCGCTGTGCAGCAGGATGTATCCCGCGCTGTCGACCGCCGCGAGACGGCCGATGCGGCTTTGGCTCACGTTATAGGCAAACCAGTTCTGGACGTGGTGGCCGACCCCGGCATGGTGCAGCACGTGATTGGTCAGGATGGTCGTCTCATCGATCCCGTCCTTGGATTCCGGGATGATGAAATCAACCGGCACGTCCGGGTCGAACGGCGGGGCCGCGTGATAGGGATAGACCATGGCATCGGCCATCACGCCGGCAAGCCAGGGTGGCGTCGTCAAAAAGGTTACCGGGTATTCCGGCCAGGTGAGCAGTTCGTTCTCGATCACCAGCTTACGCTGAAGCTCGAACACCTCTCGATGGCGGTCGACGAGGCGCGGTATGGGAACCCGGTCCGCCGCGAGTTCGGCCATGACCGTCCGCCAGTCGGTACCGAATTCGCGCGCGCCAGCTTCCAGTGCATCCCGGGCCGAGTCCAGTTCCGCAACCGCCATATCCTCGACGGTAGCGGACCCACCAGGCACGTGATGGGTCTGTTCCAGCAGCGTGTCCAGCAGGTGCGTGCCACAGCCGATCTGCCGCCTCTGCGCTTGTTCAGAGGCGCCAAGCGCGTCACCGAGCGACGCGAACGCCGAGGCAGCCGCCTGCAGCGCCACTTCGTCCGGCACCGCCAATCCGCGATCGGCGCAGAAACGCGGTATGCCGGCGCCAAACAGCTTTTGTCCCGCGCGACAGTACGCCTTCGCGGTTTCACTCCACAGCGGCGGGGCAGATGCGGCCGCCCTGGCTGCGTGGGTCAGCATCTCGGGGATCTGTCGACTGCGCGTCGTCGCGTGCCCTAACCGCTGCGCTACCGGGGCAAAGTCGCGGCGCAGGAGGCCGATTACCCCGAGCAGGGCCACGGCGGCGATCGCGGCGGGATCGCGATGGGGCGCGTGATCGGATCGCCAGAGGGCACTCTGAGAGGCGAGGTACCCTTCGGCGACCTGTCGATCGAGTAGCGCCGCACGCGTCGGCTCATCGAAGGAAACCGTCGGGAGGGCAGCCCCAAGCCGGTCGAGGTCAGCGATCTGGGCTGCAACGCCGGCGTCACTAAAATCCGGCATTGCCGCGTCGTGTTTATGGACACCGACAAACGTCGCGTCGACGGTGCGGTGGGCGAACAGGGTGGCGAAGAAATCGTCCAACCAGTCGTCAAACGTGACCGAGGCCGTCAAGTGACGATCCCTGCGACCGCGTCCATCGCCATCTTGCTCGACCGGAACTGGCAGCCGTGTGGCCAGATGGCCCGCGTTAGTGCCAGGGCGGGCTTCACGACTGGCCGTCTCCGCTGGCGACCACAGCTGCCTCGCCGGGCAACGCCTTCAGTCGTTCGTAGGCTTCGCTGAGATGCGCACGGGTGGCGGCCGCCGCTTCGTCTTCGTTCCGCGCCGCGATCAGATATCGAATGTGCTGATGCTGCGCGACCAGCACCTCGGCGAAAATCTGCTCGGAGACGTGGCGCGATACCAAGAACTTGAAGACCTGGGACCTTAGGGTCATCCAGCAGTTCTCGAGCCTCTTGTTGTGCGCGGCGACGTAGATCAGATGGTGGAAGGCGACGTCCAGCTCCGCCACTCTCGCCGGGTGCGCAGCAGTTCCAAGGTCCGCCAGTTCGTCCAGCACCGATGCCATCGCCGCCAAGTCCTCACGCGTACGCTTCTGGGCAGCGTGCCGGACTGCGAGGACCTCAAGGGCGAGGCGCAACTCGTACACCTCTTCAATGTCGGCGCGGGTGAGCGCGGCAACCACCGCACCGCGGTTGCGTCTGTAGACGACGAGGCCCTCACGCTCTAGGCGCTTCAGCGCTTCGCGGATCGGGCCACGGCTGACCTCGAAGCGTTTTGCCAGGTCGAGCTCGCGCAGGTTCGCGTTCGGCGCAAAGTCGCCCAGAATGATTGCTGCGCGCATTCGGTCCGCGACGTCGTCGGCGACCGCCTGGCGCTGCAACGGAATTAGCTGCGCCTGACGATCGAGGGGGATCGATTCAGTCATCATGGCCACTTATCGACTATCCATGCGCCACGGTATGCCAGATTGCAGCGCAATTATCAAACGCTGCTGCAGGCGGCCTACATCGGCTTGTCGACATCGTAACGCCGCCCTAGTTTTGAAACAGTGAAGACGTGCGCCGTACCGGGCCGCCAAGTCCCGCAGCATGGTCAAGACATGAAATTTGGCCCCGCGGACGCAAGGGAACTCCTCGCCGACACGCTCAAGTCCCGACAATCGGCGGTGCCAGAACAAGCCGATCGACAATAGCCAACCCGGCGATGAAACCATCCCGGCACGCCAGGCGGTTTGGTACGCCTGTCCCGTCTCACAGCGGTTGTCTGCCGAGAGGTGTGTAATGGTCTGCTCTTGACTATTGCAGTGCAATTCGCGACGCTGGCAGTTCACCCTGATGCCTGACTGCGGAGGAGAAGCGATATGCTGGACGACCGAAGACAAGCTATGGGAGCACGTTTTGGAAGGCTGCTGGCCATGGCGTTGGTCGGCGGCCTAATGTTGGCTGCCTTGCCGACCGGCGAGGCGGTTGGCCAAGACGATGAATCCGTGCTGCGCATTGCCCGCCCGGATGACGTCCGGGCCCTGAACCCCTTCCGGCAGGCGAACAACAGCACCAGCGAGGTCACCTATCAGATCCACGAGGGGCTGGTGACCGTCGGGCCGGATCAGCAGGTCGCCCCGGTTTTGGCAACCGATTGGGAGCTGCTCGACGACGGGCTGACCTATCGGGTGTACTTGCGCGACGACGTCACCTTCCACAGCGGCGAGCCGTTCAACGCCGAAGCCGTGGCGTGGAACATGGACCGACAGCTCAACGGTGATCCGCCCGGCATCGCGGCCGGCCTGATCCCACCGATGAGCGCTATTACCGTCGTGGACGACCACACCGTGGACTTCACGTTGGAACAGCCCAGCGGCGTTTTCATGGCCATCCTTGGTGCGCCGCTGTTCATGATCGTCGACCCAAGCGTGTACGAGCAATTGGGTGACGACGGCTATGACGACGGTCCCAGCGGGACCGGCCCCTTCATGTTCGATAGCTGGACACCGGGTGTCAGCGTAGAACTCGTCGCCAACGAGAACTATTGGAACCCTGATAACGGCCCGGAAGTCGATCGTGTGGTGTTTGAGGTTATCCCCGAAGCGTCTGCGCGGGCCATCGCGCTGCAGAACCGTGAGATCGATATGGCCTTCACCATTTCGGCCGAGGAAATCGACGGTTTCAACACCGATGGCTTCCAGGTTTTTCAGGCCCCCTCGACACGCGTCGTGTTCATCGGCCTCAACACGGTTGACCCGATCCTGGAGGACGTGAACGTCCGGCGCGCGCTGGCGCATGCCATCAACCTCGATCAAGTCCAGACGATCATTGGTGCAAACGGTGCACTCGCCCAAGGCATGGGCGTGGAATCCGCCCTTGGGTTCTTTCCGTCGGTCCGTGACTACGATCCGGACGAAGCAGTGAGATTGCTGGAAGAGGCCGGTTGGGTTGTTGGCAGTGACGGCATCCGTGAAAAGGATGGCGTACCGCTGGAGATCAACGTACAGACCCAGGCCTCGTATCCCGGCGAGATCGAAGCCATGCAGGTCATTCAACAACAATGGCGCGCGGTAGGCGCCCGCATGATCATCGAGCGGCTGGAGGGCGGTGGGCTTTATGCCGGCCTGACGGCCGGGGCCAGGGCTCACACGGAGGATCCGAGCCAGATCCCGGACTATCAGGGTTTCGTGCTCGCCTCCGGCATTCGGACCGGCGAGGTCGGGTACATCATGGAGCGTCCCAAATGCGACCAGGGCGCGCGCGGCTATGAACGCTACTGCAACCCGGAATATGACGAGGCATTCGACCTGTCGCAATCCACCGCAAGCGTCGAAGAGCGGCTGGCCGGGTACGAACGTATGGCGCAGATCTTTGAAGAAGACGTCCTGCGGCTGCCGGTCTTCGTGCTGCAGATCAATGTGGCCGCCAGCGAGGCCGTGGACGGATTTGTGCTGAACCCCAACCAGTCGCTCAGCCTGCGGGGCGTATCGGTCAGCAACTGACCGTCGACCCGCAACCGCCGATCGTCAACCTGGCAGTGCCCATCCCTGGCGGATGGGCACTGATTTTCATGCCTTGAAAGCGGGTTCACATCGATGACACTGTTCATCGTCCGACGGCTGCTGCAGCTTATCCCGGTCCTGCTCGGGGTGTTGGTCATTGCCTTCGCGATCACCCGGCTCACACCTGGCGACCCGGCTGAGATCATGGGCGGCCTGGAGGCAACGGACGAAACCGTCGCCGCCATCCGCGAAGACATGGGGCTGAACGAGTCGATCGCGCGGCAGTTCTTGATTTATCTGGGCGACGTCGCGCAAGGCGACCTGGGCCAGTCCTTCTACAATGGGCGCGAGGTCAGCCGCATCATCGGCGAGACGTTGCCGCGCACTGCTTGGCTTGCCCTTGTCGCCCTGGTTTTCACCCTTGCAGTCGGCATCCCGACCGGCATTCTTTCCGCCTTGAAGAAGGACACGTGGGTCGACTTCGGTGCGCGCACGATCGCGTTAATCGGCGTTTCCGCCCCGCCCTTTTTTGCGGGCCTGCTGATGATCCTGGTCTTCGCCAGCTATTTCCGGTGGTTCCCGTCCTTCGGCGAGGGCGGTTGGCGGCACCTGGTGCTACCCGGCATCACCCTCGGGCTCTACAGCGCGGGCCTGGTGATGAGACTGACCCGGTCCGCGATGCTCGAAGTCTTGAACGAGAACTACATCAGGACCGCCCGTGCGAAGGGGCTTTCGGCCCGCGCGACGAATTACGGCCATGCGTTTCGCAACGCGGCTATCCCCATCGTCACCATCACTGGGCTCCAACTAGGCTCTCTGCTGTCCGGTACAGTCCTGATCGAGACCGTCTTCGCCTATCCTGGGATCGGTCGCTT
>JBCBSH010000043.1:0-23920 GCA_039819285.1 Pseudomonadota bacterium
CTGCGTCGTGCCCTCGGCAACAACCTCAAACCACATGCATTTCGTCGACGGCGCCGCCGGCGGCTACGCCCTGGCGGCGAAGCAGATGCGGGAGGGCAACCGCCCTTAGTCCATCGTCATGCCCAGCCACGCCCCAGTCCAGAACGCCATCTGGTCGACCATGTCGGGGCCGGTGAAGGCGTCCCAGACATGGTCGGTGTCCAGCAGGAGCAGTTCTTCGGGGCCGTCATGGTAGCGCAGGAATTGCGCGCCGGATTGGGGCTGGGGGAAGACGACCGTGTCGCGGGAGCCGACGATGACCAGAAGCGGCCCGTCATAGGCTGCGATCTCGGCGACCGGGTTAACCACGAACAGATCTTCGAAAAAGCCGCCGCGCAGGTTGGTGGTGGCGCCCCAGGGCAGTTCGGCCGTGACGATCTCGTCGCCGGCGGCGAGGCCTTCGGTGATCGCCTCGGGGCCGAGCAGGAAGGTGAAGTTGGCGGCCGGCGTCGCGGCCGGCGCCCAGAGCACAGTGGAGGCGACCGATGGATGCTGGGCCGCCGCCGCGGCGACCAGGCCCCCCTGGCTCCAGCCCACCAGGCCGATGCGATCGCCATCGACGGAGGCGTGGTCGGCCAGAAGGTCGATGGCGGCCATCGCGTCGGTGATCTGGCGGGTAAACGTCGTATCCTCCCAGGCGCCGTCGCTGTCGCCGGAGCCGCGGAAATCGATGCGCAGGCTGGCGATGCCACGCTCGGCCAACAGGCGGGCGGTGCGCTGGAAAACGCCTTCTTCCGTATCGGTCACCGGCAACTCTTCGCGGTTGCCTGAAAAACCGTGCAACAGCAGGGCCACCGGCGGCGGCGCGTCCGTCTCCGGCATCGCCAGCGTGCCGACGACGTTGTCGCCCTCGACCTCGAAGATCACGACGCTCTCGTCATAGGAGCCGGCCGGCGCCGACGCGAGTTCCTGCCGTGCCGCGTCAAGCGCCGGGCTGCTCTGTGCCGAGGCCAGGCCCGGAAACGCTAGAAAGATGGCGGCAAGGGCGGTGATGGACAAACGGGTGAGCATGTTGCGCGGTCTCCAGGCGGGGCTTTGGGAAGCCAGAAGTGTGCGGGATCGCTCAAAGGTCGGCAACAGTTGCGATTAGGGAGATGCGGCAGGTCCTGCGCGAGGTCAGCGCTGACGGCCGGTCAAAATCGTGGGCAGTATCGCCGCCTAGGATCGCGCAATGCTCAAGCCAGATTTTGTCTACAAGACCCGGGCTGCTAGGGCATCGTTCGATCGATTGGAATCGCTTCGCGATCCAATCGATCGAACAAAGATGCCCTATCTTATTCAAAAATAGAGCAATTTTGACCGACCATTGCGAACCTCTTGGTTCGCAATGGTCGGTCATCGCTCTAGCCCTTCCAAGCCAAACCATGGACATGACGGCGACGGCGGCGGCGGTCTTCGAACATCACGCGTCGTCGCATCTTCGGCCGGCGGATCGGCGGCCGCTACCAGGGCACGTGCAGGATCTCGACCTGCGGCAGTCCGGCCGGAATGACGCCGAGATCGCGGGCCAGCACGCCGAAAGCCTCGGTCTCTATTAGGTTGCGGTAGGGCCGTTCCGGGAACTGAAGGCCGCCGCGATGCAGGCTGGCATCGACCAACAGCATGGTGCCACCTACGCCGTGCAGGTCGACCAGGGGGCAGTGACGAAGATCGCTGAGGTACAGCCGTTCGGCGTAGTAGCGGTTGGGCTGAAACAGGCCGTGCTTGTGGGCCTTCCAGTAGCGGTCGTCCTCCATGAAAGGCAGTGATACGAAACTGTTCATATCGAAGCTTGGCCCACCGGGCCAGGTTACGCAGTTGGGCGTCACGATGCGCCGGCCGCTGGCGATCAGCGCGTTCAGGACCTCGGGCGGAAAGCGCCAGACATCGATGTCCAGCCAAAGGGCCCAGTCATCCGTCTCGTCCAGGCCGTGGCGGATCAAATGGTTGCGGACTTGTGCCAAGGCGCCACGCCGGGCGCGTTGCGCATTGCGGGCCGTGCGCCGGTCTCGGCTGATCTTGTTTCCAAGGGGTTTTCGCAGCAGCGTGATGCCCCGATATCGGCCCTCCAGGGGCACGATGGCTTGCCGCAACCGCTGCCAACTGTCGTCGCCACTGTCGCCTTCGCAGAAGATGAGTTTGATTCTGTCCTTCGGATAGTCGAGTCCGTCCAGCGTCTCCAGAAAAGGCTGGATCAGGTCGGCGGCGTCACGCAGCGGCACCAGGATCGCCACGGCGTCTCCGCTTGGCGGCGGCCGCGTCAGGCTTGGCGGGTCGATGGCAGCCAGCGCCTGGTCGTACCGCAAGACCCGCCCCCGGGTTGCCATGTGACGCAGCTTGTAGAAGCGTCGGCGTAGCCTTCGCCAAGGCGGCAGCCCGTCGTCGACCTTGTACCAAGTGCCGGCCCAGTGATGGACCATGTAGGTCGGGTCCGCCGGCCGATCGCGATCCGGCGCCTCGGTCTTGCCGTCGCGATCGAGCGGACAGAACAGCGAGGACGGGTGGACCGCGAGTTCCGATTGCCTGGGGTAGGCAAGCTGGGCGGACGTCAGCAGGCAGGGGCCGGTGGCGTCCAACACAGACTTGTTGTCGGCCAGGCGAGGCAGCAGGTCGAGCACGGCGCGCCAAAACGGATGCCCCGGCGGGCTCGCCATGGCGCCGTTGAACAGAAGATAGGGCAGGTGCCGGGCGGCCTGATGGTCCTTGGCGTGCAGCGCGGGCTCACGGCAAAGGACAGCACGATTTTCGGCCAAGAGCGGGTCGAGCGGGCTCACGCATTCGCAGTCAATGTCGGCGTAGATGCCGCCGAAATGGTGCAGGAGCATGTAGCGCGCGGCATCCGCGCGCATGACGCCGTTCTTGTAGCCGCAATAAGTCGGCAACAACGACGGGTAGTGCTCACCAACGAACTCCAACAGCATACGGTCTGTCCAGAGCCTGCGTTCAAGTCGCGGATTGTGCTTGGCCCAGCTTTGCCCGTAGGCGCGAAACCGTTCGGGAATACGGTCCGTTTTCCAGGTCTGGTGCAACAGGGCGGGGATCATCCGATGCCCAATCTGATCGCGGCTTTGGCGTCGGTTTGAGAAACCCGTGTTTGGGCAGGCAGCCGCAGACCCTGGCGAACCGCCCTTTCGACGGCCCGCGCGCCGAAGCGGCGCATGACTGTTGCGCGCGCCTGGCGTCGCAGGATGTCGAAGCGTTCGCGATCCGACCAGAGCGCGACGATCTCGCGGGCGAACTCGGCGTCGGACAGGGCCGAAACGAAGTCAACGTCCGCCTCCAGTGCCAAGCCGTCGACCGCGATCGGGCTCGCGACGACAGGTAGACCCCAGGCCATGGCCTCCAGGATCTTCAGCCGGGTGCCACCGCCGGCTTCAAGCGGCACCGCGACGATGTCAGCTTCGCGGAGAAGCGCGGCCGCATCTGGTGGGTCGGAAATCACGCGGGTGCCGGCGTTTTCAGCCAGTTCGGCAATCCTTCTGTGTGGTGACCGCCCCGCCAAGACAAGCTGGGCCGATGGTAGGGACGCGCGCACGATCGGCACGATGCCAAGCGCCAACCGACGCGCGGCCGGCACGTTTGGCCGATAGCCGAGATGCCCGAAGAACAGGATGGTCGGGCCGCCAGCTTGCGCATCCAACGCCGGCAGGTGCCTTGGAACGGAGTCGAGGCGCGGCACACCGTTCGGCACGACATCGATGGGCAGTGAGGGATGGTGTGATCGGTACAGTCGGCTCGCATCCGCCTCGGAACATACCCAGACGCGATCGGCATGGCGCAGCGCCTGCCGTTCTCGCCGCCAGATGGCGCGTTCGTGCAACCCAAGCAGTCCCTTCACGCTTCTGCGAGGCGCGACCCTGGAGACCTGCGCGCTCAAATGCGATTCGACATTGTGCATATCGAGAATCACCACCGACGCCAGAGCGTATAGATGTGGCATCAGGGCGGAAAGATGGACCCCTTCGACGATGATCGCATCGGGCCTGAAGTCGCGAACCCGCTGCCCGATGCCGTCTGCCGCTTCGGCGATCGACGCACTGACATCTGCGTCTTGCTTGGTTATGGAAGCAACCTCCAAACCCGGTGGGGTCGGTGCCGCGCTGATGAGTGGCCTGACGGAGGCCAGAACGACTGGGCCGTGCGCCAAGGCGGCCAGGGCGTTTTGAACGTTCCGCAGATCGGCGCCGGAGACCGGTGGCCAGGCGGCATCGATCGTGAGCACTAGGCTGCGGAACGTGCCTGCTGGCGAAACCGGAACGGGCCTTGGTGGCCGGGCCGGGGTGCGAAACGATCCCAGCGCGATCTCGACCCGATAGCGCGCCAGGCGGCGGCCGCGGGCGAAGGCGGGATGCGCGGCGACGGCCGGGAGCATGCCCCGTGCCTCGTCGAACCGCCGTTCGTAGATCAACTGCCGCGCAATACGCAGGGCAACCCATGCTTTGCGCCACTGGCACGCCGCGCGATCGTCGACCGCCTCGCCAAGCCGACCCAGCGCCCGCGCCACGGCCAGAAAGGTCCGTCGCGGTGCCGCTGCGTACCGCCTGGCCATCCGCGCTTCGTTTAGCGCATAGACCAGAATGGTTTGCTTGACGGTCACGACGCTGGTCCGCGCCATTATCTGGACCCAGAAGCAGGTGTCCTCATCCAGCACTGCCTCTTCGGGAAACCGGATGCCGTCTGTATGCTCGTGGCGGACCAGGGCGCTGCCCATGGCGATCGGCCACGTCCGGCCAAGCAGATAGTTATGGACGTTGCGGCGATGGTCGCCGCCATAGCCGTCCGGCGCCTTCAGCTTGTCCGGCCGGCCTTCGGTGCGGCGCAGGTGGGCGCCGATCGCGATGCCGGCACTCGGGTCGGCGACCAGCGCCTGGTGCAGCGCGCTGATGCCACCGGGTTCTATTCGGTCGTCGGCATCAAGGAAATGGATGAAGGGAAAGCGTGCAGCGGCTAGACCGGCGTTTCGTGCGGCGCCGGCGCCTGACACGGAAACCTGCAGAACCGACAGCGGCAGGCCGTACGTCCGCGCGGCATCCTGTGCCAGGTCGACCGTATCGTCCTCGGATGCGTCATCAACCAGAATGACCTCGCCGATGATGGCGGCATCCGCGGCCAGGCTTCGAAGGGTGCCGCTGATCGAAGCCTCCGCATCGCGGGCCGGGATGATGACCGAGACCGCGGGCTGGCGCCGCGCCACGCCTAATGATCCTCAAACGATCCGCGGCCCAGCATTCCGTCATAGGCGCGTTTAAGCGGGGAGACGGCGTAAAGACCCATGTCCCCGAGGCTCTCGACCTGTTGGGGCTCGACGTCGATCGGCGATTGGCCCGGCAGCCAGCGATAGGCGCCGCCATGGGCCAAAGATGTCGGTGCGCAGGCGACATAGCCGCCCAGTGCCTTGATGTGACCGGCACGGCGGAAGCCGAGATGCAGGCTGGACGATACCAGCGGCAGGCCGTGCCGCACCAGGACGTGATAGCCGGCGGGGCTCTTGCAAACGGGCGTCGCGCCCACAATCGCCTCGTGCCGACGTCTCCAGGCCGCGTAAAGATCGGGTTTGTCAAAGTCGATTGCGACCAACCCATTGACGCCGCAAACCAAGCCGATATTCGCCCGCCGCCCGGACAACCACGCCGCGATCGCGCTCTCGCCCGGTGGATTGAGCGCCAGTTGAAACAGCACGCTGGTGAAGGCGAGTTCCTTCAGCCGTTTGCTTCGGCATTGCAGATGCACCGGCTGGACGCCCATCGCCGCAAGATCAAGATGCTTGCCGCCTGCCCGAAGGGGCACGCAGACATAGCCCAGGCGGTGTAGCCTGATTGCCAGGCCCGCCATTTCGGTCAAGGCGGATTGCTCCGCATGTGTACGGTCGTTACTCATGTCGCATAGACCCGGCATTCAGCGCTAGGTGTCACAAAAAGGTCGTATCCGTCCAGACGGACTGGCCTGCCAATATCAGCCAGCATCACGGAAAGCATGTCGATTTTGCGTTAATCCCGAACAGAGAGCAGCGGTTCAGTGGCCGTAGACTGGGCTGGCCGGCCGTGCGATGCGACGACTTGATCCTGGCCCGCGGGTCTGCCCCCTTGTGCGGCGGTGGCGCCGCTACTAGACCATCCAAACCATCGGTCGAAAGGCCGGCACTCAGCGAGGCACACCGTGCATAAGGGCATCTCACTCCGCTCGAACGGTCACACGACGATGCTTAAGTGGCACCGTGGACGCCGCCTTATTACCGATGCCGTCTTCACAAGGTCGCGAATCGCCGAGGGCATGCGGCTCGGCGCATCGATCGAGGTTGATATCCAGCGTCATGGATCGAACGGGTTTGTCATTCTTCATGATGAGACGTTGGATCGGGAGACCAGCGGTTCGGGGCCCGTCGCCACGCAGAAGGTCCACAGGCTGCGCCAACTTCGGATGCGCGACAATAACGGCACGGTCACTTCGGAACCCGTATTGCTGCTGGACGATCTGGCGGGGCTATTGGCTGGCGGCCCCATCGACGACAGCTCCGTCCTGCAGCTTGACCTGAAGAACGACCGCGCCAGCCTGTCGTCGGACGATATTGCGGCGTTTCCATCCGCAGTGGAGCCCTTCTTGGCGAACGTGCTGGTTTCAGGCGATGACGCCGACGCGGTCGACAGCCTTCGCCGCGCGACGCCCGGCTTGCGCACGGGCTATGATCCGTGCCGCGAGGACACCATTGCTGAGCTTCGAAGGACTGGCGATTTTGCGGCCTTCGTGCACGCCGCCCTGGTGGCAGCCCCCGACGCGGAAATGGTCTATGTCCACCACCGCATCGTGCTCGCGGCCGACACGGCCGGCTTCGACATGATCGGCGCAATCCAGGCCGCCGGAAAGCGTGTCGACGCCTGGACCATCGAGCAAGTGAATGACGAGACGCTGGCCATGGCCCGCCGCCTGCTGGCCCTGAAGGTCGACCAGATCACCACCGACGACCCGGTCGGTCTGGAGGCCGCGCTTTCGAATGGCTAGGCGACAGGGCCGGTGTCCGTCGCTCTAATCTCTGCTGCCGGCCTCGGCCGCGCATGACTGAACCATGGCGTTGAAGATGGCCTGTTCGGAAGAGGCCAACCCCTCTGGCGCGATCGCCTCCCAGAGATCCTCCGCTTCGATCCGGTCCGCCAGGCAGTCGCAGTAGGCGTCGCAAAAGGCTTGCGAGAAATCCTCAGCCTGGCAGTGGGACTGGCACGAGGGGCCAAAGCCGTCGCGATAGTCGCTGGTTGCGTCGGTACTGCCGATAACAAGGGTGAACAGGTAGAGCGCACCGATTAGCACGATCTGATGCGTCAGATAGATGATCAGGCTGTAGCGGCCGGCCCAGCGGAGTGCGCGGCCGATCGGGTCGGTGCCACGCCACCAGCCCAGCCAGTCGACAAAGCCGGTCTTGGCCAGCGCCATGCCCAGCAGCACGGCGCCGAACCACGGGAAGAGCGGCTCGAAATCGTTGGACACGGGCGGCGGATCTGCGAGGCCCAGCCAGACGATCGGCGGCCAGTTGAAGGCGGGCGATGCCGCCCACTGCATGGCGATCGTCCCCAGCCCGGCCAGGCCGCACAGCCACCAGGGCAGCCGCAGAAAGGCGAGCCCGATCAGGCTGAAAACGGCAATCGCGTGCAGAATGCCGAAAAAAATGAAGGCGTCGGGGATGGCCTGATAGGTAACCGCGGTGATCGCCAGCGCGGCGACCGCGAGAATAGCAAAGCGGCGCCAGAAGGGCCGCCAGCGTATGCCGTCGCGATGGGCCAGCACCAGGCTGGCGCCGACCAGGAACAGAAAGCCGCCGGCCACCAGCGTGCGGAAGATGATCCAGCCGACGCCGTTGCCGATGTTGAAATCGGCCAGATCGAAAAACGTCAGGTCCCAGCAGAAATGGTAAATCACCATGCCGACGATGGCGACACCGCGCAGCGCATCGATCGCGGCGACACGGCGTGCGGAGCCCGCCGTTCTGGGTGTCGTTTCGCCCGTCTCGGTCGCGGCGGTCACGGTGTCGCGCCCCGACGCGCGAAGACACCATCCATTTCGATCAGACGGGCCGTGCGGCGATTGAAATAGCCGGGCAGGAACAAGACCGGCTCGAAGCCAAGCCCAGCCAGATGGCCGATCATCTCCGTGAAGCCGCGCGCGCCCTGGTAGACGGGCACGATGGACAGCTCGATCTGGATGAGCGCCATACGGTCTAAGCTTCGCGCGGCCCCTGCCAGCACGAGATCCTCCGTGCCTTGGGTATCGATCTTCAGCAGGATGCCATCGTCTGGCGCTGCGAAGTCGTCGATCACACTATCGAGCCTGGCCAGCCGCACCCGTTCCTTGGAGACAAAGTGCGCGCTGTCGAGCAGGTCAGCCATCTCGTCCGTGAAGCCGCGCAGCGAACTCATCCCCGTTTGGGCGGACACGTTGATCTCGGTCTCACCGTCCCGTTCCGCCAAGGCCATGGGCGGCGCGACGATCCAATTCTCGTCATCAGCGGCATGATCGGCGAGCAAACGGTGGGTCCCGCTGAGCGGTTCGAAGGAAACGATCCGCCCGTCATAGCCCGCGTCTCGAAGCCGGTCGCCATACTGGCCTTCATTGGCGCCGACATCGAACACCAGCGAGATGGCGTGATGGTCGATGACGCGTGCCAAGCGCTCCGTGTTTTGCGACCTTGTGGTGCGGCCGCTCATACGGCGTCAGCCAGCGTCTTGCGATAGTAGTACTCGACCGAGTTTGACTTGTCGTTCAGCACCCGCGTCGCTGCCTGCTTGACATAGCCGCAGGCCTCATAGGCGCGGTGGGCCGTGGTGAAGCGGGTGTCGGTCCAAAGTTCGATGTGGCCCGCTTCGCGGCTATGCGCGAATGCCTCCACCTGGCCGATCAGCCGGCGGCCGAGGCCGTTGCCTCGCTGGTCGGCGCGAACGTAGAGCTTGACCAGCTCGACGCCACCCCCCGCTGCCGGCATCGCGCCGACGCACGCCACCACCACGCTGTTGCGTTCGACGGACCAAAACGCGCCACCGCGCCGCTCTGCGTAGCTCGCGATGCGCCGAAGCTCTGGGATCTCGCCATCGACGTCCAGGATGCAGCCCTGATATTCCGCAAAACAGCCGCCGATTAGCGCAATCAGGTCGTCTGCGTCGTCATTCCGCGCCGATCGCACCGACAGGGCATCGGGTTCAGATCGGTTGGCTGGCGGCATAGTCCCAGTAGAGGCTATGGGCGCGCTCATACATCGGGCCGGGCTGCAGGCTGCGATCCTCGATGCGCGTGAAGGGCTGCACCTTGGCGTAGTTGCCCGTTGAGAAGACCTCATCAGCGCTGCGAACATCGTCAAGCGTCACCGAACGTTCCTGCACCTCAACGCCGTCCTGCCGCAAGAGACCGATCACGCGCTGGCGGGTGATGCCGTTCAACAGCGTGCCGTTGGGCGCCGGCGTGGAGACCACGCCGTCCTTGGCGATGAATAGGTTGGCGGTTGCGAACTCCGACACGTGCCCGAGTTGGTCGCACATGATCGCGTTCTCATAGCCTTGCTGCATGGCCTCGGTCAGCGCCATGCCGCCGTGGGGATAAAGACAGCTCGCCTTGGCCGCCGTCGGTGCCGTCTCCGCATTGGGCCGACGTTTGGACGAGACCATGGCGTCACTAGGGCCTTCCGGCATCGGCACCTCGTAGACACTGATCAGAAAGCGGGTGCTGTCCGGGTCGGCCGCGATGACGAAGCCGGAATCCGCCCAGAACATGGGCCGGACATACAGCGCATGGCCGTTGGTGAACTTCTTGATGCCTTCCCGCGCCAGCCCTTCGATCGCCTCGCCGTCGATCTCGGGCCGCAGGCCAAGCGCCTTGGCCGAGGCAATAGACCTGGCGCAATGGCGGTCCAGGTCCGGCGTCATGCCGTCGACAGCGCGGGCGCCGTCGAACACCGTCGCGGCGGCCCAAAACCCCATAGTCATCGGGCCTGCTATCTTCGGATTGCCCTCGTGCCATTCGCCGTCAACAAAGGTCCAGGCTTGCCCAGCCATCTCTTGCCCCTGACTTCTTTAGGTTCCGCTTTTACCGACAAAGCGGCGCACCTTAGACCGCCCTTTAAGGCTGGCCAAGCACGGCATTGTATCCCATCAACGCGGCTTTGACGGTGCGCAATCGCCCCGCCTACTGACTGGCCCAGAGTATCCTGGCGATCCAGTCGATGTCCGACCGGTCCAGCACCCGGTCGGGGTGGTCCTGATTGAACGAGCGCAAGGTCAGCTTGGTCGCGGTCTGGCGCGCCAGTTCCTTCGCCATGACCTCGCCACCGGCGGTGCGGACCACCACCCGGTCGCCGCGCCTGATGTTGGTGCCAGGCGCAACGATGATGATGTCGCCGTCCCGATAGACCGGGACCATGCTGTCGCCCGTGATCTCAAGCGCATAGGCATGCGGGTCACCGACATCGGGAAAGACCACCTCGTCCCACCCGGTACCGGCCGGGTAGCCGGCATCGTCGAAATAGCCTTCCGCACCGGCCTGGGCATAGCCTAGGACCGGAATCCGACGCCGCAGCGTCTCCGATCCGGTGCCGATCAGCATGACGAAATCCGCCAGCTCCGTCTCCGTCGCGTCCAGGATTTTCGACACGCTTTCGGTCGACGGCCAGCGCAGCTTGCCCTGGGCCGACGTGCGTTTGGAGGGGTTGAACGTCGTTGGATCGAGACCGGCGCGCTTTGCCAGTCCGGACGCGGACAACCCGTTGCGCGCGGCCAGCCTGTCTATCGCCTGCCAGATGTCCGTGTGCCGTAGCATGGGAACATTGTCTCGCAGGTCCGGCCTATTGTCTCCATAAAAAATCGATGTTTTGACCACCGCTGGCAAGTCGGTCATGAAATGCGCGCGGATATCGACATAACGTGCCCATCGGCGCCTACAGAGAGTTGTATGGCGCGCTTGCGCAGGGTCGGTGCGACGGCTATGGGCTAAGCGATGGCGAAGGTGATTCTCAAGATCTGTACGGCCAGCGAGTGGGCCGAGGCCGAATCGCGGGGGCGTTATGACGGCTCTGCTGTCGATGTTGAGGACGGTTTCATCCACTTTTCGACCCCCGAACAGGCGCCCGAGACCGCCGCGCGCTATTTCGCCGATCAGGCGGACCTGGTGCTGGTGGCCGTCGATCCCGCAAGCCTGGGGTCAGCGCTCGCTTGGGAGCCGTCGCGCGGCGGGGACCTGTTTCCCCATCTTCACGGGCCACTGCCCCTTAGTGCGGTGATGTGGGTGCGTCCGCTGCCGCTGGGTCCGGACGGCAGCCACAGCTTTCCGCTGTAGAGGCGCAATGGTCGATCTGTTTCCCATTGTCCGCCCGCTGCTGCACAGGCTCGACCCGGAAAAAGCGCACGATGTGACATTGCGGGCTCTGAAGATGGGGCTGGGGCCGCGCATAGGCGTGGCTGACGATCCCATCTTAGGCATCGATCTTTGGGGACGGCGGTTTGTCAATCCGATCGGGCTGGCGGCCGGCTTTGACAAGAACGCCGAAGTGTTCGGCCCCATGCTGCGGCTGGGTTTCGGGTTCGTGGAGGTTGGGTCGGTTACGCCGCAGCCGCAGGCGGGCAACCTCAAGCCAAGGCTCATGCGCTGGCATCAGCGCGAGGCGCTGATCAACCGCATCGGCTTCAGCGGCCACGGCCTCGACGCGGTCGAGCGCCGGCTGGCCAGCAGACGCGCCGACGGCATTGTCGGCGCCAATATCGGTAAGAACAAAGACAGCCAATCCGCCGAGCAGGACTACGCCGACGGGGTGCGGCGCCTGGCCCCGCTCGCCGACTATCTCGTTATCAACGTTTCGTCGCCAAACACGCCAGGCCTGCGCGACCTGCAGGGCGCCGCGCCGCTGGCCGCCATCCTTGCCGCCGCCCAGGCCGCAAGGGGCGAGGCGTCGGCTGATACGCCGATCCTATTGAAGATTGCGCCGGATCTTACCGACGAGGATGTCGCCGATATCGTCGGCGTCGCCCTCAGTTCGGGCGCGGACGGCCTGATTGTCGCCAATTCCACCGTGGCCAGACCGGACGACCTGCCGGGCCATCTGGTCGGTGAGGCCGGCGGGCTGAGCGGACCGCCCCTGATGGAGGCGTCGACGCGCCTGTTGGCGGATGTGGCGCGGCACGCGGCAAAGCGCCTGCCGTTGATCGGTGTCGGTGGGGTCGCGTCCGGCGCGGATGCCTACGCCAAGGTCAGGGCGGGCGCGTCCTTGGTTCAGCTCTATACGGCCCTGGCCTATCGCGGACCGCGACTCGTCACCGAAATCAAACGCGATCTGGCCGAACGCATCAGGCGAGACAGCTTCACGTGCCTGGCCGATGCTGTCGCGAGCGGTTTGTAAGAAATCCTCTTGCCGCCTTGCCCCGAACGCGCCACCTATGGGCTCCCCCACGCGCTCATCGAACAGCACAACAATGACCGATCCGGTTTCCGTATTGGCCGGCGTCCGCGAGGTCGCCCACGATTACGACGCCTTCATCGTCGATCTCTGGGGCGTCATCCATGACGGCGATCGGCTCTATCCGGGCGTTGTCGAGGCGCTGGCCGAATTGCGGACCGGCGGCCGCCAGACCTGCCTGCTCTCCAACGTGCCGCGCCGCTTGCCGGCGGTTCGATCTCGGCTTCGGGGCATGGGGCTGCACGACGATGCCTACGACCACCTGATGTCGTCCGGCGAAATGACTTATTCGGCGTTGGCCGACCGGTCGAGTGAGGACCACAAAGCGCTGGGCGATCGTTTCGTCCATATTGGAGGGGCTGGCGACGGCGACGTGGTCGACGGTCTGGCCTACGAGAAAGTGTCATCCATGGCCGCTGCGGATTTCGTTCTGAACAGCGGTATCCGATCGCCGGAAGAGACGGTGGAACACCTGGAGGAAATGCTGGTTGAGGCGGCCGACCGGTCTCTTCCGATGGTGTGCGCCAATCCGGATCTCGTGGTCATGCGCGGCGGGCGCCTCGGGCTCTGCGCGGGCGCGATTGCCGCGCGATATGAAGAGGTCGGGGGCGAGGTCATCTACCACGGCAAGCCGACGCGCGGCGTTTACGATCGCTGCCTGGAACTCTTGGGTCAACTGGACCCCACTAGAATTCTGGCGATCGGCGACAGTTTCCGGACCGACATTCGGGGCGCGGCCGCCATGGGTTTCGACAGCCTGTTCGTGACCCATGGCATTCACGCCGACGAGCTTTTGACGGACGGCAAGCCGGATGGCCAAGCCATCGCGGACGCCGGCGGCAGGGAAGGGGTGCGCCCGACCTACGCGATCGGCTCGCTGGTCTGGTAGCGCCCGGAATGGACGGTGTCGCCGTCAAACGACTATAGTGCGCTGCATCCCAGGCGTCCCCATCTGTTGGGGCGATGGACCATGATCGAGGGGTGCGTGAACCATGGCGGGTTCGAAGCGGCCGACGCTTGACGATTGGCGGCGCTTGGCGTCCGGCGAGTTGAAGGGCCGCGCGCTCGACGATTTGACCTGGCAGACGCCCGAGGGCATTCCCGTCAAGCCGCTTTACACCGATGCCGACTGCGACGATGCGGCGGCCGGATTGCCCGGTTTTGAGCCGTTCACGCGCGGCGTCCGGGCGACGATGTACGCCAACCGTCCCTGGACGGTCCGCCAATATGCCGGCTTCTCAACGGCGGAGGCCTCCAACGAGTTCTATCGGGCCAATCTGGCGGCCGGTCAGATGGGCCTGTCGGTGGCGTTCGATCTGGCCACCCATCGCGGTTACGACAGCGACCATCCGCGTGTCGTCGGTGATGTCGGCAAGGCCGGGGTCGCGATCGATTCCGTTGAGGATATGAAGATCCTTTTCGATGGCATCCCGCTGGACAAGATGAGCGTGTCGATGACGATGAATGGCGCGGTCTTGCCGGTGCTGGCGGGCTACATCGTGGCCGGCGAAGAGCAGGGCGTGCGGCCGGACCAGCTTTCCGGGACCATTCAGAACGACATTCTGAAGGAGTTCATGGTCCGCAACACCTACATCTACCCGCCTGAACCGTCGATGCGCATCGTCGCGGACATCATCACCTACACCGCCGAACACATGCCGCGGTTCAACTCGATCTCGATCAGCGGCTATCACATGCACGAGGCCGGCGCGACGGCGGCGCAGGAACTGGCCTTCACGCTGGCCGACGGGCTGGAATATGTTCGCGCGGCGGCTTCGCAAGGCGTCGAGGTCGACAGGTTCGCGCCGCGCCTCAGCTTCTTCTTCGGCATCGGCATGAACTTCTTCATGGAGGTGGCCAAGCTGCGCGCCGCCAGGCTGCTGTGGTCGGAACTTATGGCTCGGCACTTCAGTCCGGCCGACAGCCGGTCCCTCATGCTGCGCACCCATTGCCAGACCTCGGGCGTCAGCCTGACGGAACACGACCCTTACAACAATGTTGTGCGCACCACCATCGAGGCTCTGGCCGCCGTGCTGGGCGGTACGCAAAGCCTGCATACGAACGCGTTTGACGAGGCCTTGGGCCTGCCGACGCCGTTTTCCGCCCGGATCGCCCGCAACACGCAGCTTGTCCTAGCGGAGGAGACGGGCATCACCAACGTCGTCGATCCACTTGGCGGCAGCTACTATCTCGAGGCCTTGACGCAAGAGTTGGCCGACGCGGCCCGGGCGCTGATTGACGAGGTTGAGGTGCTGGGCGGCATGACCAAGGCGGTCACCTCCGGCATGCCGAAGCTGCGTATCGAGGCCGCGGCGACCCGCAAACAGGCGCGCATCGACCGTGGCGAGGAAACCATCGTCGGCGTGAACAAGTATCGGTCGGAGACCTCGGACACCGTCGAGGTGCTGGACATCGACAATACCGAGGTCCGACGCAACCAGATCGAGCGCTTGGAAAAGATGAAAGCGGATCGCGATGCGCAAGCGGTCGAAAAGGCGTTGGCTGCCTTGACCGACGCTGCACGCTCAGGCGACGGCAACCTGCTGGCGCTGTCGATCGAGGCGGCGCGCTGCCGCGCCACCGTAGGGGAGATTTCCGACGCGATGGAAAAAGTCTATGGCCGGCATCGGGCCGAGATCAAATCCGTCTCCGGCGTCTACGCGAAGGCCTACGAGGGCGATGAGGGCTTCCGCCGCATCCGCGCCGAGGTCGAGGCCTTCGCCGAGGAGGAGGGGCGGCGGCCGCGCCTGCTTGTCGTCAAGATGGGCCAGGACGGCCATGACCGGGGTGCGAAGGTCATCGCCACCGCCTTTGCCGATATCGGCTTCGATGTCGATGTGGGCCCGCTGTTCCAGACGCCGGACGAGGCAGCCCGCCAGGCGATCGAGAACGATGTCCACATCGTCGGCGTCTCGTCCCAGGCCGCGGGCCACAAGACCCTGGTGCCAGCCCTGATCGCCGCCCTGAAAGACCAGGGGGCGGATGACATCCTGGTGGTGTGCGGCGGCGTCATCCCACCGCAGGACTACGAATTCCTGAGGACGGCGGGGGTCAGCGCAATCTATGGCCCCGGCACCAACATCCCTGCGGCCGCCGCAGAGATCTTGAGCCTGATCAGCGGCCACCGGGCTCAGGCCGCCGAGTAAGCGCGAAAAAAAAGCGCCGAGGTTTCTGGAACCTCGGCGCTTCTTGGCGACTAAGGTCGCGCTGGCGATCTACTGATAGCTGGCCGACAAGCCCAGCAACTGTACCGCCGCGTCCGGATCGGTGACGCTCATCAGCATCAGCGGGCTGAACGGCGTCGACGGGTTCATCGAGATGGTCAGCGTGCCGTCGGGATTGGGCGCCGCTTGCAGGAACGCGGTCAGCGCCTGCATGGCCGATTGTGCGCCCGGGCTGGTCGCCTGACCGCCCATCATCTGAAGCTGGGCAACGGCCATCATCGCCGTTTCCTCGGGCCCCATGCCGGTCATCTGGCTGGCTTGGTCCAGGATCAAGGCCACCAGACCATTGTCTTGGAAGGTCAACTCGCCATTGGAAATCGTCGATCCCAGCATCATGCCGCCTGGATCGCCGGCACTCGGATTGACCCCCTGGGCGGCCAAGGTCAGCCCGACCGCAGCCAGATCCTGCATCTCCAGCGAAAGCTGGTCGACATTCAAGTCGGTGCCGTCGATCGTGTAGGACAGGCTGAGGTTGGTCGAAATGACATCGCCCAGCATCGATTCCGCCATCGGGTCAAGATCCATGGCATCGACCGGTAGGCTGAGCCCCTCGACCACGACGTCCATGAATGTCGGTGTGTTCTCCGCCAGCATGGCACGCCAGTCGACATTGTTGACGGTCAGGCGGTCGATGGCGATTTCGTCAGGGCCGTCCGCGAACAACAGGTCAACGAACTCGATGCCGTTTTCGCCGATTGGCGCGGCCGAGCTGTACGAGATCGCGCCGGGGGGGGCTGACGGCAAGGCCAGCTCGAACGCCTCATAAAGCGTTCCGGCGCCTGCAAGCTGCTCGACCATCGCGTCGTCACCGCCACCACCGGCAGGGGGCGTTGCGGCAGCGCTGCAGTCGGCCGTGTCGGATCCGGCCTTGCATGTGGCGTCGCCGACATCGGGCTCGTTGCAGACGCCGTCATTCGTGGTGGGACAATCCTGGGCGGATGCCGGAAGTACAGCGGTGCCGGCTAGAAGGCCGCCGCTGAGTATCGCCAACCCCAGGACATGGGTCACTTTGGTCATCTGCTTCCTCGTTCAGTTTGGTTACTTTGGCTGGTGGTGGGGGACGCTAACACGGAAGGGTTATGATCTGTAGCCGCTGATCGACCTTGGTTAGTGCCTTAGCGTTTATCGATCGTCAATCTCTTCGTCTTGCTCTTCGTCTTCACTTTCTCGTTGTACAAGGCCGATGAAGAAGCCAAGACTAAGCGCAATCAAGATGCCCCACTTCCCCCGGCCGCGCCCGGCGACCATGGTGGTGGCCAGTTGGCTCAAATGGCGCATCTCGCGGATGCGGCTTTGGCGGCCGCTGCGCGCCATCTGCTCGGCCACCTCGGCTGTCCGCTGGCCGCTTGCCGGTCCGGAGATCACGACGATCAGCCCGCCGATCACCACCAGTGCCCCGGCACCGATGAAGCAGGCGGCGACGACGCCGACGCCATGGCTCAGCCAGACGATCAGCCCGGTGATTGCGGCCATCAACGCCAACACGGCCAGCAGCAACGCGACGGCAAGGAAGATTGCGCGCTTTGCCATCTGCTCTGCGCGCAGGCGCAGGGCAAGGGTCTCCAGCTCGGCCTGGCGCCGCAGCTTAGGCAGCCTGATGGGCATGGGGGCGATGTGACCTGGTCGGGTTACTTGACGATACGGCCCAGGACGAAACCGACTGCCACGGCGATGCCCAGCGCCCGCCAGGGATGGGCCTCGACCTCTTTCTCGATGCGATCGATTTGTTCTTTCGCCGCTTCCTCGGCAGAGGACTTCGCAGACCATGCCTGGTCCGAGGCCGCCTTCGCCTTCGCGCGCACGGTTCCGCCGAGATGCTTGCTCAGCTTTGAGAGGTCCGCGCGAAGGGCGTCTAGATCCTCCCGCAGGGCCGCCATATCGTCCTTCTTGTCGGACTTCTCGGACTTGGCGGCTGCTGGCTCTGCCGATTCTGTCGAAGACGCCATTTCAATCTCCTGTCGGTTCAACTGGTCGCGAGCGCTGTGACTCCGAGACAGCCGCAACCACCGTGCCTTAGCCTAAGACGTTTTAGCCCGAAGTTGAAACCGCCGATTTGCCGCCCTTTGGCCTCAAGCGACTGACATAGATACCGACCAGGATCAGGAAAAGGGCCAGATAGGCTGCCGGGTCAGGCCGTTCGCCAAGGAACAGCCAGGCCCACAGAACCCCAAAGAGTGGCACCAGATAGGCGACTTGAGACATGAAGACGGCTCCGACCTCGCGGATGATTTGATAGCGCAGCAGGTAGGCCAGCGCAGTTGCCAGAAGGGCCAGCATCAGAAGCGACCCAAGGCTTTCCAAGCTGGGCTGCTGTGACCAGGGCTGATCAACCACTAGTGCGATCGGCACCATGTAGCCGGCGCCGAGGATCAAGACCCAGGCCGCGCTCACCAGAACCGGTAAGGGTGCCAGCCATCTCGTTATCAACCCGGATGCGGCGAACGACACCGCCGCACCGACAATGGCCAATTGGCCGACAACGGCATTGCCCCGACCGCCGAGCGCATCGATGCCTACCAGGCAGACGACGCCGGCTAAGCCCAGCGCCATACCGGCCGCCTTGGCCAAGGTGATCCGATCGTCACCGGTGAAGTAGTGCGAGATCATCAGCGCGACGAACGGGCCCGCGCCTATGAGTATTGCGGCATTGCCAGCGGAAACGCGTGTCTGGCCGAAATTGATCAGCACGAAAGGCAGCGCGGCGTTGAGCGCGCTCAGGATCACGAGCAGGCGCCAAACACGCCAGCCGCGCGGCAACCGTTGTCCTGTCGCAACCGCGACCAAAAGCAGGAACAACCCGCCGATGAGCAATCTGGCGGCAGCCAAAGTAAACGGCGGAAGATCCTCTACCGCGATGCCGATCCACAGAAACGACGATCCCCATATCGCGCCGAGCAGGATCAGTTTGCCGATGTCGGCCAGGCTTGGCGCTCGAATGTCGGTCATGGCCAAGGCATAGCATGGCATCGGGCCGAACAGCCGACGATCGTCTGCGCCCCTTCCATGCGTGGCCGGGCAAGGGTTCGGGGCTTTTCCGATCACCCAATCGCGCCTAGCTTATGGCCGATGAGCGATAACTCGGCAGCGGGCTCGGTCTCGCGTGACTGGAATGCGGTTCGGTCCCTGGCACCATATCTGTGGCCGACGGGCCAGACGGGTATGCGTGCCCGTGTCGTCCTAGCCCTCCTCAGCCTGATCCTGGCCAAGGTAGCCACCGTCTACATTCCCGTCTTTTATGGCGGCGCCGTCGATGCGCTGACAGGCGAGTCGGGCCAGGCCGAAGCGTTGCTGGGCGAGCCGGCCAACCTGGCGATCTACCTGCCCGTTGGTCTGATCCTGGCCTACGGCATTGCCCGCATCCTCAGCCTGGCTTTCGCCCAATTGCGCGACGCCATATTCGCCAAGGTCGCCCAGCACGCCATACGCAGCGCAGCCTTGAACGTCTTTCGGCATCTGCACCGTTTGGCCCTGCGCTTTCACTTGGAACGGCAAACCGGCGGCCTGAACCGCATCATCGAGCGCGGCACTAAGGCGATCGAAAGCCTGCTCAGCTTCATGCTGTTCAACATTCTGCCGACGGTGCTTGAGATCGTCCTGGTCGCCGTGATCCTTTGGAGCCTGTTCGACTTCTGGTTTGCCTTCGTCACCATGGTGACGGTGGTCGGCTACATTGCCTTCACCATGGTCGTCACCGAATGGCGCCTGAAGTTTCGGCGCGCCATGAACGAAAGCGATCAGGACGCCAATACCAAGGCGATCGACAGCCTCTTGAACTACGAGACCGTCAAGTATTTCGGCAACGAAGATCACGAGGCCGACCGGTTCGACAAGTCGCTGGTCCGCTATCAGCGGGCGGCCGTGCGGTCGCAGGAATCCCTGTCGATGCTGAATGTCGGCCAAGCGGTGATCATCGCGATCGGGCTGACCCTGGTGATGTACATGGCGGGCCGGGGCATCGTCGCCGGCACCATGTCGGTCGGCGATTTCGTCGTCGTGAACACCTATCTGATGCAGCTTTACCAGCCGCTGAACTTCTTCGGCTTCGTCTATCGCACGATCAAGCAGAGCCTGGTCGACATCCACGCCATGTTCACGCTTCTGGATCAGGGGCGGGAGATCGAGGACGCGCCCGATGCCCAGCCGTTGCATGCCACGGACGGACACGTTCAGTTTCAGGACGTGGCCTTCGGCTATGACGCCAGGCGCCCGATCCTGAAAGGCATCAGCTTTGAGGTCCAGCCGGGCCGCAAGGTCGCCATCGTCGGGCCGACCGGCGCCGGCAAGTCGACCATCAGCCGGCTGCTCTTTCTGTTCTATGACCCCAACGCCGGCCGCATTCTAATCGACGGTCAGGACATCCAGTCGGTCCAGCAACAGAGCCTACGCGCCGCGATCGGCATCGTCCCGCAGGATACGGTGCTGTTCAACGATACGATCTACTACAACATCGCCTATGGGCGCCCCAGCGCGAGCCGAGCCGAAATTGAGGACGCCGCTCGCATGGCGCGGATTCACGATTTTGTCGAGGGTCTGCCGGATGGCTATGACACCACGGTGGGCGAGCGCGGCCTGAAACTGTCCGGCGGCGAAAAGCAGCGCGTGGCCATTGCCCGGACGATCCTGAAACAGCCCTGCATCCTGCTGTTCGACGAAGCGACGTCGGCCCTCGACACGAATACAGAGCGGGAGATTCAGGCCAATCTCAGCGAGGTCAGCAGCGGCCGCACAACCCTGGTTATCGCCCACCGGCTGTCGACCGTTATCGATGCGGACGAGATCATCGTGCTCGATGCCGGTCGCATCGTCGAGCGTGGCCGTCATGCCGACCTCTTGGCCATGGATGGCGCCTACGCTGCGCTGTGGCGCCAGCAGCAAGAGGCGCGGAAGGCAGTCGCGGACGCGGCCGCGGAGTAGGCGGGGCTTGGCCGAAGCAGTAAACGAGATGATTGGGCTGGCGGACGCCGTTTGCAGCGGCGACCGCCGCGCGCTGGCCCGCGCGATCACGCTCGTCGAATCGCGCCGCCAGGACCATCGCGACCAGGCTGCGGCATTGCTCGATCGCCTCGTGACAGATACCGGGGATGCCCTGCGCATCGGTATCAGCGGCGTGCCCGGCGTCGGCAAATCCACCTTCATCGAGGCGTTCGGCCAGTATCTGGTCGATCGTGACCACCGGGTCGCGGTTCTGGCCGTCGATCCGTCCTCAGCCCTTAGCGGCGGTTCGATCATGGGCGACAAGACGCGCATGGAAAACCTGTCGCGCCACCCGTCGGCCTTCATCCGTCCGTCGCCGACGGCCGGCACGCTCGGTGGCGTGGCACGGCGCACGCGCGAGGTCATGATGCTGGTCGAGGCCGCCGGCTTCGATATCGTTATCGTCGAGACGGTCGGCGTCGGCCAGTCGGAGACAGCGGTCGCCCGCATGACCGACCTGTTCCTGCTGATGCTTCTGCCCGGCGGCGGCGACGAGTTGCAAGGCATCAAGCGCGGCATCATGGAACTGGCGGATCTGGTTATCGTCAACAAGGCGGACGGCGATATGGAGGCGGCGGCAACGCGGGCGGCGGCGGATTTCTCTCAAGCTCTCACCCTGTTGCAATCGCCGATCTCAGGCTGGCAGGTGCCGGTGCTGCAGACGTCGGCAATCGGCGCGGTCGGTATCGGCGAGGTCTGGCAGTCGATCAACCATTTCGCCGACCTGTCGCGCAAGGCCGGCGCCTTCGACCGGCGACGGGCCGATCAGGCCAAGTCCTGGCTGTGGGACGATATCGGCGACAGCCTGATGGATCGCTTTCGCCGCAACGTTCGCGTGCGTGATGACCTTGCCAAGACCGAGGCCAAGGTCGCCGCCGGCGAAATGGCGCCGACCAAGGCGTCGCACGACCTACTGGCGCGGTTTTTCGGCGAGAGCTAGTACCAAGGGTCGTTATCACCGATCCTTGGTATGTACCGCCAGGCGATGATGCCTCAGCGCTTCGTAGAGCGGTTGGGCCGCGTCTGCCAAAGGTCGAAGTGCATCGGGCAACGCGGTTGAATCCGGCGGTCGGCGCATGAACTTGGTCGACGCCTCGACGGCCCTGTACCACCAGGGCGCCCAAGGGCCGTCGCTGTCGCGCGGGCCGGCGGGCCAGGACAACATCGCGCTGTCGAACGGGACGCCGACGCGATCGCACAGCGCGGTCAATGCCGCTTCCGGCGCCTTCAAAATCTGATCACCTTCGATCACCGGTGGCGCTTCGCCCAGCCGGTCCGCCTCGCGGTTAAAGATCTCGACCTGCTGGGTGTAGCCGAGATCATCCAAGGTGACGTCTGGCCTGGCCTTGGCATAGCTGGTCAGGACGGCGGCCGGATCGCGGATCAAAA
Organism: Pseudomonadota bacterium; assembly: GCA_039819285.1. GTDB lineage: Bacteria > Pseudomonadota > Alphaproteobacteria > DSM-16000 > Inquilinaceae > JANQGH01. Next base: position 22,024 of record JBCBSH010000043.1, read on the forward strand.
AGGCGTTTGTCACACCGGCCATCCACCCGTGATCCATATCCGGCGGCAGATGGTGTGCCATGTGTTTTTGGTAATAGATCGAGCTGCCGCGCGGCACCTCGCCGATAAGACCTTGAACGACGGCTTCGGGATCCGTGTTCAGCATCGGCAGGAAGCAGTCGCGACCCGGGTGTTCGATGCCCGTGCGCGCCAGATAGGCGCCATAGAACGGCTCGTCGACAACGGCGGTATCCGGCCTGTTTTCCCAGGCCCGCATCAGGGCCGTGGAGATGTTGCGCGGTCCTGACCACATGGCGATACGGATTGGCGAGAGGTCGGTCATTGGCGGCGATTGGTATTGGTTGCGAGGGGCAGCCATTCAATCACACCAGAGCCAGCCCCTCCACAAAGTTGTCGAGGGAGGCAGAGGGATTACTGTTCCGCGATCTGGGCGGGGGGTGTCGCACCGGCATCGACCAGATGGATCAGAAACCGCCCCAGAAAGTCGACATCACGCTCGGCGCGCACCATTGTGGTCGGTGCGCCATCGACCGGTGGCGCGAACCAGACCTCCAGCCCCATGCGATAGGGGTCGTCGTCAGGCCGGTTGTAGCGCCAGAAGCTGCGGCTTTCGGTGTCGCGCCAATGGCCCGACACCGGCTCGACCCGCATGCGGCAATGCATGGCGTCGCCGACAAAGCCATCGACGGAACTGCCGTCGATCGCCTCGATGCCGACCGCCTCGAACAGCACGTCATAGCGCCGTGTGCCGTCGAAGATCTGCTGGTCCGCGGGACAGGCCAGGGCGTTGCCGAGCGTCAGGCTGGCGCCGATCAGGGCGCTGATCGGGTCCAACGTGCCAAGTCGATCGGCCTGTGGCACGCCGGCGATCAGGTCGCGTTCCGGCCGTCTGAACGTTTCAACCCCGCCATCGCTCAAATAGTCGAGACGCAAGGTACTGATCTCGTCGGTCTCGTAGATGTTCATCTGGAACCAGTCAGCATCCAGCCCGTCATCGATGCTGCCTGCCGCCGACGCCCGGGCGCGCCAGTCCCCCATTAGCGTGAGCAGACCGCGCGTGCGACCATCCACGGCGATGCTGTAGCTGTCATCATCGGTCCGCGCCAGCGCGTCGAACGAGGCCAGGTAAAGGCCGCCGCCATACATGTCGTACGAAAGGCTGACTTCTCCGCCAGCCGGTTGGGCGTTCGCCGCGGTGGCCGCAACTGCCAATGCCAGCGAACAGCCGGCCGCAGCTTTCAGCCCTGACTGCCATAGTCTCAAGGGATGCATGGAAGTATTCCTGATCAATGAAAACCCAAATACGTCACGGTGCTAATCGCCGAATATTAAGGCGTCATCTTGACGAGGTGTGGTTAGGCTATCGAGTGTGGGAATTGGACTGCCTTCAGCCTTGGCAGGAGACTTCCTGAAGACCCGCCACCCACGGCAACGCAGTTCTGCTAAAGTCCACCCGCGGCGGATCAGGGGACACGCGATGCTGACGGTCTATTACGGTACCAATCGGGCACCTAATCGTGTGCGGAAACCGACGGATTTTCTGGGCCGGCTGAACCCGGAAAGCCCTCGCGAGCTTAGATTTGGCAAGGCGCTTGTGGAAAATGACGGTCGTGACGATACCGAGTCGCCCATGACGATCGAGGTTGCGCCAGAGTTTCTTAATCCCAACCGGCCGGGTGGTCGCGTACTCGGCAGCGAGACGCTGTTCCGCGAGATCCGCCACCGTCTGGCCGACAAGAGCGAAAACCTGGACGGTGTGTTGCTCTACATCCACGGCTTCGGCGCCTCCCGGGGCGAGGGCGAGTATGTCTTCGATCGGGTCGCGGAGAAGTACCGGGCCAACACGTACTATATGCGCCTGCCCGGCCACGGCACCAACAAGGAAGACCACGCCCAA
>JBCBSH010000044.1:0-23652 GCA_039819285.1 Pseudomonadota bacterium
GACAACCTCATCGTCCGGCTTGGCCAGCTTCACCCCAACGCCGCCGGCGATCTCGTAGCCCATGCAGGAATAGGCGTTCGAACGGGCCAAGCAGGCGGACCGTACCTCCGTCATCGTGATCGATACCGATCCGATGATCACGACCGAAGAAGGCGGGGCCTGGTGGGATGTGGCCGTGCCCGAAACATCTGACCGGGCCGCCGTACGCGACGCCCGCGCCGCCTATCAAAACGCAATCGAGCGCCTGCGCGCCGACTAGGAGACATCTCTATGACCGAACCGAAGGTCCGGTTGGGCACGAACCCAATCGGTTGGAGCAACGACGACCTGCCGGAGCTAGGCGGCGACATCTCCCTGGAAACCTGCCTGTCGGAGGCGGCCCAGGCAGGTTTTGCCGGCATCGAGCTGGGCAACAAGTTTCCGCGCAATTCCGCCCAGCTGCGACCGATCCTGGACGCCCACGGCCTGGTTCTGGTCTCCGGCTGGTATAGCGGCTCACTCCGCCACGGCACCGTCGATGTCGAATGGACTGAAATTGCCGACCATCTGACCCTGTTGGAGGAGATGGGCTGTGACGTCCTGGTCTATTGCGACACTACGGATTCCATCCAGGCCGATCGCACTAGGTCGCTGATCACCCGCCCGTTGATGACCGAGGACGCCTGGCGGCCCTTTTGCGACCGTCTGACCGATCTGGCCGAAAGAACGGCCGAACGCGGCCTGCGCCTCGCCTACCACCCCCATATGGGAACGCTCATCCAAACCGAGGCCGAGGCAGACCGGCTGATGGAGGAAACGGGCGAGGCGGTCGGCCTTCTGCTGGACACCGGGCATATCACCTTTGCCGGCGGCGACCCGGTCGCGTTCGCCGAACGCCACGCCGAGCGCATCGCGCATGTGCACACCAAGGACGTGCGCGAGCCGGTGATGCAGTCGATCCTGACCAGCGGCGGCAGCTTTCTCGATGCGGTCATTGATGGCGTGTTCACAGTGCCGGGCGACGGCACGGTGGATTTCGAAGGCGCGCTGAAGCCGTTGGCCGCCGTCGATTACAAGGGCTGGCTCGTCGTAGAGGCCGAGCAGGACGCCGCCAAGGCGAACCCGTTACAGTATGCCAGCATGGGCTACCGAAACCTCTCACGGTTCGCCAAGGACGTCGGCCTTCTGGATTGATGATCTGATCGCCGCGGCTGGCTCAACCGCATTTCAGCCCATCGGCGTACCTAAGCCCGCATAGCATCGCGGGCACAGGCTCTCCTCGCCCCCTTGCACGTAACAGGACCCAGCCCCTTGATCTAAGGGCGAGGCAATCGGCACGGCCTGACCTATATTGACTGCTTCCACTTCAAAGAGATTGAGCCCAGACCCAGGAGCTTGAGATGGCGGCGCTTGACCAGTCGACGGACGTTTTGCTGGTGGTCGACGTACAGAACGATTTCTGCCCCGGCGGCAGCATGGCGGTGGCGCATGGGGATGAGGTCGTGCCCATAATCAACCGCTTGGCGCAAGCCTTCGACCACGTCATCCTGACCCAGGACTGGCATCCCGCAGGCCATTCTTCCTTCGCCTCGTACCACGCCGAACGGGACGTGCACGAGGTGGTGGAAATGCCCTATGGCAGCCAAGTGCTGTGGCCGAACCATTGCGTCCAAGAGTCTTGGGGCGCCGAATTTCACAAGGATCTGGCGATCCCGCATGCCGAACTCATCATGCGCAAGGGCTTCCGCGCCCATGTCGACAGCTATTCGGCGTTCTTCGAGAACGATCACGAAACGCCCACCGGCCTCAAGGGCTACTTGGCCGAACGGGGCCTTCGGCGGATTTTCCTCGCCGGACTGGCGTACGATTTCTGCGTCCGCTACTCAGCCGAAGACGCGGTGGCCAACGGGTTCTCGGCGGTTGTGATCGAGGACGCCTGCCGCTCGATCGCGCTGCCTGGCACCGTGGATGAGGCGGAAGCCTTGTTCGGCCGTCTTGGCATCGCCAAGATCCAATCGGCTGCGCTGAGCGGAGACATCGCCGCTTAGGCGTGAACGCCCGATTGTCTCCGGTCCGGAGACAATCGGTTGCCAATGGCGGACTTGGTGCCGTGACCCTCAATGCCAATCTGGATCGGAAGATCGGTTGGCGGGACGGAAAGGCGACAAGGCCATGGCGGCGACGGCGAACGGCGACAACCGGCGTGTTGTCCGAACAGTGGTAGGCATACCGGCAACGGACGGCGCAGGGGTGAAGCTGACCAGGCTGATCGGCACGCAAGCGTTGCCTGATCTTGACCCGTTCCTGATGCTTGACGAGTTTCGGTCGGACGACCCTGACGCCTATATCGCCGGCTTCCCCAATCACCCCCATCGCGGGTTCGAAACCGTCACCTATATGCTGGCCGGCCGCATGCGGCATGGCGACAACCAAGGTAATTCCGGCCTGCTGACGGCGGGCAGCCTGCAATGGATGACCGCTGGTCGGGGCATCGTCCATTCCGAGATGCCGGAACAGGTGGATGGGCTGATGTGGGGCTTTCAGCTTTGGATCAACCTGCCGGCGGCGGAAAAGATGACGGCGCCGAGCTATCAGGACGTGCCGCCGAATGAGATCCCGACGCCGAGTACCGACAGCGGCGCGGCGGTGAAGGTCTTGGCCGGCAGTTTCGGCGGCATCACCGGCGCGGCACGATCAGGCACCACCGATCCTTTGTATCTCGACGTTGCGCTGGCGGCCGACGGCACCGTATCGGTCCCCGTCTCTGCCGGCTACACGGCTATTGTCTATGTCTTCGAGGGAACGATCGACATCGACGGCGCCGACCCGGTCAGGCAGGGCCAGCTCGCAATACTCACCGACGGCAGCCTGATCACCCTCACAGCCGGTGATGCCGGAGGTCGGGCCCTGGTGCTTGCGGGCCGGCCGCTGAACGAGCCGATCGCCAAATACGGGCCCTTCGTCATGAACACGCAGGCCGAACTTCATCAAGCGGTCGCCGATTTTCAGGCCGGCCGCTTTTGAGCTAGTTTGTGCCTTTTGCAACCGCGAATGCCGGCCGCGCGGGACCGTAACTTCATCAGTTTTACCTTGTGCCGACAAGTTTTTGGCCTACCTTCAGGGCGTCATTCTGTCTTGGACTGCCGGCCCGCTGCGCCTCTGGGCCCTCGAACGCTGCCAATCCGAACCACAGTCTGATGCGTCGTACGTGAGTCGCGGCGCTATCGAAGATACGAGAGGAGAGAGGCGATGCCCGTTGGCACCGTTAAATGGTTCAACTCCACCAAGGGTTACGGCTTCATTCAGCCGGACAGCGGCAGCAAGGATGTCTTTGTGCACATCTCGGCCGTTGAGCGCGCCGGCCTGAGTGGGCTGGCCGAAGGCCAGAAGGTCGAGTACGAAGAACAGGTCGATCCCCGGCGCGGCAAGTCGTCGGCTGAGAACTTGAAGGCGGTGTAACCGTCTGAGATCAAGTCGAACAAGGGGGCGTCAGGCAGCTGCTGGCGCTCCTTTTTTTGATCCGAAGTCTCCAAACGGCGGCTGGGTCATCGATGCGGTTCACGGCAAATTGTGCCGCAAGTAGATGTCGATGCGGATGCGCTCTTGCGCGTCGGAGATGGGAACGCCGTCTAGCGCCGCGACCAGCCTTCGAAAGGCGCTGCGCACCTCGTGCCCGGCATCCTGGTTGATGATCGCATCGATCGACCCATCGATCACGGCCGGCCGCGACGCATCCGTCAATTCGTGGGCCACGAACACAACCTTGTCGGCGACGCCGAAATTGGTCATGACCGTGATCGCCCCCTCATTGCCGGCACCGACATTGTAAAGGCCGATAAGATCGTCGGTGGTCTTCAGGATCTCGCGGGTCTTTTCCGCGACACGGTGCCGGTCGTCCATCCCCTCTCGCGCGGGCAAAACCGACAGGTGCGGAAACTCATCCTGCATGACCTGCTGAAAGCCCAACTGGCGTTCGGCGTGGTCGCGCAACAGCAGCGACCCGGCGATAACACCGACGGTTCCCTGCCGGCCGCCCAGAAACCGGCCAAGAATGGCGGCGGCGGTGCGGCCAGCGGCGACATTGTCGATGCCGACATAGTGTTGGCGCAACGATCGCGGCGCATCCGAAACCAATGTGGCAACCTGCTTGCCCCGGCGAACCAGGGCGTTGATCGCCTCGTTCACCGCCGGGTGGTCAAGGGCGACGGCGGCGACGGCGTCGGCGGTGCCGGCGGCCCTTTCCAGCGCTGCTGCCAAGTCGGGACCGCTGAACACGTCTGTCTTGGCAATGTCGATCTGGACGCGTTCGGAGGCAAAGAGGTCGGCGGCGAACCGCGCCTCTTGCTCCAGCCGGGTCATGAAGGGGTTGGTTCCGGTCGGCAGCACCAGGCAGATCCGCCACCTCTTGGCGCGCGCCAGACGGGATGCGTGAACGTTGGGGCGGTAGTCCAGCCGCTGCATCGCCGCCTCGACCTTGGCGCGGGCCCGGGCGCTGATGCCGGAGCGGCCATTGATGGCGCGATCGACCGTCGCCGGGCTTACGCCGGCTTCCCTGGCGACATCCTGTAAGGTCGGTAGCCGCCGCGACCGATCAGGCATCGGCTTTCTGCGCCGCGCCCTCGGGCATCTTGCCCAGGATGATCATGCCGAGCACCTCATCCTGCGTAACGTTTTGTGTTCGAACCGTGCCGACCAGCTTGCCGTTCTTCATGACCGTCAAACGATCTGCCAGGTCGAAGACGTCATGGATGTCGTGGCTGATCAGAAAAATGCCGATGCCTTCCCGCTTCAACTGCTGGATCAAGTCGGCAACCATGCGGGTCTCTTCGACACCCAACGCGGCCGTCGGCTCGTCCATGATCAGGATCCTGGCCTCGAAATAAACTGCCCGTGCGATCGCGACCGCCTGACGTTGACCGCCAGACAGTGAGGCGACCGGCTGGTGAAACTTGGTGAAGTTGGGGTTCAGGCGTTTGAGGATCTTGCGGGCCTCTGCCTCCATCCTGACCTCGTCCAACAGGCCGTTGCGCTGTCTGATCTCCCGGCCCAGGAACAGGTTGGCGGCGGCGTCGAGATTGTCGGCCAGCGCCAGCGTCTGATAAATCGTTTCGATGTTGTACTTCCGGGCGTCACGCGGGTTATGGATCTCCGCCTTGCGGCCCTGGACATAGATCTCGCCGGATCGGGACTGGTAGGCGCCCGACAATACCTTGATCAATGTCGACTTGCCGGCGCCGTTATGCCCCAGCAGCCCAACGACCTCACCGGGATAGAGGTCGATCGAAACGCCGTCGACGGCCTGCACGCCGCCAAAGGCGACGTGGATATCGCGCATTTCGACCAGCGGATCGGCACCGTTCATCGCCCGCTCCTAATCTTCGGTTCGGCGTCGATAGAGCTGGTCGACATAAACCGCCAGCACCAGCACGATGCCGATGACGATGTTCTGCATGGGCGCGTCGACGCCAACCATCGCCATGCCGCTTTGCAGGCTCTGCATGACCAGCGCGCCCAGAATGGCGCCGAAGATCGTGCCCCGGCCGCCCGAGAGCGATGTGCCCCCGATCACTGCCGCCGCGATCACGCGCAGTTCGTCCAACGTTCCGACCGCGTTGTCGGCAGAGGCCAGCCGGGCCGACGCGATCGCCGCGCTGATCGCACACAAGACGCCCATGATCACGAAGATCCACAAGGTCATGCGCTTGGTGTTGATACCGGCAAGCTGGGCCGCATCCGGATTGCCGCCCATGGCGAAGACGTACCGGCCGAACCTGGTCCGCCGCGCCAAAATGGTCATGAAGACAGCGATGATGCCCAAGATCAGAACCGGAATGGCGATGCCGAACACCAAATGGGCACCGTCCTCCGGGACCTCCCAACCGCGAAGGGCGTAGACCCGTTCAGCCGCCCGGCTCGGAACCTGGTAGGAGGTCATGGTTGCGACGAAGGCGATGACCAAAGCCGACAGCGTCGCCGCGATGGCGTACTCGGCCCACAAGGGCTTCTGAGGAAAGTCGAAGCGCCGACGCTCGCGCCGTGCCCACCAAATCGAAAAACAAATCGCGACACATGTCAGGATGCCGACGATCCATGAGGGCCAAAAATACAGGCTGCCTTCGGCGCCGCCGCCCAGCCATCGAAAGTTGGCATCGAGCGGCGAAATGGTCTGGCCGGTTGTTATCCACCAGGCAGCGCCGCGCCAGACCAGCAGACCACCCAAGGTCACGATGAAGGCAGGTACGGCCAGAAACCCGATGATGTAGCCTTGAAGGGCGCCGATCAGCGCGCCCATGGCAACGCCGGCCGCAAGCGTCACCACCCAGATCCAGGCATGACCAAAGGCCGGACCGTCGCCGCCGCCGAACAGGTGCGGCAGCCATTCGGTCTGCACCACGCCCATGAACATGGCCAGAAAGCCCAGCAGCGAACCGACCGACAGATCGATATGCCGGGCAACGATGATCAACACCATGCCGCAGGCCATGACGGCGACGGAGGCGGTCTGGACGGACAGGTTGAACAGGTTACGCGGCGTGATGAACAAGCCGCCCGTCCAGATGTGAAACGCAATCCAGATGACCAGAAGAGCGCCGACCATACCCAGAATCCGGGTGTCGACCTCCATGGCCTTCAGCGTTCTGCCGACGACCGTCAAGACGGACCCTCCGCTAATCGCACGCGGCTGTCAGGATGCGCGGCCCTCCGCCGAATGGAGGACCGCGTTCCTGCGTTGTGCTACGTCAGTCGCAGACGTCGACCGTGCCGGAGGGGACGCCCTGGCACAGCTCTTCCACCGAAATCCAGCCGGCATCAACGACGACATTGAGATTGTCGCGGGTGATCGGCACAGGCGTCAGGAAGATCGACGTCATCGTAACGCCATCCGGGCTGGTCCAAGTCACGGTGTTCGGAATGCCAGTCGGGTCGTCGCCCGCGGCCAACGCCACCGCTATCTCACCAGCCGCCATGCCCAAGTCGCGCGCATCCTTCCAGACAGAAACGGTCTGCGTGCCCAGCGCCACGCGGTTCAGCGCCGCCCGATCGCCGTCCTGGCCCGACACCGGAATACCTTCCATGCCTTGGGCCGTAAGGGCCGCGACCACGCCGCCAGCGGTGCCGTCATTGGAAGCCACGACTGCGTCGACATTGTTGTCATTCGCGGTCAGGATCTGCTCCATATTGCGCTGTGCATTGGCCGGCACCCAGCCATCCGTATAAGCCTCACCAACCACGGTGATGTCGCCGGCCTCGATGGCCTCACCCAGAATCTCAATCTGGCCGCCGTGCAAGAAGTCAGAGTTGGGATCTGCCGGCGAGCCCTTGATAAACACGTAATTGCCGGTCGGCTGCGCCTCGAACACGGCACGCGCCTGCATCCGGCCAACCTCGACATTGTCAAAGGTCAGGTAGAACGCTTCCGGGTGAGAAATCAGCCGGTCATACGCCACCACCGGAATGCCCTCATCCAAGGCGGCCTCGACCGCCGGTCCAATCGACTCGGCGTCCTGGGCCAAGATGATCAGCGCATCGGCACCGCGCGCAATCAAGCTCTCGACATCTGTCAACTGCTTCGCCGGCGAGCTTTGCGCGTCGGCGCTGATATAGGTCGCCCCGGCGGCCTCAAGCGCGGCAACGATAGCGGCCTCGTCGGTCAACCAGCGTTCCTCCTGGAAGTTCGACCAGCTGACGCCGACGATCAACTCGTCCTGCGCGATGGCTGAACTTCCGATGGCTCCGGCCATCACGACAACCCCCGCGGTCGTCATAAGCTTCTTCAGCATTTTCAAGTTCCTCCCTGTGGTGGTTGCGCGAAACACGCGCTTGGAACATTCTTGCACGGGCTAGACGAAATCAGGAGATCACGATCCTGTCAATCCATTTTGAGGTAATTTGATGTACGTACCTCAAACGTGATACTGATGCAAACGCCAGATGTACGGCAATCAGATTCAGGGGAACCTATGGTTCATCTACGCAGTTTGGCGGCGGCCAGCCTGATCGCCACGATAGTCCTGCCGGCATCCGCCCAGGTCCGTTTTGAACACCTGCCCGACGCCCTAACGGTCGATCATGTCTATGGCGGCAGCACCGATTTCGTGGTCGGCGGTGGCGCTGCCGTGTTCGACTGTTCCGGCGACGGTTTGCCGGATCTGTTCCTGGCCGGCGGCGAAAACCAAGCGGGTCTGTTCGTCAATCGCAGCGTTCCAGGCGGTGCCGTTGGCTTCGCGCCGGCTCCCCTCGCCGAGGGTCTGGACGGCGCCCTCTCACAGAACGTAACGGGCGCCTATCCGCTCGACTTCGACGGTGACGGGATCACGGACCTATTCGTCATGCGGTTCGGCCAGAACGTCTTGCTACGCGGGACGGGCGATTGCCGTTTCAGCGCCGCAAACGCCGATGTCGGCCTGCCCGACCGCGACGACTGGACGACGGCTTTCGCCGCCTCGTGGGAGGTAGGCCAGAGCTTGCCGACCTTGGCGATCGGCAATTACGTCGACCGATCCCGCCCGCTGCAGCGCGACGGCAACTGCGATGAGAGCTATCTGCTGCGTCCAAGCGCAGACGATCCTTCCCGTTACGGGGCGCCAATACCGTTCCCCGAAAGTCATTGCCCGCTGGCCTTGATGTTCGTCGATTGGTCGGGCAGCGGCACGCCGGACCTGCGCGCGACAAACGACCGGCAGTACTACGACCCGGACGGCGGCGAGCAACTCTTTGCGCTAACGTCGGACGGCCTCATACCCTATGGCGCCGAGGATGGCTGGCAGGACGTCCAGATCTGGGGCATGAGCCTGGCGGCCCACGATGTCGTCGGCAACGGCCTGCCTGATTTGTCGATCAGCAACATGATGGACCAGAGGCTGGAAACCCTGGGCGACGATCGCGCCCAGGCGGCGTACTTCGTCGACATCGCCTTCGACACAGGAAGCACGGCGCATCGGCCGTACGCCGGCGGCGACGTTCGGCCGTCAACCGGCTGGCACACCCAGTTCGCCGATTTCGACCAGGACGGTCTGGCGGACCTGTTGATCATCAAGGGCAATGTCGACGAGATGGCGGAGTTTGCCGCGTTCGACCCGGACAACCTTCTGATCCGCCAGTTGGACGGCACGTTTGTCGAGGCCGGCGAGGCAGCCGGCCTGGCGCTGGATCGGCGCGGCCGAGGTGCGGCGGTGGCCGACTTCAATCGCGATGGCTGCCTGGATCTGGCGATCGTCAACCGCAACCAGCCGGCGACAATCCTGCAAAACGCGGCGTGTGACGCGCTCGGCGGCGCGGTGATGCTGACGCTGCAAGACAGCGCACCGAACAGCAACGCGATCGGGTCGACGGTTCAGGTGCGTCTGCCCGAAAGGTCGGAGACTTACTTCACCTATGCCGGTGGCGGGCATGCCGGCGGAGGTTTGGTGCCACTGCATATCGGCATGGGTGAGCAGGACGCGGTGGACGTGTCGATCACCTGGCCGGACGGGCGGGTCAACCGCATCACCGGGCTGATGCGCGGTACCTTCTATACCGTCGAACGGTCGGCCAGTGGAATGGTGTCAGTCGCGGCGACCGGTCAGTTCGCTAGGTCCGAATAGTCGACGTTGGCCCAGGCGTCGGTCTTTTCGGATTCAAACAGCGCGTCGAGAACGGCCATGTTGGCCAGCGCGTCCTCAATGCCGTAAGGCAAGGGCTCGTCGCCTCTGACGGCCCGGGCGAAGGCGTCAACCTGCCGTTCATACTGGTCTGCTGCCTCGATCGTCAGCGTCTCAGCCGCCGTGTCGCCGAGCGCCTCGCCCCGGTCCAACAGCAACGTCGATTGCGCGTTGGGAATGGCGTTGAACGGAATCATGACGTCAAGGCGTCCAGTGGTGCCAACGACGCTGACCCGCTGGTGCGGGGCGGCCTGTGTCGACACGGTGAAGCCGAGCTGTCGTCCGGCGCCAAAATCCAAGATGCAGGTCGCCAGACGGTCGGTTCCGAATGAGGGATCGCGATCCACCAGCGCAACCGCGCGGACCGGGTCGGCGTCAAACAGAAAGCGACCGACGACCATCGGATAGCAGCCGATATCCATGATGCCGCCGCCGCCAATATCCAACTGATTGCGGACGTTCGACGGGTCGTCATTGTAGTAGGAGAAGAATGTCTGGATCGCGCGCACCTCGCCAAGATCGCCCGCACGAACCCGCCGGCGCACCTCCAGCCATTGCGGGTGAAAGCGCACCATGAACGCCTCCATCACCAGCACGCCCGGCGGCACGGACTTCAGGGCGGCCGCATCGGCGCGGTTCAGCCCAATCGGCTTTTCGCACAGGACATGCTTGCCGCGCCGCGCCGCCTCCAGCGTCAACGGCACGTGCAGGTGATTGGGCAGAGGGTTGTAGACGGCGTCGATGTCCGGATCGTCCAGCATGGCCTCGTAGCTGCCGAAGGCGCGCACATCGGCGTCGATGTCAGCGGCGAAAGCCCGAGCGCGCGCCAGGTCGCGCGATCCGACCGCGACGATCCGGTTCAGGGCACTGGCCTGAAGTGCTGGAATGAGGGACTTGCGCGCAATACCTGCGGTGCTGAGAAGGCCCCAACGGACGGGTTCGGACATGGAGGCTGCCTGCTAGGGGATCACTGACGACGATTGGCGACCGTGGCATCGCCAATCGATGCTGTCTACCCCGCAGCCTTATGCAGCTTGGACGCGGGCGGCGCCCGAATGGGAGACCAGCCTGAACAAGGGCTGAAAGCGTCTGCGATAGGCAGAGGGGGCAATGCCGACGCTTCGGCGGAACAGCCGGCGAAAGCTCGCCGGTTCCTCGTAGCCCACCTCGACCCCGACTTCGTCGATCGCCATGTCGGTGGTCTCAAGCAGATGCTTGGCCTCTTCAATGCGCAGGGCCTGGACATAGGCCATCGGCGACTGGCCGGTCACCTTGCGAAAGCGGCGATGAAAAGTCCGCTCCGACAAGCCGCAAAGATCTGACATGGACGCCACGGGGTTTTCGGTCGCGTAGTTGTCCGCGATCCAGAGCTGGCACTGCTCGATCATTCGGTCGTCGTGTTGACGGCCCATGGACAGCGCCGCGTAGGGAAGCTGGCCGTCGCTGTGCCACTGCAAGAGATAGAGTTTGGCGATCCGCAAGGCTTCGTCCGGACCCGCGAGACGGCCTATCAGATACAGCAGCAGATCGTCCCACGCCGAAGCGCCACCTGCCGTTACAACGCGGTGTTCGGCACCACCGGAAATCAGAATGCGGGCGCCGCAGACCTTCACTTTCGGGAAGTGGCCAGACAGCGTGTCGCAATAACTCCAGTGCGTTGTCGCCTCTTCCCCGTCCAGCAACCCGCTGGCCGCAAGCAGCAAGGCACCGGAACAGACGGACGCGACAATGGCCCCAGCTTGGTGGACTTCGCGAATCCACTCGGCGATTGCCAGATAGTCGCCGGCTAACCTGGTTCCCGGCGAGACGAGGAAATCTGGGATCAGCACCAGGTCCGGCGCGGGATAGTCCTCAAGCGCGCCGTGGGGCGCGATCTTGATCTCATTCGGGCCAAAGAACTCGTTGCCGTCAACCGAGACGATCCGCGGCAAAAAACGCGGCGGCTTTGGGGGCTGACCGTGGACCAGTTCCCAATCTCGCCCCACCGACGACAATACGTCGACCATGGTGAACAGGCACGAGGCGCCTGCGTCAGGCGTCGCGACGATCGCAGTGACCAATGGTTGCTGGTTGTCCTCGCTCATGGCTCGCAACTCTCTGAGGCTGTCCGATTTGGACCGGTTCGTTCCGAAGTCGGTCTAACTAACTTGGCACGATGGGCCTAAGTTCAAGCCTTCACGCGCGGTTGACGCAACCGCGCCACCGTGCCGGTCGGTAAAGGCTGGGCGACCTGTTCGGGCGCCCGCATGGATCGGCGTCACCCAAGGATCGGCGAGATGGCGCCGATATTGAGGAGATCGCAGATGGATACCGCACGCGATCCGTCGCCGAGATTTGACGACGCGAAAGCTGAACAGTTCGCCGGGCGCATGATGACGGCGCTGAACGACGCGGCCATGGTTATGATGACATCGATCGGCCACCGCACCCGCCTTTTCGACTTCATGGCGGACATGCCGCCCTCGTCGCTGAAGGAGATCGCGGCCAGGGCGGGGCTTTCGGAACGCTATGTGCGCGAATGGCTGGCGGTCATGGTCACGTCGCGGGTAGTCGACTACGACGCTGTGGACAAGACCTACCATCTTCCGGCCGAACACGCCGCCTTCACGACGAGAGCCGCGACGCCGGACAACTTCGCGGTGGCGGCACAGTACATACCGCTGGCCGCGGGTGTCGAGGACATCATCGTCGATCGGTTTCGCACCGGCCAGGGCGTCCACTATCACGACTATGCCCGCTTTCACGAGGTCATGGCCGAGGACAGCGGCCAGACGGTTGTGGCGGCCCTGTTCGATCATATTCTGCCGTTGGCGCCGGGCCTGACCGGGCAACTGAAGCGGGGCATCGATGTCCTGGATGTCGGTTGCGGGCGTGGCAGGGCGATGCAGAAGCTGGCCGAGGCGTTTCCCGCCAGCCGTTTCCGGGGGATAGACCTCTCGAGGGAGGCGGTCGACCACGCCAACGCCTCGGCGATAGAGGCCGGCCTTTCGAACATCCGGTTCACGGCCGCCGATCTATCGACGCAGGAACGCTTTGGCACCTTCGACCTGATCACCGCGTTCGACGCCGTGCATGACCAGAAGGATCCGCAAGGCCTGCTGGACGCGGTCGCGCGATCCCTGAACCCAGGCGGCCTTTTCCTGATGCAGGATGTCGGCGGCTCCAGCCATTTGGAGCGCAACGCGGATCATCCGCTCGGGCCGTTCCTGTACGCAATTTCCACCTTGCACTGCACGCCGGTTTCGCTGGCACAGGGCGGGCCCGGGCTGGGCACGATGTGGGGTGAGGAACTGGCCTTGGACATGCTTGAGCAAGCGGGCTTTGGAAACGTAGCTGTCGAGCGCCTGCCGCACGACCCCATCAACGTCTACTACCTGGCACGCATCTGATGTGCCGTTGGGGCGGAGGTCCGCGCCAAGCGATCCTCCGTCGCCGTCAGTAAAGGAACAGCATCATGGTAGCCGCACCGGCAATCGAAGTTCAGGAGGCCGCGATCCGTCCGGCCTCGTCACGCGACGCACAGGCAATGGCCCGGCTGATCGAAATCGCCGGCGCCGGCATCCCATCCTATCTCTGGTCGACCATGGCCGAGCCGGGAGAAACACCGCTCGACGTCGGCATCAAGCGGGCCCTGCGCCAGAGCGGCAGCTTCTCCTACACCAACGGCTTGATGGCGACTGTGGGCGACCAGGTCGTTGGCATGGCACTGGCGTATCCCCTCAACGCGCCGACACAGTCCGATCTGGCTTCTCTTGGCGACATTCCACCGCTCTTCCGCCCGTTTATCGAGCTGGAATATGAGGCGCCGGGCAGCTTCTACATCAATGCGCTGGCGGTGTTCCTGGGCTGGCGCGATCGTGGCTTGGGCAGCCTGCTGTTGGAGGCGGTCGAAGACCGCGCGCGGAAGCTGGGCTGTCGAACCATCAGCGTTCAGGCGTTCTCACAGAACCCGGGCGCGGTGCGGCTTTATCAGCGGCATGGTTTCGAGATTGTGGACGAGCGGCCCCTTTTCCCTCACCCCTGCTATCCCTATGACGAGACCACGGTCTTGCTGCTTCGGGAACTGCCGGAATAAGGGGTCAGCGCTCGATCACCTCGACCTTGACGACCTCCTGCAACGCGGCTGGGTCCTCGCCGGCCAAGAGGCGCAGCAGAAACGATGCCAGCCGCTCACCGGCGAGGCTGAGCGGGTAATAGCAGGTGCTGACCCGCCAGGGCAGGTAGGAGCTCAGCCTCGTGCCCTCGCGGCTGACCACATCGACGCCGTCGCCAGCTTGGAAGCCGGCCGTCGACAGGCCGTGCAGGATGCCCAGCGTGACCACCTCGTTCACGCAGACATAGCCGGTTGGCGGCCGATCGAACGCCAGCATGTGCTGGACGGTCTGGGCGCTGCGGTCGGCGTCGCGGTCGGCGTGGCTGGTCAGGCCCTCGTCGAACGGCAAGCCGGCCTCCGCCAACGCGCGGCGATAGCCGGCCAGGCGCTGACGGCAGAACAGATACTCCAGTTCGCCATCGATCAGGGCGATCCGTCGATGGCCACGGCGGATCAACAGCGCGGTCGCCTGATAGGCCGCGTCCTCATTGTCGATGTCGAAATAGGCGTGCGGCGTATAAAGCTCCGTCCGGCCGAAGCTGACGAACGGCACGTCGCGCTCCAACAGGTAGCGTGCGCGGGGGTCTTGCGGACGGGTCAAATCCATGATCATGCCGTCGGTCAACTGGGCCTCGTCGATCCGCTGGACAGCGGCCAAGGCGTCGGAACCCGGAGACAGCGGCACCTGGATCAGGCTGTAGGAGGTGTCCGCCAGCGAGCGGTGCATGCCCTGGGTCAAGGCGACCGAGCCCGCATCGCCGACCTCGTCGGCCTTCGGTGCCGCCAGAAAGGCATGGATCGTGAAGGTCTGCCCGGTCCGCAGCTTGACCCCGCGCAAATCCGGCACGTAACCAAGCTCCGCCGCCGCCCGTTTCACCCGGGCAATCGTCTCCGGCTTGACCTCGGGGCCGTCTTTCAGCGCGCGCGAAACCGTCGAGACCGACAGCTCCAAATGCGATGACAGCGTCTTTAGCGTCGCGCGCTTCATGGGCCCCGGATGCTGCTATTCCGCCGCCGCAGGAATCGGCGACAATTGGTTTTCGGCGATGACTTGCCTTAACCAATGGTAGGAGGCCTTGGGCGTCCGCCGCTGGGTTTCGTAGTCGACCCGTACGATGCCGAATCGCTTGGCGTAGCCCTCCGCCCATTCGAAGTTATCGAGCAGGGACCAGATAAAATAGCCGCGAATGTCGATGCCTTCCTCAACCCCACCGAGAACCGCGCCTAGGTAGCCGTTGAAGTATGCGATGCGGTCGTCGTCCTGGACCTGGCCAGACGCGTCGGCCTTGTCGGGAAACGCCCCGCCATTCTCGGTGATGAAGATCGGCGGTGCGTTGTAGCGGGCCGTCACGTCGCGTAGCTGTTCAGCCAAGCCCGAGGGATCGATCTGCCAACCGACATCGGTCAGCGGCACCCCGGCTGGCGGCGCTACATCGGCCACACCGAACGAGCGCGTGGGATCGGGTGCCGCGTACATGCGGTTGTAGTGGTTCAGCCCAAAGAAATCGAGCGGCTGTGAGATGACTTCCAGGTCTCCCGGCTTGACCAACGGGGCCACCTCGCGGGCCAGCGGCTGCGGATAGGTGCCAAGCCAGATCGGATCGCACATCACCCGGCGCCAGAAACAGTCCACAAGCTCTGCCGCCTCGCGATGAGCGTCATCGTCGCGGGCCGGATGGACGGGCCCCAGCGATATGATCGAGCCGGCCTTGACAGTCGGCGCCTCGGACCGAATGGCGGATATCGCCGTTCCATGGGCGAGATTAACGTGGTGGATCGCCTTGACGACATCTTCGCGCGGCTGGCGTCCCGGCGCATGCACGCCAAGATCATACGCCACCCAGGGAATAACGTTGGGCTCGTTGATCGGCGCTGCGTAACGCACCCGGTCACCCAGCCGGCGCATCACGACCGCGACGTAGTCGGCAAACCAAGCCGCCGTGTCGCGCGACCGCCAACCGCCGGCATCCTCAATCGGCTGGGGCATGTCCCAATGATGCAGGCAGACCCAGGGCTGGATGTTCCGGGCGAGCAGCCCATCGACGACGCGGTCGTAGAAATCGAGGCCCCTTGCGTTCACCTCGCCGCGCCCCCGCGGCAGCACGCGCGGCCAGGCGACGGAAAAGCGATAGGCGCCGACGCCCAGATCGGCCATCAGGTCGATGTCATCGCCATATCGGTGATAGTGGTCGCACGCGATATCGCCGGTATCGCCGTTGCGGATCCGCCCGGGTGTATGGCTGAACGTGTCCCAAACGCTGGGTCCGCGACCGCCTTC
Source organism: Pseudomonadota bacterium (assembly GCA_039819285.1). Taxonomy (GTDB): domain Bacteria; phylum Pseudomonadota; class Alphaproteobacteria; order DSM-16000; family Inquilinaceae; genus JANQGH01. The sequence continues at coordinate 15,992 of JBCBSH010000044.1, forward strand.
ATGCACCGCGCCTTCAACCTGATAGGCGGAGGACGCGGTCCCCCAAACAAAATCTGACGGAAAATCAGTCAACGCGCGCTCCTGTCTGGGCCTCGAGGCCTGGTCAGCGTCCAAGCCACTCACCCAGGCTCAAAATACAAACGTTCCAATTCCGATCATGACGCAATAATGCCCTATTTTCCAACAAAAACTAACTATTGAAACCAAATCGCATTTGAATTATCGTAACGTTACGATTTTGCAGTGCGGCAAGGCAATCTCGCCGATCGCTGCACCAGAATCATCAACCAATCTGTCCGTGAAGGACCTGAGGGAGGAGCAAGATGACCAGCAAATCGGTTCTACTAGGCGGCGCGGCGCTGATGACGGCATTGCTGCCGGCGGCCATGGCGAGCGCACAAACGGCCGACGTCATTCACTGGTGGACCAGCGGCGGCGAGTCCCGCGCGATCGGGGTCTTCGCAGATGCCTTTGAGGACGCCGGCGGCACCTGGGTCGACAGCGCGATGGTCGGCGGCCAGGCAGCGCGCGCCTCCGCCATGACCCGTATCGCCGGCGGCGAGCCGCCGACCGCGATGCAGTGGAACATCGGCGTTGCCGTCCAGCAATTGGCCGAGGAAGGCCTGCTGCGCCCGCTGAACGATCTCGCCGAGGCCGGCAATTGGACCGATAACCTGCCGCCACTGATCGTCGAGAATGCCACCCATGACGGCAACTTCTACGCCGTACCGGTAAACATCCATGCCGACAATTGGATGTGGTACTCCACTGCGATCTTCGACGAGGTGGGTGCGGAGCCGCCGGAAACCTGGGACGATTTCTTCGCGATTGCCGATCAAATCCAGGCGGCGGGCTACACGCCGCTCGCGCTCGGTGGTCAACCTTGGCAAGAGTCGCTTATGTTCCGCACCATTATCATTGCGGAAGGCGGCCGCGACTATTATCGCCAGGTTTTTGTCGACCATGACGCCGAAGCCGCTGGCGGCCCTGAAATGGTCCAGGCGTTCGAGGTATTCGGTCGACTTCGGAACTATGTCGATGAAGGCAGCCCGGGCCGGCTTTGGAACGAGGCCACCATGATGGTGGCCAACAACGAGGCCGCGATCCAGATCATGGGCGACTGGGCCAAGGGCGAATTCAACGCGGCCGGCCTCGTCGCAGGGGAGGATTATGGCTGCCACATGGCACCGGGCACGCGCGACGCCTACGTGCTGGTCGTCGATGTCTTTGCCTTCCCTGTGCTGGACGACGAGGACGCGACATCGGCCCAGACCATGCTGGCCGAGATCATGATGGACCCCGCCACCCAAGTCGAGTTCAACCGCCATAAAGGCGCCCTGCCCGCGCGGCTGGACGCAGACGCCGGTGCGATCGACGCTTGTGCGGCCATCGGCGAACAGATCGTCGGCGACCCCGACGCGCAACTGCCGAACATGGCGCTGGCGTTCAGCAATGATGTCGAGGGTCAGATCACCGATCTGGTGACCGAGTATTGGAATGACCCTGACATGAGCGCCCAAGAAGCGGCCGAACGCTTCTCTGACATCGTCGCCAACGCCGACTCCTAACCGCTATGGTGACGGGCCGGGGCGTTTTCAGACGCCTCGGCCCGATCTTCATCATTGGGGTGAGGGCGAGACATGGTTGGCGCGCTCAAGCGAAATCTGACATCCAAGGCGGTGTTGACGCCGACGATCATTGCCATGACCGTCTGCTTCTACGGCTGCATGGCGTGGACGATCTATGTCTCGTTCACCCGCTCCGGCATGCTGCCGAACTACGACCTTGTCGGCCTTGCGCAGTATGACCGGTTGTGGGGCGACAATCGCTGGCATGTCTCCTTTGCCAATATGTTCATTTTCGGCGTGCTGTTCATCACCGGCGCGCTGGCGTTGGGCACGCTGCTGGCTGTCCTGATCGATACCAAGGTGCGGATGGAAGGCGCCTTCCGCACGATCTTTCTATATCCCCTTTCCATGTCGTTCATCGTCACCGGTCTGGCCTGGCGGTGGTTTCTCGATCCAGCAGACGGGCTGCAATCCTTCGTTCGCTCGCTGGGCTGGGAGACATTCGTATTTGATTGGCTGGTCAATCGCGACATGGCCATCTACACGATCGTCATCGCCGCCATCTGGCAAGGGTCTGGCCTGATCATGGCGATCATGCTGGCCGGCCTCCGGTCAATCGACCGGGACGTCTGGAAAGCCACCAAGATGGACGGCATTCCCACCTGGCGGGCCTATGTCAGCGTGATCCTGCCCCAATTGCAGCCCTTGGTCATCACCTGTGTCGTGCTGCTGGCGATTACGGTGGTGAAGAGCTTTGACCTGGTCGTGGCGCTGACCAATGGCGGCCCCGGCTTCTCCTCCGACCTGCCGGCGAAGTTCGTCGTCGACGCCGCGTTTGAACGGGCGAATATCGGCCAGGCCTCCGCCGCCGCCGTCATGATGCTGATGGCCGTGATCGCCGCGCTCGCGCCCTACTTCTATCTGGTGCGGAGACGGTCATGAGCGTCGCGGTCGAGCACGTGGCCGTGGCCAGCGCGCCCAGGCCTAAGGGCTTTCAGATCACGCCCGGCCGCATCGGCCTTTACGCTTTTCTGATCATCTCGGCCCTGTTCTTCCTGATCCCGCTTTTGATCGTCTTCAACACATCGTTGAAGCCGATGGACGAGATCAGGGCCGGTGACATTTTCGACCTGCCGATCGACCCCAGCTTCGCCGCCTGGGCCGAGGCCTGGACCTCCGCCTGCACCGGCCGCAATTGCGAGGGCATCAGGGTCGGCTTTTGGAACTCGGTGAAGATCCTGGTGCCGAGCGTGATCTTCTCGATCCTGATCTCGGCGATCAACGGCTACGCCTTGGCCCAGTGGCGCTTCAAAGGGTCTGAGCTGATCCTGGGTGCCCTCATGCTCGGCGCCTTCATCCCCTATCAGGTCATCCTCTACCCGATGGTGCGTATTCTCAGCACGGTCGGGCTTTACGGCTCCCTGCCGGGGATCATCGTCGTCCACATCATCTTCGGCCTGCCGGTGCTGACGCTGATCTTCCGAAACTTCTATTCGGGCATACCGATCGAGCTGATCAAGGCCGCGCGCATCGACGGTGCCGGCTTCTTCCGGATCTTCTTTTCCATCATGCTGCCGATGTCGACGAACATCCTGATCGTCGCCTTGATCCTTCAAGTCACCGGCATCTGGAACGACTATCTGCTGGGCCTGATCTTCGCTGGGCGCGAGAATCTGCCCATGACGGTCCAGCTCAACAACATCGTCGGCAGTGTGACGGGCGAGCGCACCTTCAATGTCGATATGGCCGCGACCATGCTGACCGCGCTGCCGCCGCTGATCGTCTACTTCCTGTCGGGCCGCTACTTCGTGCGCGGCATCACCGCCGGCGCCGTGAAGGGGTAAGCAGATGTCTACGATCCGTATCCGCAACGTGAACAAATTCTACGGACCGCTTCAGGTGCTCAAGAACGTCGATCTCGCCATCGGATCTGGGGAGTTCACGGTTCTGCTCGGCCCGTCGGGGTGCGGCAAGTCCACCCTGCTGAGCGCCATCGCCGGGCTGGAGGAAATCCAAGAGGGCGGTGTCGAGCTGGGTGGCCGGGACGTCACCCATGTGGAGCCGGCCAAGCGGGACATCGCCATGGTGTTCCAGTCCTACGCGCTTTATCCGACCATGACCGTGGCCGGCAACATGTCGTTCGGCCTGCGCGTCAACCGCACGCCCAAGGCCGAGATCGAGGAACGGGTGAGCTGGGCGGCGCGCCTTTTGCAGATCGAGAATCTGCTGGACCGCAAGCCGTCGCAGCTTTCCGGCGGCCAGCGCCAGCGCGTCGCCATCGGCCGGGCGCTCGTGCGCAAGACCCCGGTCTATCTGTTCGACGAGCCGCTCTCGAACCTCGACGCCAAGCTGCGCACGGAAATGCGCGTGGAGATCAAGCGCCTGCACCAGACGCTGGGCGCGACCATGATCTACGTCACGCACGACCAGATCGAGGCCATGACGTTGGCGACCCATATCGCGCTCATGCGCTCAGGCGTGGTGGAACAGTTCGGCCACCCGGAAGACCTTTACCAGCGGCCGGCCTCACTGTTTGTCGCCGGCTTCATCGGCTCGCCCTCAATGAACTTCCTGCCCGGCACGCTGGCGCCGAACGGTGCGGGTGTTGGCCTGGAGCTGCCGGGCCTCGGTGGCGGTCAACAGGCGGTCGACGTCGGCGGCTATGCCTTCGCCGAACCGGCCAAGGCGGGCGAGATCACCGTCGGTTTGCGGCCCGAGGACATCGAACTGGTGAACGACGGCCCGGCCCTGGAAGGCAAAACCCTCTTTGTCGAACCGATGGGGGCAGATAGTTTGGCCTGGTTCGACGTCGCCGGCCATCGGGTCAGCGTTCGGCTGAAAGCCGATGACGGCAAGCGGGTCGGCGAGACGGCACGGCTGGCGGTTCCGACCGACAAGGTGTCACTGTTCGACCCGACTTCCGAGAACCGCGTCTAGACCAATTACCGCTTTCGGCCAGTCTTGATCACGGCCGGAGCACCCGTTGCCCGATGGAGAAATGAGTGTCTGTTGACGAAGTGCTGTCCTTGCAGCTTTGGACATTGCGAGATGTTGGCGATCTGCCTGCACAACTGGCGATCGCCCGCCAAGCCGGCTATGAGCGGGTGGAACCCATCGGCGGCCATCTGGCCGACCCCGATGGCACGCGGCTGGCCCTGGCCGCCGAGGGCCTGACCGCGCCCACGACCCATGTCGGCCTGGACGCGTTGCGGCAGGACATCGATGCGGTGATCGAGGCCTGCCAGACGCTGGATGTCGGCCAGGCCTTCATGCCAGCGGTCCCGGGCGATGAACGCAACAACAGAGACCGCGACTATTGGCACGGCATCGGGGCCGAACTTGGCCGGATGGCCGACCGGTTCTCCGGCGAGGGCATTGTGCTGGGCTTTCACAATCACGACTGGGATTTTGCCGAGGTCGCGCCTGGAGAAACCGCGCTGGACGCCTTGTTCGCCGGCGCCGGCTCTGCCCCGCTGGCCTGGGAGGCCGATGTCGCCTGGATTGCCCGCAGTGGCACGTCCGTCGAGAACGCGCTCAAGCGCCACGCCAACCGCCTGGTCGCCGCCCACGTAAAGGACATCGCGCCCGCCGGGCAAAATCTGGACCAGGACGGCTGGTCGGATGTCGGGGCGGGCACGCTCGACTGGACAGCGCTCTGGCCGCTTTGCCGTGAGCTCGGCGCCGATTGGATGGTGGTCGAGCACGACAAACCGGCCGATCCGGCCGGCTTTGCTGCGTCCAGTCGCGCCTATCTCACAGCCAACGCCGCCTGACCCGGCTCGACGCCCGACCTTCAAGGAAGTCCACATGACCCCCGTTGCAATCGGTATCATCGGATGCGGCAACATTTCCGACAGCTACTTCAAAGGCGCCGCCGGTTCCAAGATCGTGTCGGTCGCGGCCTGCGCGGACCTCAAGCCCGAGTTGGCAGTTGAGAAGGCCGAGATCTACGGCGCCAAGGCCATGTCGGTGGACGAACTGCTGGCCGACAAGGCTGTCTCGATCGTCATCAACCTGACCGTGCCCCTGGCCCACGCAGAGGTCAGCCGGCAAATCCTGGCGGCGGGCAAGCATGTCTACACCGAAAAGCCGCTAGCCGCCCGCCTGGCCGACGCAAATCAGGTGCTAGAGTTGGCCGAGGCCAAGGGGCTAATGGTCGGCTCGGCCCCTGACACGTTCATGGGTGCGGCGCACCAGGCGGCAAGGCGCGCCATCGATGACGGCAGGATTGGCCAGGTTGTCGCCGGTGCCGCCGCCGTGATTTCGCGCGGCATGGAGCATTGGCACCCCAATCCGGAGTTCTTCTTCAAGCCGGGCGGCGGTCCGATTCTGGATGTTGGCCCCTACTATGTCACCCAACTCGTCAACCTGCTGGGGCCGGTCGCCCGGGTGACGGCTGTCGCGACGCGCGGTTTGCCGAAGCGCACCGTGACCAGCGAGCCGCTGGCCGGCAGCCTTATCGACGTTGAGGTGGCAACCAGCGTGAACGGCGTCCTGGAATTCGTCAGCGGTGCCAATGTCACCCTGACCGCGTCCTGGGACGTCTGGAAGCACACCAGGCTGCCGTTCGAGCTCTACGGCACCGAGGGCAGCCTGCTCGTACCCGACCCGAATTTCTTCGGCGGCGATGTCGAGATCAGTGACGAAGACGGCGACTGGCAGGCCCTGGACATCAGCGCCTTCCCGTTTGGCGTGCCGAACAAGCCGACATCGAAGGGCGCGATGGTTGCTGACTACCGCATGATCGGCCTTTTGGACATGGCCGCTGCCATCCAAGCCGGCCGCCCCCATCGGGCATCGGGCGCCCTGGCCCTGCACGCGTTGGAAGTGATGGAAGGTCTTCAGACCGCCAGCGACACGGGCCGGCATGTCGCGATCGAAACCAGGCCCGATCGCCCGGCACCGGTGCCGCTAGGCGCGGGCGAAGAGGTCTTCTTGCAGGCGGACAGCAAAGCAGCCTAAACGCCTCGCAAGGCCAGTCCGCATACAAAAAGGGCGGCCACCAGGACCGCCCCAATCGTTCGAATTCTCAGGGCCTTGCGTCAGGCGACCTTGCGCAGCACCTGCTCCAGCCGCTCTGTCGCCTTCAGATCGTCGATGCGCTCCACGGCGGCCAGTTCACGCGCTAGCCGCTCCAACGCCGCCTGATAGATTTGGCGCTCGCTGTAGGACTGTTCCGGCTGGTCGTCGGCGCGATGCAGGTCGCGAACGACTTCGGCGATCGAAACCGGATCGCCAGAATTGATCTTGGCCTCGTATTCCTGCGCCCGCCGGCTCCACATCGTGCGGCGAACGCGGCTGCGCCCGCGCAGGGTTTCCATCGCGGTCTTGATCCGGTCTTTCGACGACAGCCTTCTCAGGCCCGACTTCTTGGCCTTGCTGGTCGGCACCTTCAACGTCATGCGTTCTTTTTCGAAACTGATCGAATAAAGCTCGACCTCCATCCCGCTGATGGAGTGGGTTTCCAGGGCCTCAATACGCCCGACCCCGTGCGCCGGGTAAACCACGTAATCACCAACCTTGTATTCAAGCTGCGCCATTCTTTTACTCACTCACTTTCTTGGCTCGGCCCAGGGCCGGCATCGTTGTGGGCGTCGTGCCCAGCACGACCAAATCATCGCAAGCTCGCTTCGAGCATCCGCCGCCCAGCGCCGCCAATATTGGCGAGGACGGCCGATTACTTGCGCCTATTCAGTTGAGGCTTTCTGGCCCCATCACGAGACTGAAAACACCACCCGCCGCGCCGGCGTCAAAGAGGGTCACCTCGCGGCCACGATACCAATACCAGATCGCCAAATCGCAGCGTTCCAATCAGGGTTCAGGGGTGTCCTTCGAAAGAAGGGGCCGGACTCCCGCTCGACCAGCCAGGCGCCTAATATACTACACAAGGCCAAAGTATTAAAGTCCTGTGACGTATTTACCCAATCATTCCAGGCGAATGCCCTATTGAGGCCACAAAACAACGTTCGGCCGCTCGGCGGGTGCATACTTCGGTTGGGGTTAAACCTTCCCGAACTGGGTATTCCGCGTCAAAGGACGTCCGGAATCCCGCCGAAGCCTGAACATCTCACAATCTGCCGCGCGGCCACCGGC
>JBCBSH010000045.1:0-23629 GCA_039819285.1 Pseudomonadota bacterium
CCGGTATCGGCACACAGAAAACCATTGCCGCGCGCAGCCAGGGTTTCCGGTTTTTGATCTTTCTGACGGAGACAAAGTCGCCGGAGACCGTGAAGGGGGCGGGCCAGGGTTCCATCGGTGCTGTTCCCGGACTGGTGCCGTCTGATGGCGAGCAAGCGCATCGGAGCCTAGCGCGACGACCGCTGCGGCGCCATTCGGCGATCAGCAGGGCAGCCATGGGGCCGTTCGAGGGCGTCCCCGGCCGCCACACGGTTGCCCGACGTCCGGGCGGTTGCTACACCCCCGGTTCCCTCTCCGCCAGACCGTCGCCTTATGACCCGTCAGAAAGATCAAAAACCGGAAACCCTGGCTGCGCGCGGCAATGGTTTTCTGTGTGCCGATACCGGGGCGATAACGCCGCCGATCCATCCATCATCGACCTTCGCCCGTGACGAAAACTACGAGCGTATCGGGCAGGGCGGTTACAGCCGGGACGACAACCCGACTTACACTGTCGCCGAAGATCTGCTGAGCAAACTGGAGGGCGGCGCCGGCGCCAAGCTATTTGCGTCGGGCATGGCGGCCACATGCGCTGTTTTCCAGGCGTTGGCTCCGGGCGATCATGTGGTCGTGTCCGAGACGATGTATTTCGGCACCCCGAAATGGCTGCGCGAATGGGCTGTGCGCTGGGGTTTGGACGTCGCGTTTGTCGATACCACCGACACCGCCGCGTTGGCGTCGGCCGTTCGGCAAGGCGTCACACGCGTGGTCTACATCGAGACGCCAGCCAACCCCCTGTGGTCGGTCACCGACATCCGCGCCGCCGCCGACATTGCGCATAGCGTAGGGGCCGCGCTCGCCGTCGACAACACGGCCGCGTCGCCCGTCATCACCCGGCCGGTCGAGCATGGCGCCGATCTGGTCGTGCATTCCGCCACGAAGTATCTGAACGGTCATTCCGATGTGGTTGCCGGCGCCATCGTCACCGCGCGCGACGACGATCTGTGGCAGCGCATTGGCCAGCTACGCTATCTCGCGGGCGCCATTCTCGGCCCGTTCGAGGCCTGGCTGTTGCTGCGCGGTATGCGCACCCTCTTCGTCCGCGTCCGCCAGTCCAGCCAGTCGGCGATGGCGATCGCGCGCCATTTTGAAAGGCATCCCAAAATCGCCCAGGTCTGCTATCCGGGCCTGGAGAGCTTTCCGGGCCATGACGTGGCATCCCGCCAAATGACCGGCGGGTTCAGCGGCATGATGTCCTTGCGCGTGGCGGGCGGCGGCGAGGCGGCCTTAAATCTGGCGAAACGCTGCAAGCTGTTCATCCGCGCTACCTCGCTTGGCGGCGTCGAAAGTCTGATCGAACACCGGGCCACGATCGAGGGCGACGACAGCGAGACGCCCGACGACCTGTTGCGCCTGTCGATCGGCTTGGAAGAGGTCGAAGACCTGATCGAGGATCTTGAGCAGGCACTTGGCTGAATGGGTTGGTCCTAGCCGTTCGTCCGTGCCCGATCGGCGGATCAAAAAACACTTGGCCGATGCCGATTAGCGCGCCGGACACGCTTGAAGGCGTGCGTCAGTCACCCAAATATACTCTATAATAATCAGCCTGTATTGGCTTGCCTTATTGCTTTCACAATTAGGGCGCTGGCTTCTTTCGAGCGGCCAGCCAAAGGAAAACATATGCGCATATTACTAGCAGCTTTGCTCTCTACCTGCGTCAGCACGGCGGCGATCGCCGATACGCTAATCGTTGCGAACAAGTATGAAGGTACCGTCAGCTTCATCGACCTTGTCAGCGGCGAAGAAGTGGCCCGGCCCGAGACGGGGGCGTCGCCGCACGAGGTCGCGCTCTCGCCGGACGGGACGCGCGCCGTGGTCGTCTCGTATCTGGAGGATGGCTATATTGGGCGCGAGTTGAACGTGTTCGATGTCGCAACGGCCACGCTGATCGACACGATCGACATCGACCCTCATTTGGCGCCCCACGGCATTGCATGGCTGGGCGACAGTGATGCTGTGATCGTAACCACGGAAGAGACGCGGGACGTCGTCAGGGTCGACGTCGGCGAGGCGGAAGTTACGGGGTCGACTGTCACGGATCAGATCGGATCGCATTTGCTGGCGCTGTCGCCGGATTATGCCACGGCCTACGTGACCAGCCGCGGCTCCAACACGATCTCCGTGATCGATACCGGTGCGATGACCCTGCAGCAGACGGTTGACGCCGACGACGGACCGGAAGCCGTGTTCGTCAGTCCTGACGGCACCGAGTTGTGGGTCGGCAACAACCGGTCGGAAAACGTCCTCATCTTCGACACCTCCGACATGTCTCGGCTGGAAAATCTCGAGGTCGGGTTTCTGCCCATTCGCGTGCGGTTCAGCCCGGACGGTGAGGTGGTCGCGATTGCCGATATCAGAGGTGATCGGATCGTGATCATCGACGCGGATAGCCGCCAGCAGATCGCCGAGATCGACTTGGCACCGGCGGGCGCGATCGCCCCCGCATCCCTGTTGTTCGCGCCAGACGGCTCGATGCTCTATGCCGGCGCGCAAGATGCCGCCCGCGTGGTCGAGATCGACACCGCGACATGGACCGTCAGCCGTGTCTTTGAAGCAGGATTGGGCTCGGATGGTCTGGAAATCAGCCCGGTCGCCGTCCAGCGCTAGTTTACTTCTAGGTCGACACAGTCCCAACGGCTGACGCCAAGACGTAGATCGCCCAGGGCGCGATCTTGCGTTCGCTGATCCATGGCAGCGGGTCATGCTCATCCACCAATGGCCGATGGGTCTCCAGCAATGACAGGCCCACGGCCGCGAAACTGTGGCGATAGTCCGCATCGGCCCAGAGCACGTCAACCACGGGGTGGTCCATCCGTTCGCGAAACGCGATGCGAACGGGATCGCCGCTTTTTGCGTGCACGTTTTCCGAATAGGCGGACGTCGAAAATGAAAGCCACTCGTGGCGATAAAGCGCTTCGGTGGATTCGACAACGATCACCCTGCCGCCGGGCGCCAGTACATTTCTGAGCTGCGCCAGGATGGCCCGGATCCGCGCCCTGCTGGTCGCGTTGCCAAGCGGGAAGGCGCTGTGCACAAGGTCGAACGCGCTTCCGTCCAGGCAGGAGAGCTCTCCGTCGGGGATCAGCGCGTAGCGTCCGGCCGGGTCTTTGCGTCTCGCATGGGCCAGCATGCTTGGCGACATGTCGACACCAAGCGTATCGAATCCGAGTGACGTCAAAAACCGCGTTGATCGTCCGGCTCCGCACGCGAAGTCGAGTGCGGAACGACCGACGACCTGCCGCGCGATGATGTCGGGCAGATCCCTGACCGCCAGATGATAGGTGCCAGTGTAGTCAAGCCCGCTGTAAAAGTCGGCGAGATCATCATCGATATAGGGGTTTGATTCGGCCGCGTTTGTGTCCGTGGTCAAGCTCTTCGCTCCGGCTATCTGCGCGCGCCCAGCTAGGCAGTCAGCCTCATTATTGCGGATAGCGGTTCACGCGCCAACGCGTTCGGTTCTCGTTTGTCTCTGGCCCGCGCCGAGTGAGCGCACCGGAGGACCGACCAGGTCCTGTTTGAATTGCCGCCTTCCGCAGTTCCAGCAATACTGTCGGCATACTCGCGGTTCAGGGGATTCTGCCGATGTCCGAAAACGGCACGGGGTGCGTGACACGCCGATCACTGATCAAGACGGCCGGACTTGCTGGCGCCTGCGGTTTGGTTCCGGCCGTGCCGATGCTGGCGGGTCGCCGGGTTTCGGCTCAATCCGCCGGGGACCAGTTTGATATAGCGATTGTCGGGGGCGGGGTTGCCGGGGCCTATTGCGCCTGGAGGCTTCAGCGTGCCGATCCGGGGCGCCGGATCGTTCTCTTGGAACAAAGTAACCGCATCGGCGGCCGGCTGCTGTCTGTACGTCCGCCCGGTATTCCCAACATGGTTGCCGAACTGGGCGGCATGCGTTTTGTGCCGGCCGCCCACCCCCGCTTGGTGAGATTGGTGGCGGCGATGAACGCGGTACTGCCCGATCGCGAACGGCTTCAAAGCTACAATTTCCCGCGCTCGGATCCGCAGAACCTGGCCTATCTGCGCGGCGTCCGGCTCCGAAACAGCGATTTTGAAAACGCGCCCGACCGGGTTCCATACCAGTTGCGGGCGTCGGAAAGGGGCATAGCGCCTGCAGATCTCCTAGCCAGGGCCTTCGCGCAGATCGTGCCCGGCATTGATGATCCCAGCTTAAGCGCCGAGGGGCGGCGCCAGATGGCCCGCGCTGCGGTCTTCGATGGCGCGCCGCTTTACGATCAGGGCGTGTGGAACGTGTTGATGCGCGTACTCAGCTCTGAGGCCCGTGAGATGATTGTTCAGGCCGACGGCTATCACTCGGTGGTGTCAAACGAAAACGCCGTCGACGCGCTGCTGCTGAGTTTTGAATTTCAAGGCGTCGACCCGACCCAGCGAGCCTTTGTTGGCGGCTATCAAAGGGTGCCGCAGTCATTGGCCGAGATGTTCGCTCAAGCCGGCGGAACGATCCGCATGGGCACGGCTGTCGTGGGATGTGAACCGGACCAGGGCGGATTTCAACTGGAACTGGCTGATGGCGCAATTGGTGCCAATGCGGTCATCCTTGCGATGCCGCAGCGGGCTCTGCAGTTGATCTCCGGTCGCAGCACATTGCTGCAGCAGATCGCGGGCCTGATCTCAACCGTCCGTCCGATCCCCGCCTTCAAGGTTTTTGCCACCTTCCAAGATCCCTGGTGGCGCTCTATTGGTGGCTCGACGGCGCCCTTAGAACACGGCGAATCCACAACCGATTTGCCGCTGCGCCAAATCTACTATTGGCCACGAACCGACGGCCGTCCGTCCACCGACGGGCGCTCAATGCTGATGGCGGGATACAATGACGACCAGTTCGTCGGCTTCTGGGATGCACTGCAACCGCCGCACGATCGGATGTTAACACCCGTCGCCAACGAGGGATCGAACTTCGAGACGTTCGTTGGCACCTGCTCCGGCGGCGCTGGAGATTGGTGTGACCATCTCGCACCGCGCCGCCTGGTTGAGGAGGCCGCGCGGCAGCTTGCCGAAGTTCACGGACTGGCCCAACCGCCCGAAGTCGTCGACGCCGCGTTTCGCGATTGGAAGGGCGATCCGTTTGGTGGGGGATGGCACCATTGGCAAATCGGCGTCCGCGGCGACGAGGCGGCGCAACGGATCTTCAATCCGATCGATGGCGTCCCGCTCTATATTTGCGGCGAAGCCTACTCCAACACGCAAGGTTGGGTGGAAGGCGCGCTGGAGACAGCGGATCTCGTATTGGACAGGTTCGGTCTGCCGCCGCTTTGATGTCAAGCGGCCTTCGCGGCCTCGAACGCGACCAAGTTTCTCGCGCCTGCGGCGCCAGTTGGTCGAGCCACGCCGTCATTGTCGCCTCTGCCTTGGGCGTAAGGTTTTTGCGATCGTGACTGGCTTCTTTCCGCAACCGAACAACATCGACGTACCGAAGGTCAGAGCCGGCGGACTTTCGGGGACAGAGAAGGCCCCGAGCCGTTATCAGGCCGCCAGGCGTGACGGCTTGACCGCCGGGAAGTCGACATCGACACCGAACCCGACATTGACGTAGTTGGTGAACAGATTGAGCGCGATGTGGGCCATGATCTCGACGATCTCCTCATCGTCGAAACCGGCCGCGCGCAAGGCATCGACGTCGGTATCGTCGATCTGGGCACGCCGGTCGACGACCTTCAACGCAAAGTCGATCGCGGCCTGGGCACGCGGGTTGTCCGACTGGCCCAAGCGGGCGGCTTCCATCGCCTCCTTGCTCACGCCGGCCTTGCGGCCGAGCATGGTGTGGGCGGACAGGCAATACTCACAATCGTTGTAGTTGGCGACGGCGACGGCGATCTGCTCGCCGAGAGCGGCGCCCAGGCGGCCTTCGCCAAGGGCACCAAACGCGCCCAGCATGCTTTTCAGTGCGGCCGGCGACTGGGCGACCGTGCCGAACATGTTCACGACGGCGCCGAACTGCGTCTTCACCGCATCCATCAACGCGCGACGCTCGCCGGTGGCGGATTCGTATGGGTAAGGGGCGATTCTAGCCATGGGGCATCCTTTAAGGTGGAAAGAGCGTCAATCTTCGTAAGTATCGACTCGATACGATCTAGTTAGCGCAGGCACCGTTCACTTGCAAGAGAAGTTTTTAGTCGATACTTTCATGTCATGGAAACCGCCGAGAGCAGCACGATTCTGTTGGAGCGTTTGGCGCGCATTCTGCAGAACGAAGCCCACGCCGCCGGCCTGAAGCCGACCCAATGGGAAGCCCTGCGCTATCTGGCGCGGGCCAACCGCTTCTCGCGCAACCCATCGGCGCTGACGGCCTATCTGGGGACCACCAAGGGCACCGTTTCCCAGACCTTGAACGCGTTGGAGCGCAAAGGTCTGCTGGTCAAGAAGACGGATCATGTCGACCGTCGTCAGGTCGATATCGACCTGACGAGAAAAGCACGCCAACTGCTTGACGAAGACCCGATCCACGCGCTGACCGTTGCCATGGCCTCGTTGCCAGTCGGCGAGCAGGCCGGTTTGGGCGACGGTCTTCGAACCATGCTGGAAGAGGCTCTGCGCCGGCGCGGTGGCCGCCCGTTTGGCGTCTGCCGGTCCTGTCGCTTTTTCCGTACTGATGATTCGCGGGGGGCACCGCACCGATGCGGTCTGCTGGACGTTCCCCTGTCGGACAGCGACAGCCGACAGATCTGCGTTGAGCAACAGGCGCTGTGCTGACCGGACGGGGCCAGACAGCACGACCCTGCTGGACGCATACCTGCCTCTCGGTTGCGGCCACCAGCTTCCCATGATTTAATAAATCCATCCTACAATTTGAGAACAAAGGGGGGTCAGGATGCTTCGCATACTGTGTTGTGGGGCTGCGATTGCGGCGTTGTCGGTCGGGTTTGCGGCGGCGCCGACAGTGGCGCAGGACGGCGACGGCGTGGTCACGATCGGTGCCGATGTCGATGCCGGCACGCTGGACCCGCGGGTCATGCGCGACACCACGGCCTACCGGGTCGCCAACCTGCTTTATGACGGCCTGGTCGAGCTGTCCCCGGCGCTTGAAGCCACGCCGGGCCTCGCCGAAAGCTGGGAGAACCCCGAGCCGACGGTCTGGGTCTTCCATCTGCGTGATGGCGCCACCTTCCATGATGGCACGCCGGTGACGGCCGCCGACGTGGTCTTCACCTTCGAGTCCATTCTCGACCCCGAGCTGGCCTCTCGCTGGCGGACGCTGTTCACGCCGATCAGCGAGATTGTCGCCGCCGATGACAACACGGTGCGGATTACGCTCAGTGAGCCCTACGCCCCGCTGCTCAGCTATCTCGACATCGGGATCGTGCCGGCCAGCCTGGTCGAAGGCGGGACCGATATCGGCACCGAGCCGGTCGGCAGCGGTCCCTTCGTGCTGGCGAATTGGGACCGGGGCAGCACCATCGCGCTGGAACCGAACCCCAACTGGTGGGCGGGTGAGCCGTCGGTCGCGGGCATCGACTTCATTGTCGTGCCGGACAACACGGCCCGCGCGCAGGCCTTCGAGGCGGGCGATCTGGACCTGATCCAGTCGCCCCTGTCGCCGGCCGACATCCAGCGCCTGGCGGACGAAAGCGACATCGTCGCCGACATCATGGGCGGCCTCGGCGTCACCTATGTGAACTTTAACACCCAGGACCCGCTGTTGAGCGATCCGCAGATGCGCCGGGCCTTGGCGATGCTGATCGATCAGGAAACCATCGTCGACGCGATCTATGAGGGCGTGGATGTGGTGGCCAGTTCGGTCCTGCTGCCGTCCTGGCCGGCGTACTCGCCGGACATTCAGCAGCCGACTTTCGATCCGGAAGGCGCGGTCGCAATCCTTGAGCAGCTCGGCTGGACCGATAGCGATGGGGACGGCACGTTGGACAAGGACGGCCAGCCGCTGACATTCACGTTGTCAACCCACAGCGAAGACCCGAATCGAGTCCAAAGCGTCGAGTACATTCAGAATGTCATGAACTCCGTCGGTGTCGATGCTGAAGTGAGCATTTCTGACTGGCCGTCGTTTTCCGGCGCAGTTCAAAACAGCGAATACCAGGTCGCACTGCTTGGCTGGCTTAATCTGGTTGATCCCGATCGCTTGCTTTACAGCCAACTACGCACCGGAGGCGCCCTAAACTGGGGGGGCTACTCGAACCCAAGGCTTGACGAAGCCCTGGATCGCGGACGGACGTCTCTTGATCCGCAGGATAGAATAGCGGCCTACCAAGAGGCCGCTACAATAATCGCTGACGAGGTGCCGTACTACATCATCTCCTACCAGGGCTATCAGGTGTTCCACACACCTGAGATTGTCAATTACGAGCCCAACCCGCGCGGCATGATGCGCAGCCTGATGGACAATTAGGCATAGCGGTTGGCCCGGGGAGTGACGCGACGATCGACTAACCCGTGATCGGTTACGCCGCACGGCGGCTCCTGCTGATGATCCCGATGCTGTTCGGGATCATCGTGCTGGTCTTCTTGATGCTGAACGTCATCGGCGGCGATCAGGCGCTGGTGCTGCTCGGCCAGGAGGGCACACCGGAACAGCTTGAGGCGCTGCGCCGCGAGCTGTTGCTGGACCAGCCGCTGACAGTTCAGTTCGCCGCCTATATCGGCAAGCTGGCGCAAGGCGATCTCGGCTACTCGCTGTTCCAAAGTCAAAGTGTGCTCGAGGCGGTCAGCGGCCGCCTCGGCGCGACCTTGGAACTGGCGATCGTCGCGCTGCTTATCGCGATCCTGATCGGCGTGCCGCTCGGCATCCTGGCGGCCGTGCGGCACGGGCGGGCGTCGGACATCTTCGCCATGCTGTTTGCCCAGCTCGGCATCTCCATGCCTGTCTTCTGGATGGGCATCTTGCTGATGTTCCTGTTTGCCGTGACCTTGGATTGGCTGCCGGCGATCGGCCGGGGTGAACCGCTGCTGGTCGCCATCGTCGACCTTTTGCGCGGCAACCCGTCCGTCTTGCTCGACAGCCTGGCCCATCTGGCGCTGCCGGCGATCACGTTGGGTGTTGGTGCTGCGGCGATCATCAGCCGGCTGGTGCGCAGCGCCATGCTCGACACCTTGTCCCTTGACTTCGTGCGCACCGCCCACGCCAAGGGGCTTGGTCCCACGCGCGTCACCTTGGCCCATGTTCTGCGCAACGCCTTGCTGCCGGTGGTCAGCATGATCGGCTTGCGCTTCGGCGCCTTGCTCGGCGGTGCGGTCTTGACCGAGGGCATCTTCGGCTGGCCGGGGCTGGGCCAGCTCAGCGTCGCCGCGATCAACCAGCGCGATATTCCGCTGATCCAGGGCGTCGTCCTGACGTTCGCGCTCATGTTCGCGCTCGTGAACCTGATCGTCGATCTGGCCTATGCCGCCATCGACCCGCGCATTCGCTATGACTGAACGGTCATGAAACGGCTGCTTCGCAACCCGTCCTTGGCAATCGGCGGCACGATCGT
This sequence comes from Pseudomonadota bacterium, assembly GCA_039819285.1. Taxonomy (GTDB): domain Bacteria; phylum Pseudomonadota; class Alphaproteobacteria; order DSM-16000; family Inquilinaceae; genus JANQGH01. Next base: position 9,486 of record JBCBSH010000045.1, read on the forward strand.
CGTGATCATCGTTCTGCTCGCGATCGCGGCACCCTGGGTGACGACCTATCAGCTCGAAGACATGGACATGCGCAACCGGTTCTCGTTGCCCAGCGCGGAACACTGGTTGGGCACCGACAATTTCGGCCGCGATCTGTGGACCCGGCTGCTCTATGGCGCCCGCATCTCCATCGGCGTCGCAGTCGTCTCGGTCGGCTTAGCGGCGATCATCGGCACCCTGGTTGGCCTGGCGGCCGGCTATTTCGGCGGCCTGTTCGACCTGATCGTCATGCGCATCGTCGACGTCTTTCTCGGCTTCCCGCCGCTGATCATGGCCCTGACGGTGGTCGCGGCCCTCGGCCCCGGCGTCACCAATCTGATGATCGCGCTCACGGCCGTGTTCTGGACCGAATATGCCCGCGTGGTGCGCGCAATCACGCTCAGCCAGCGCGAGATCGATTATGTCGCGGCCGCCCAGGCGGTTGGTGCCTCTTGGGCGCGTATCCTGGTCGTGCATATCCTGCCCAACTGTCTCGGGCCGATCACGGTCCTGGCTACGCTGGGCATTGGCACGGCGATCGTCGCTGAATCGGGTTTGAGTTTTCTAGGTATCGGTGTCGAGCCGCCCACGCCGACCTGGGGCTGGACCCTGTCCTACGGCATGCGCTTCCTGCGCGCCGACCCCTGGATGTCGACCATCGCCGGCCTGTGCATCATGCTGACCGTTCTGGGTTTCAACCTGTTCGGCGACGGTCTGCGCGATCTACTGGACCCGCGCCGCATCACGTCCGGCCGCCGTGGCCGCCGCGGCGCCATCGCCGAATAGCCGTCTTTAAGGAGAACCGATTGTCATGAAGATCAACCTGCACCGACCCGTTTTCACAAACATGGCCGACGGCAGCGAGGCCTGCCTGCACGTTCACGAGTTGATCGGCGACGGCGATGGCCCGACCGTCGGCATCAGCGCCGTGATCCATGGCAACGAGCCGACCGGCGCCCAGATCATCCTGGAGCTGTCGCGTCTGCTGGCCGATCTGCCCTTGCGGGGCCGCCTTCTGATCCTGCCGGTCGCCAATCCCTGGGCCTTCGCCGTCAACCACCGCTTCACGCCGATCGATGAGTTGAATCTGAACCGGCTGTTTCCGGGCGAGCCGGGCGGCTGGTTCTCAGACCTGCTGGCCCAGGCGATCGCGCGTGAGTTCCTGGATAAGATCGATGTCCATATCGATCTGCATTCAGGCACCGACCGGCCGACGGTCGACTATGTCTATCTGTTGAACGACGAGGGCCTGTCGCGCTCGTTCGGGTCAAAGGTGCTTTACCGGCCCAAGGAAGGCCTCGCCGGCACCACCTACAGCGGCACGACCAAATCTGTGACCGTCGATACGCGCGGCATCCCGGCGGCCGTGATCGAGCTGGGCGGCGGCATTGTCAACCAGGGCCCCTATGTGGAACGCGGCGTAGCTGGCGTGTTGAACATGCTGCGCTATCTCGGTGTCGTGGCCGAGGACGCGGCACCGCCGCCGTCCCAGGTCGTGGTCCATTCCATCGCCCTGATCAGGCCGGGGCAGGGCGGATTCCTGGAGACCGAGGCCCCGCCCTTGGGCGAAGAGATCGCCGGTGGCGCCATCCTGGGTCGCGTCTTCAGCCCCTACACGTTCGATCAGTTGGAGGAGATCACCAACCCGGTTCCGAACGGCATCATGATCCTCAGCCATTTGTCCCGCAATCTGGTGCAGCCGGGCGACTATGGCTACATGGTCGGCGATCTTGCCGGTGCGGAGCGGAGCTGACATGGAGAACGCCTCCGCCCAGCTCTTCGAACGCGCCCTCCGGTCGGTTCCGTCTGGTGTCAACTCCAACACCCGCGCTCGGGCGCCGCATCCGTTCTACTTCCAGACCGCCGACGGCCCTTGGTTGACCGACGCCGATGGCCGGCAATGGCTCGACATGGTCATGGGCAACGGAGCGGTGATGCTCGGCCACAACCATCCGCAGGTGCAAGAGGCCGTGCGCCAGGCCGTTGATCGGGGCATGACCACCGGTGTGGAATCTGCGCTCTCGGTCGACGTGGCGGAACTGTTCCTGGAACAGGTGCCGTCCCTGGACATGGTGCGGTTCACCAACACCGGTACCGAAGCGGTGCAGCACGCACTGCAACTCGCCCGCCACGCCACCGGTCGCCGGCGCATTGCCAAGGTCGAGGGCGCCTATCACGGCTGGAGCGACGAGCTGTTCGTCAGCGTCTGGGCCGACGTCACCAAGGCGGGCACGGTCAACAACATCACCCCTCTGGCCGGCACCACGGGCCTGCGCGCCGATGTGGTCGACGACGTGCTGGTCGTGCCCTTCAACGATTTAGAGCGGACCGAACAGCGGATCGAACAATCCGCCGATGAGATCGCCTGCCTGCTGTTGGAGCCGGTGATGATCGATATCGGTGTCATCGAGCCGACGCCGGAATACCTGGCCGGCCTGCGGCAACTCTGTGACCGGCACGGCATCGTGCTGTTGTTCGACGAGCTCTTGACCGGGTTCAACGTCGCGCCCGGTGGCGCCCAGGCGCGCTATGGCGTCACGCCCGATCTGGCCACCTATGGCAAGGCGCTGGCAAACGGCTATCCGCTGGCCGCGCTCGCTGGCCGGGAAGACCTTATGCGCCTGACGGAGCCGGGCAAGGGGCCGGCCTTTGTCGGCACATTCAACGGCCACGCGATCTCGATGGCGGCGTGCCAGGCGACCCTTCAGGTTCTAAAGGACGGCTCCGTGCAGACATCGATCGCCGACCGGGCTGCAACGCTTGCTGGACGGTTCAAGGGCTGGGCCAAATCGGCCGGTATCGACGCTGTTATGACCGCCTGCGGCTCTCACGTGCACTGGTTCTTCGCCGACCGCACTCCGACGGACTACCGCAGCGCTGCGTCGGTGGACCGGGCCGCCTATGCCGCCTTCAATGCGGCACTGGAACGGGCCGGGGTCGTGACCCTGCCCAATCCGCTGTCGCACCACGCCGTCAGCTTTGCGCATGACGACTCCGCGCTGGAACGGCTAGGTGAGGCGATGGAAGCCGGCTTCGCGGCGGTCGCCGAGGCGCGGGCAAACGCTGGCGCCTAGATGAGCCAGGCCGACGACCCGCTGCTGGCCGTTCGCGGCCTGACCACCGTCATCGATGGCGAGGCCGGGCCGTTAACCGTCGTCGACGGCATGTCGTTCGATCTAGCCGCCGGCGAGACCTTGTGCATCGTCGGCGAAAGCGGCTGCGGCAAGTCGATGCTGGCCCTGTCCATCCTGCGCCTGTTCCCCGATCCGCCCGTGCGGCTGCAGGCCGGCAGCGCCCTGTTTCGCGGGCATGACCTGTTGCGCTTGGCCAACGACAAGCTGAGGGACGTGCGCGGCGACCGCCTGGCGATGATCTTTCAAGAGCCGATGTCGGCCCTGAACCCGGTGATGAACATCGGCAAGCAGATCGGCGAGGTGTTGCGCCGGCATCGCAAGATGCGCGCGAGCGAGATCAGGTCGCGGGCCATCGAGCTCTTGACCAAGGTGCGCATTCCCGACCCCGAAAGACGCCTGCACGACTATCCGCACCAGCTTTCCGGCGGCATGCGCCAGCGGGCGATGATCGCCATGGCGCTCGCCTGCGACCCGGAGGTGCTGATCGCCGACGAGCCAACGACCGCGCTGGACGTCACGATCCAGGCCCAGATCCTGCACCTGATCCGCGACCTGCAGCGCGACACCAATGCCGCGACCATCCTGATCACCCACAATCTGGGTGTGGTGGCGGAAATGGCCGATCGCGTGCTGGTCATGTATGCCGGCACGAAGGTTGAAGAGGCGCCGGTCGATGCGCTGTTCGACCGGCCGGCCCATCCCTACACGCGCGGCCTGATGGCTTCCATGCCCCATCCGCGCAACGGCGACGAGGCGCCGGAGAAGCTGGCCGAGATCCCTGGTGTAGTGCCGCCGCTCGACGCCATGCCGCCGGGCTGCCGCTTTGCCCCGCGCTGCGCCTTCGCGACCGAACGCTGTCGGACGACGGCGCCCGCGTTGGAAGAGGTCGCTGGCGCGCACGCCGTCGCCTGTTGGGAATGGCGACGGGTCGCCGAGGAGCGGGCGGCGTGAGCGAGGCGGCGCTGCTAGAGGTCACGGACCTGGTCAAGCTGTTCGACGTTCGGCGCGGGTTCCTGCGGCGCAAGGTCGGTGCGGTGCGCGCGGTCGACGGTCTGTCGCTGACGGTTGAAAAGGGCGAGACGGTGGCCCTGGTGGGCGAGAGCGGTTGCGGCAAGTCGACCGTCGGCCGGGTGCTGGTGCGGCTGGCGGATCCCACCGGCGGCCAGGTGCTCTATCGCGGCACCGACATCACGGCGCTGAAGGGGCGCGCGTTGAAGCCGTTTCGCCGGCGCGTCCAGATCATGTTTCAGGACCCGTTCAGCTCCCTGAACCCGCGCCTGCGCGTGCGCGACATCGTCGCCGAACCGCTGGTCGTGCATGGCATCGGCAACCGCACCGAGCGTCAGGCCAAGGTGGCCGAGCTGTTGGATCAGGTCGGCCTGTCGCCGGACCGGATGGGCGCCCATGCGCATGAGTTTTCCGGCGGGCAGCGTCAGCGGATCGGGCTGGCGCGCGCGCTGGCGCTGGGACCCGACCTGATCGTCGCCGACGAACCGCTTTCAGCGCTGGACGTCTCAGTCCAGGCACAGGTCGTGAACCTGATGGCCGAATTGCAGGCGAAACTGGGGCTGGCGTTCCTACTGATCTCCCACGATCTGGCCGTGGTCGAGCACCTCAGCCGCCGGGTTGCGGTGATGTATCTCGGCAAGATCGTCGAGACCGCGCCGACCCGGCTGTTGTTCTCAGCCCCGCGCCACCCCTATACCGAGGCCCTGCTGGACGCCGCACCCGTGCCCGATCCGCACGCCGGCCGCGCCGACCGCCCGGTCATCGCCGGCGAGGTGCCCAGCCCGCTGAACCCGCCCGCCGGATGCCGCTTCCATCCCCGCTGCCCGCTGGCGACCGAGATCTGCCGACAGCAGGAGCCGGCATTAGCGCCGCGCGAAGACGGGCGCGAGATTGCTTGCCATCACCGGTAATCGGGTAACTACGGCTCGGTGATGTTCGCCAGTACGATCCGTTGCAGCACCAGGGTCGGGTTGATCCACTGGTCGAAGCGGTTGTAGTCGCCGGCAAGTATCACGCCTGTCAGATCAAGCGACGGCATCACGAACAGCCGCTGGCCGCCATTGCCGGCGGCGGAGATCATGGGTCGCATCTCCCCAGCGGCGGGGACGAACTGTTCGGACAAGTACCATTGGTTGCTGTACATCTGGCCGAAGCTGGCCGCGACCTGGGGTCTCATGCAGGCCTCGATCCAGGCCGCGGGCACGATCTCGCGCCCCTGCCAGCGACCGGACGCCAGCATCATCTGGCCGATGCGGGCGAGGGACGGGGCCGCCAGGCGCAGGCCCGAGGCGGCGGACGGCACGCCGTCACTACCCCTGTTCCATTCGAAGTCGCTGATGCCCAACGGTTCGAACAAAGCATCGCTCGCGAAGTCTTCCAATGATTGTCCGGTGCCCTCGGCAATCAGGTAGCCGATGATGGCAGAACAGCCACCATTGTAGATCCACCGCGTGCCCGGTTCGTCGACGATCGGGCGATCCAAAACGAACCGGTACCGGTCGTCCGCAAGCTCCATCATGATTTCGCTGTTGGCCGGATCGGTGTAGGGCACATCCTCGTTCCACTCCGTGCCCAACGTCATGTTGAGAACGTTGCCGACCGTCCAGGCCGCACGCGCAGGGTCGGCGGCCAGGTCGGCATATTGCGGGAACGAGCCCAACAGCGGCGCATCCGGCGGCGGGACGCTCCCTTGCGCCAACGCGATGCCGTAGACCAGGCTGGTGATGCTCTTCGTGACCGATCTTAGATCGTGCAGAGTCGTCGGCCCGAACGACACCTCGCCCAGGGGACGACCCCAGTTCTCGTCAGTACCACTGAAATAGGCCTCCAGAACCGTCTCGTCGCGCCGCCTGATCAGCACGCCGTGCAGCCCGTCCAGCAGGCCCGAGCGGTAGGCGAGGTCCAGCCGTTCTGCGATATCGCCTGAGAAGCCGAGCGTTGCCGGCCGAGAAGTCTGCGCCATGGAAGAACGCCCGATCAGTGTCGCCGCCGCAGCACCCACCAATAGACTTCGCCGGCCAATATCAAGAGCCATTTACAATGCGCCATCAAGCAACGGACTGTCCGCGATAAATAGCAGGGCGAACGGCTCGATGGCCACCTCAATGCGCCTAACGCAAGGAGTTGGCGGTTGCCCGTTGAAGTGACTGGCGCATCTGGTCCGCATAGGCGTCGGCCTCGGCTAGCAGGTCGCCACGGTTGACGGTAGTTATCCGACCGTCGCGCACGATGAAGCGTCCGTCCACCATCACGTCGCTGACGTCTGACGGCAGTGCCGCGTAGACCAGGGCGGCATACGGGTCGTGGAGGGGGTGTAGGCGGGCGGCGTTGCGGCTGATGCGGACGATGTCGGCCCGTTTGCCTGGTTCCAGCGAGCCGATCTTGTCGTCCAGACCCAGCGCCTTGGCGCCGCCGATGGTTGCCAGGCGCACCACGTCGATGGCCGGCATGACGGTCCGGTCCCTGGCTCTCAGCTTTTGCAGCTTGGCCACCTGGGACATCTGCGCGAACAGGTCGATGGTATTGCCGCTCATCGGCCCGTCGGAGCCGAGGCCCACCGTCACGCCGGCGGCCATCATGTCCAGAATCGGGGCGATGCCGCGGCCGCCCTTCACGTTGGCGCCGGCATTGTGGGCGACCGCCACACCGCCGCGCGCCAGCTTGGCGATGTCGCGATCGTCGACCCACAGGCAGTGGGCAGCAATCACGCCGGTTCGCAACAGGCCCGATTGGTCCAGCAGGTCGACAGGCGAACCGCCACAATGGTCGCGCACCCAATCGGCTTCGAAGTCCATCTCTGCGACATGGATCTGGACTGGCAGGCCCGTCGACCGCGATGCCGCATCCACGCGCCGCAGGATCTCCAGACCGGTCGTATAGGGCGCGTGGGGGGCGATCGATGCCGTGATCGTCGGGTGGTCGCGAAAGTCGGCCGCCAGCCGTTCGAACTGAGCGAACCCGTCGTTTGTCGTCGGCGCGTCTGGGGCGGCGAAGTCCACGATGGTCTGGCCGACGACACCGCGCAGCCCGAGGGTTTCCAAGGCGCGACCGGCCTGGGTTTCGAAATAGTACATGTCGGCGACCGTGGTCACGCCGCCCTCGGCCAGTTCCAGGCCGGCAAGCAGGCTGCCTAGATAGACCATCTCCGGCGAAACGAAGCGCTTTTCCAACGGGAAGATGTAGCGCTTCAGCCGGTCCGGCTCGTCGTCGCCCAGGCCCCGGAACAGCGACATCGCCAGATGGCAGTGGGTGTTGACCATGCCCGGCATCAGGATGTCGCCGTCAAGGTCGATGACGTCGCCGCTATCGGCCGGCGGCTCACCGCCTCCGACCGCGACGATTTCGCCGTTTTCTATCGCCACATGGCCGGGCCAATGGACCGTCATCCCGGGATCAACGGTCAAGATGATCCCGTTGGTGAACAGGACTTTGCTCATGGCTGCGCCGGCAGGATGCAGCATTGCTCGGGCACCAAAACCAGCTTGGCCCGATCGCCCTCGTTGAAGGGGCGGTCGATCGAGCCGTTGGCGACCACGCTCCCGACGGAAGTCTCCGCCCGATAGTGATAGGACCGGCCAAGATAGGTGCGGACAGACAATTTCGCCGGCAGGCCGTCGTCTTCGCCGCCTTCCATGACCCGCAGGCCATCGGCCCGCGCGCCCAAGGTAAAGGCGTCGGGCAGGCCCCCCCAGGTGGCCTCGTCGAGAGTGAATCTGGCGCCTTGGCCCTCAGCCGTCGCGACGCCACCTGACCGGCCTGTGACACGCAGTCCGATCATCGTCTCAAAGCCGACGAAGTTGGCCACGAACGCGTTGGCCGGCTTTCGATAGAGGACCTCCGGCGTGTCGTACTGGCTGATTTGGCCGGCATCCATGATCGCCACCCGGTCGGAGATCGAAAACGCCTCCTCCTGATCATGGGTGACGTAGATGGCGGTGATGTTGTGGACGCGCTGCAACTCGCGGATTTCGACCCGCATGTCGACGCGCAGCTTGGCGTCGAGATTGCTCAACGGCTCGTCGAACAGCAGCAGCGACGGTTTGATGACCAACGCGCGGGCCAGCGCCACGCGTTGCTTCTGGCCGCCGGACAGGGCGGCCGGCAGGCGATCGGCAAAAGCCGCCAGCCCGACCTTTTCAAGCATATCGCCGACACGCGCGCGGCGTTCCGATGGGGCAACACCGCGCTGCTTCAGGCCAAAGCCGACATTGTCGGCCACACTCATATGCGGGAACAGGGCGTAGTTCTGGAACACGAGGCCAATGTCACGGCGATGGGCGGCGACGGATGAGATGTCGCGACCGTCCAGCGCCACGCGCCCGGCCGTGGCGTGCAGGAAGCCTGCGATCAGGCGCAGGGTGGTCGTCTTGCCGCAGCCGGATGCGCCGAGCAGCGAAACCAGCTCACCGGCTTTCACGTCCAGGTCCAGATCCTTCAGCACCTGGGTGCGGCCGTAATGGGCGGAGATGCCGGTCAGGTTCAGGGACTTAGTCATGGGTTTCCGTCAGCGCACGAAATAGCCGAGGCCGAGCGTCTTCTCGACCACTGCCATGACCAGCACGGTCAGCGCCATCAAGAGCACGGAAAGCGCGGCCACGGTCGGGTCGAAGAAGTTCTCGACATAAGTCAGCATCTGGATCGGCAGGGTGCTGATGCCTGGTCCGGTGAGAAACAGCGACACCGGCACGTTGTTCAGCGAGGTGATGAAGGCCAGGATGAAGGCCGCCAGGATACCACCACGAATGTTCGGCAGCACGATGGTGTAGAAGGTCTTCACCGGCGGGCAGCCGAGGCTGATGGCCGCCTCCTCGGCACTGAAATCGAACGTCGCCAGGCTGGCCCCGACCACGCGGATGGAGTAGGGCAGCACGATGATCGTATGGCCGATCAGCAGGGTCGGAAACACCGGCAAGTCGAAATCGACGCTGATCGCGCTCAGCAGCGCGAAGCCGAACACGATCTGCGGCACAAGAATCGGCAGCACAAAGAAGTTGGCCAGGGACTTGGGCAAGGTAAAGCCAGACCGGCTCAGCGCGTAGGCTGCGGGGATGCCGATCAGCAGCGACAGAAACGTGCCCAGCAGTGCGATTTGGAGCGAGATCAGGAACGTATCGCGGAACGCGCTGACCTCGAAGACATTGACAAACCAGCGCAGGCTGAACCCCTGGGGCGGAAAGGCCAGAAACTCCGTATTGCTGATCGAGGCCGCGGCGACGATCACCAGCGGACCCAGCAGGAAGATGAACACCGCGATGGCGGTGATCGCGAGGATGGGGCTGGAGCGCTGCATCACGCGGCCGCCGGGTTCAGCCGGCGAGCGACCCGCGACATGATCAGCACGACGGTGATGGTCAGCGCCATCATGATGACCGCGATCGTCGAGGCCGACGCCCAGTCGAACTCGGTCATCGCCTCGCGGAACAGCAGGGTGGCCAACACCGTATTGCGCTGGCCGCCCAGCAGTACGGGGGTGGTGTAGGACGTGAAGCTTCCGGTGAAGACCAGCACGGCGCCGACGATGACACCGGGCATGGCCAGAGGCAGGATCACGCGCCAGAAGGTCTTGGCCGGCGATGCGCCCAGCGAGATCGAGGCCTCCACCACGCTTTTGTCGATGTTCTCCAGCACGCCGACCAGCGACAGGATCATCAAGGGCGAGAACAGATAGGCGAGGCCAACAATGATCGCGCCTTCGGTATAGAGCATCGACAGCGGTTCGCTGATCAGACCCAGGCCCATGAGGGTTTCGTTGATTATGCCGTTGCGGCCCAGGATCACGATCCAGGCGAAGGAGCGGACGACGGTGCTGGTCAACAGCGGGAAGACCGAGGCGACGATCAGAATGCTGCGCCAGGAGCGCGGCGCACGGGCGATGAAGTAGGCGGTCGGGAAGCCGATCGCAATCGCTATGGCGGTGACGATCAGGGCGATGCGCACGGTGCGCCACAGCACGCCGCGATTGAAACGGCGGTCGAAGAATTCCTGATAGCCGGCAAAAACGCCCTCTTCCTGGATGAAGGTGACGCTGATCGTGTCCAAGAGCGGCAGCACCAGCAGGACCACGATCGCCAGGATGGCCGGCGTGACCAGCAGCCAGGGAAGGACGCGGTTCATGGCGGGGTCATGTCGTCACCGATTAAGCCGGCGCCAAGGCGGCGCCGGCATATCAGGCGTCGGAACAGGGCCGTCGTTCGGGGCGGCTATTCCGCGAACACCTCGTTCCAGCGGTCAGTCCAATCTTCCCGGACCGAATTCAGCTGGGCGTAATCCGGCGTGCGCAGGCTGTCGATGACCGCCTGGCCGTAGGTCCAGCGTGCGGCGTCTTCCGGGTCGAGCCGGACATTGACATTCACCGGTGCATCGACGCCGACTTCGGCCATCGTCTGCTGCACATCGGCGCTCAGGTGCCAGTTGATGAAGGCCAGCGCCAGTTCCGGCTGGTCGGTCGAGGCCATAACGTTGATCGCATTCAAATTGGCGAAGGCGCCTTCGTCCAGCTCCGCCCAGACCGCTGTCGGCACCGCCTCTTGAATGCGGCCGAAAGCGAAGTCTTGCGCCGGCGCGATCACCACCTCGCCCTGGGCGAACAGGTTCACCAGCTCTGACGAGCGGCCATAGGTGGTCAGCAGATTGGGTGCCAACTGCTCCAGGCTGGCAAAGGCCGCGTCCGGATCGTCGAAGGCGTCGACGCCGGCCTGTTCCGCCGCGGCGATCACGATCAACTGTCCGGCGGTCGTGTTGATGCCTGGGATAGTGATCTGGCCGGAAAACTCGTCGCGCCACAGATCGCCCCAGGACGTCACCGGCGTGTCGGTCGCGGCGGAATCGTAGATGATGCCATAGCGGCCGACCGTATAGGCGGGTCCGTAGTCCTCGCCGTGCGGGGCGCGGGCAATCGGGTAAATCTGCTCGATGTTGGGGATCTGGCTGCGGTCGATCTGGGCGAACAGCCCGTCATCGATGCCCTGCTGGGTGAAGGCGTCGGCCAGATAGATGAGATCGATGTCGCCGCCGTCGCGGATGCGCGCCCGGTTCAGCCGGTCGGCGTTGTTGCCGGTGTCGATAACGATGTCGACGCCGTGCTCTTCCTCGAAGGGCGCGTACAGGTGTTCTTCGAGGAGATCACCGTTGAAGCCCCAAGTCGAGATCACCAGCGTGCCGTTGTCTTGTGCCAAAGCCGTGCCTGAAAGGGCCGTGACGACCAGCGCGACAGCGCTCACCATCGAAGTACGAGTCATCGTTCGCAAACTCCCCGAGATTGTCTGATTGTGAGAACGGAGTCTTACAATACTGCAATGCGCCTTCCTGTCGAACGTTAGGTGCAATGGGCGATGGCCGATCTTTGGCCGCTGCCCGAGCCTTTCATCCCATTTGACGCGGCCCGACTGCCCACCCTACAGTCTGCGGCACTGTTCGACCCAGCCGATGAGCGGGAGAGACGATGCCAAAGCCGGTCGCGATCTGCGATCCTTGGCCGCGCAGCCTTGATCTGATGTTCACCGCGTCGGACCTGTCGCGGCTGCACGCGCTGGTCGATCTGGTCACCAGCGACGAACGGCAAATGCCGGCGGACAAGGTCGATCGCACCTTGCCGGAGGCGGTGTTTGTGCTGGGCCAGACCGATCTGCCCCGTGAGCGGCTGGCGCGCGCACCAAAGCTGAAGGCCGTCTTGAATGTCGAGGGCAATTTCACCGGCAACATCGATTACGACACCTGCTTCGAACGCGGCATCCACGTCCTGTCGGTCAGTCCGGTCTTTACCGAGACGGTGGCCGAGATGGCCTTGGGCATGGCGATCGATCTTGGCCGCGGCATTACGAGGGCTGACCGCGACTTCCATGCCGGTCGCGAAGTTTTCGGGCTGGAGAGCAATACGGATGCCGAGCTGTTGTTCGACAGCCCGGTCGGCATCATCGGCTACGGCGATCTCGCTCGTTCTTTTCGCCCTTTGCTAAAACCATTTCGCTGCCCGGTTAAGGTCTACGACCCTTGGCTGCCTGATCATGTGCTGGTGGCCGAAGAATGCCGGCCGGCGGCGCTCGACGAGGTGCTGGCAACGTCGCGCTATATCTTCGTTTTCGCCACGGTGACGGCCAGCAACGAGGGGTTTCTGGGCGCCGATCAGTTCGCCGCGATGCAGAAGGGTGCGAAGTTCGTTCTGGTCAGCCGCGCCGGCGTCGTCGAATTCGACGCCATGCTCGACGCGGTCGAACGCGGCCACATCCTCGCGGCCACGGACGTGTTTCCGCAAGAACCGATGCCGGCGGGTCATCGCGTACGCGAGATCGACGGGCTGCTCTTGTCGGCGCATCGGGCGGGCGCGGTGGACAGCGTCTTCAAGCGTATGGGCACGTTGCTGCTCGGCGACATGGAACTGATGCTGAAAGGCCTGCCGCCCGTTGGCCTGAAGCGGGCCCAGCGCGAGACCGTCAGCGCCTTGCGCTCGATGGCGGTAACCATTTCATGAAGCCGGCATCACGCCGGCAACGGCCATAAGGCCACCAAACCGGGAGGAGAGAAGACCCATGAAGAACAAGCTATTGATGGCGGTTGCCGCCGGCCTTGTCGCCAGCGCCTCGACGGCGGCCATGGCCCAGGACCAGATCTACGGCGTCCTGATGAAGACCCTGTCGAACCCGTTCTGGGGCGCGATGGAGGAAGGCGTGCGCGACGGCGCGGCCACGATCGGCGTTGAGTACTATCTGCAAGCGGTCGAAAGCGATCAGGCCGCCGAACCGCAGTTGAATGTCTGCAACACCATGCTGGAGCGTGATCCGGCCGTAATGATCACGGCGGCGATCAACTCCACGATCCTGTTGCCGTGCCTCAGTCGCGCGACGGAGATGGGCATTCCGGTCGTCGATCTGGACGGCAATCTCGACCACGAGATCGCGGAAGAGGCGGGGGTCGACATCGCCTTTACCATCGGTTCCGACAATGTCGCGGCCGGCGCGCAAGGGGCGGAGTATGTCGTCACCGTGCTGGGTGAGGATGCCACAGGGCCGGTGCTGGTCATCGAAGGTTTGGCCGGCAACATCACCGGCCAGCGCCGGGCGCAGGGTTTTGCCGACCGGCTGGCCGAACTGGCGCCGGGGCTGGACATCGTCGCCTCGCTGCCAGGGGATTGGGACCGGGGGCGCGCCGCCAACATCACCAACGATATCCTGACCCGCAATCCAGACCTGGTGGCGATCTTCGCGGCCAATGACGGCATGGCCTTGGGCGCTGTCGAGGCGGCCTACGCGGCCGGTGTCGGCGACGACATCGTGATCGTCGGGGTCGATGGCAACAGCGATGCCGTTGAGTCGATTCAAGAAGGCAGGCTGAACGCGTCAGTCGCCCAACTGCCCTATCTCGTGGGCGCGCAGGCGGTTGAGTTCGCGTCGGCCGTCCTGGCCGGCGAGGAGACGCCGGAGTTCATCCAGGTGCCGACCCTCGTGTTGACCCAGGAGGTTCTGGAGGAAGGCAGCGAACCCATGCTGCAATACGTCCGATAAGGACCCGCCGCCGGCGGGGTGGCGCGTGATCCGCTCCGCCGGCCCCTCTTGTTCGCTGTTCTTCATGAGAGTTATCGCCGGTGACCACCGCCCCTGACGCGGCGCCCAAACCGCGCCAGAACCGATTTTACTTCCGCATCGAGTCGCTTGTCGTCCTGGTGGTGCTGTGCGTCGTGATGACGTTGCTGTCGCCGTTCTTTCTGTCGACCAGCAACATTCTCAACATCCTGCTGGCGACCGCCACGATCGGCGTGCTCGCTATCGGCGCGACCTATGTCATCGCCTCGGCCGGCCTGGACCTTTCCCTCGGCTCCGTGCTCGGCCTGTCCGCGGTGTTCGGCGCCTTTCTGGTCGATCGGCTGGGGCTGCCCTGGCCCTTTGGTATTGTCGGCGCCCTGTTTGCCGGCTTTGCCGCCGGCTATGTCAACGGTCAGCTCATCACCCGGCTTCGGATCCCCGCCTTCATCGTCACGCTCGGCATGCTGG
>JBCBSH010000046.1:0-23261 GCA_039819285.1 Pseudomonadota bacterium
CAACGCGCCTGGCTGGAGCGGACGATCGAACTTCTGGCCATGCAACAGTCTTTCGGTTCCCGAACTGCTGGATCGGTCTCGCTGAATGCAGATGACCGAATCGAGGCCAGTTTGGCGGCCAGCGGGGCGGGGAGCGGCTTCTACGAGCTCGCCCTGCTGTCGCTCACCCAAGTGCGAGACGCTCTAATTGACCGGATTGGCGACGTGCGGGACGGACCGACCCGTATGCACATGGCCGCGATGATTGGTCGGACGAGCTCTCTGATCGGCGCGCCGTCGCCCACTGCCAACATGCCCGCCGGTGAAGGCACGGTTGGCCCGACGGCGCAGGACGCCCCGCAGCCGTCAACCCTGCCTATGGAGTCCATTGACCAAAGCCGAGTGCCTTTCAGCCGTATGAGGCAGGGCTGGGCCGACTCCTACACGCCATACGGCCATTGGCGCAATTATGTGGACACTCCGCTGGCGTTCTTTGCCCCGCCGGTGTCAGGTCTTAGGGCATTCGCGAATGACGCGTTGGAAGCTTCCGGCGGACCAGGGGCGGATTTGCTGGACCCGTAGGCAATTGGTCTGCGCTATCTCGGTTGGCGATAACCCAGGTCTTCAGATGCGACCTTTGTCGCACGACGTAAGAGCAGCTGGAATAGCGCCCCAGGGGACGGGTGAGGTTGTCCAGCTTTGACAGGCCGGCTTTACAACTGACGGATCGTCCAGGCTGCCAGCCTTAACGAAGCAGCAACTGGCATGTCGCGGCAACGAAGTGTAGATCGGCGATCCGCAGTCGGCGCAAAATGCTGCGTCAGGCTGTTGCCGCTATCGGCCACCGTGGTGAAGGCCCTCGGCTCGCCGCGAACCACTTAGAAGCTCGCAGTCTTCAACCTTCCTCGACAGCAAAGGCGCTGCCGATGCAGCGCCTGAAGTCCTCGCAATGGCAATAGGCTGCTGGTCCCACCGTACCGCGATACCTATGGCGAATTTGGCCGCACAGGCAGCCGCCACCGATCGGCGTCATCGCGCGTCCTCCCCTTGCCACCAAGCGTTGCGATCGAGCCGACCGCGTCTTTGCTAGCTTCGATCTTGGACATCAAACATGACATGCGACTAGGCTGCCAAGGCGCGAGATAGAGATCCCTGACGGCGGGCCCGCCGGCACGATCCGCGCGCCCAAAGTGCGGAGGCACGTATTGATTGCCGAACCATCGGGACAGTCCAGGCCTGGCCGACACGAACCCGACCCAAAGCTGTTCAACGCGGACCTGGCGCCGATACAGCATCGGGATCAGACCTGGGGCTGGTTCGAAATCTTCAGCGTTTGGGCAAACTTCTCGCAGAGCCTGTTCGCCTACACGGTAGCGGGCACGCTGTTCCTATCGTTCGGGCTTGATGGCTGGACGGTCTTTGCCGCCATTGTGGTGGCCGGGTTCATCGTCATGGTGCTGATCAACATTTCGGGCCGGCCGGGCATCAAGTACGGCATTCCCTACCCGGTGATGGCGCGGTCCGGCATGGGTGTGTTCGGTGCCAACCTTCCCGCCTTGTTGCGGGGGGTCGTGGCTGTCTTCTGGTACGGGGCCCAGACCTATGTTGCGTCAAACGCCGTTGCCCTGCTGATCCGCTCGCTGTTCGGGCCCGGCCCGGACTGGCGGTTCTTAGCTTTGGATACTGCCCATTGGCTGGCCCTGGTGATCGTCAGTGTCACCCAGATCGCCCTGTTCTGGCGCGGTATCAGGACCATCAGAAGGTTCCTGAACTGGGCGGCGCCCGCCGTCTACTCCGTGATGATCGTCCTGCTGGCGATCCTCTGGATCAGGTCCGGCGACAACCTGCTGCGCGAAACCGGCTCGATCATGCGGGGCGACCACTCGTTTCCGGGCGGCGCCTTTGCGGCCTTTATGGCTGTCGTCGGGACCCAGATCGCTGCCTACGCGCCCGTCATCCTCAACTACTGCGACTTTTCCCGCTATGTCCGATCCGAGCGGGACATGAGATTGGGGAACCTGTTGGGTCTGCCGCTGAACATGGCGTTCTTTTCCCTGCTCGTCCTGCTGACAATGAGTGGTGTGTCGGCCGTTTTTGGCGAAAGGCTGACCGATCCAACCGCGATCATTGGCCATGTCGACAATCTGACGCTGACCATCGTGGCCACTCTGACCTTCTTCATCGCCACGGTCGGCATCAACGTGGTGGCCAACTTCATCGCACCGGCCAACGACCTGTCCAACCTGATCCCCAGCAAGATCAGCTTTCGGTTCGGCGGGCTGCTTGCCGCCCTTGCCGCCTTTGTCGTCTCTGCCCTCTGGGTCTCGGTGATCAGCGAGTTTGGCGTGGCGAAGTTCGTGAACACCCTTGGCGCCGTGCTTGCCCCGGCCTACGGCATCCTTGTCGCCGACTATTACGTTGTCAGACGGCAACGGCTGGATATCGACGCGATCTTTCGCTCCGACGCCGACGGCGCCTACTACTACACGAAGGGCTGGAACCGACGGGCATTGGTAGCGTTCGTCATCCCGACGGTGTTCGCCGTCCTCACCGTATGGCTGCCAGCGCTGGAATCCCTGCTCGGCTTCGGTTGGCTGATCGGTGCCTTTTTCGCCGGTGTGATCTATTGGCTGATCAGCCGAGACCATCATGCCGAACGACATGATCCCAACGAACCCTAGCGAAGGATGACGCTCCCATGACGATCAAACGGTTTCACGGTACCAGTCGCGGCCGCTGTCGCGCGGTCGCGCATGGCGGCCTGGTCTACGCCGTCGCGACCGATACCGGCTCGGCGCCGACGGTTGCCGAACAGACCAGATCCACTCTGGCGATCCTGGAACAGATCCTGGTCGAGGTCGGCAGCGGTAAGGATCGCCTGCTGCAGGCGACCGTTTATCTGCGAGACATGTCGACCAAGGCGGAAATGGACGCCGTTTGGTGCGATTGGATCGGGGACAGGGACAACTGGCCCCAACGCGCCTGCGTCGGCACCGATCTGGCCGGCAACGACCTGGTTGAGATCGTCGTGACAGCCGCGGCTTAACCCTTGGTCGTTTGTCATCCCCCAAACGTCATGTACGGTTTGGGCGGTTAGCAACGTCTCATCCAAACCTGGCGGGATCTGGGCCCAAGGCGATAAAGCGTGTCCATCATTCGCAAGCTGACTTCGATCGGACTGCCCTACTGGATTGTCATGGGCGCCTTCGTCGGTTGCCTGATCGGCGTTCTGTTCGGCGATTATGCCAGCGTTCTCTCGCCTTTCGGCCGCGCCTATGTCGGGCTGTTACAGATGGTGGTCTATCCGTACATCATCTGCTCTCTGCTGCACGGGCTCGGCAAGCTGTCGCCGAATACCGCGTTGCGCCTGCTGAAGGCCGGGATTTACGTTTTCGCGCTTGCAGCGGTGGGTATCTTCGCCACCGTATTCATCCTGGGTCTCGCCATCCCGGAACCGCGGCCACCGGTGGTCGTGCGACCGGGCGGGGAGTCGGCCGGCGCGGAGCTGATCTCCCTGCTGATCCCGGCGAACCCGGTGTCGGCGCTGGTGGACAATTACGTGCCGGCGATCGTTTTGTTGGCGGTCATCTACGGCGTCGCCATTCAGCGCTTCGATAACCGCGAAGGCTTCTTAAACGGCGTCGATTTGGTGCGCCGCGCCAGCGCCAAGATCTGGAGTTGGGTCACCTATGTCGCGCCGATCGGCGTGCTGGCCCTGTTCGCCGACTTGTCCGGGTCAATCCAGATCGACGAGCTGGGCAGCATTGTTCTCTATCTGGTCTTGTTCACCCTCGGCGCCATCCTTCTGGCCTTTGGCGTGATTCCCTTTCTGGCAACATCCCTGGTGCCGATCAGCTATCGCGAGATGCTGGGCAGCCTGAAGGCAGCCTTGATCATCTCCGTCAGCACCTCGCTGCTGGTCACCTGCGTTCCCTATGTCGTGCAGTTCGGGCAGAAGCTGGCAGCCAAGCTGGGCATCGAGGACAAGGACCGCGATGATATCGTCGCCACGACCGTTGCCGTTGCCTATGCCATCGCCGAGATGGGCAACTGGTTGATCGGTCTGTTCGTGCTGTTCGCGGCTGACTTCTACGATCACGCGCTGACCTTTACGCAGTATCTGCTGCTGCCGTTCATGACCATATTGTCGACGGTCGGCTCACCGACCTCGACCGTGAACGCCGTCGGCTTCTTGGCCGACTGGATCGGGCTGCCGTCGGACACGACGTTCCTATACGTCGAAACCTCGGCCGTGACCCGATACCCGCAGATCCTGCTGTCGGCCATGGGTCTGGCGATCATCACGATGGCCGTCGTGCTGGGCTATTTCGGCAAGCTGCAGATCCGCCACCGGCGCTGGGTTCCCGTGTCGCTGCTGAGCGTGGTGTTCGTCGGCTGTCTGGCAGCCGCCGGTATTGCGGCCAGGCCAATCCTCGTGCCCAGCCAGCCCAACCCCTATCTCGCCTTCGAACTGCCCCAGGACCTGATCACCGACGTGGATGTCAGCTTTGTCCAGCGCCCGCCCTCCGCCGCTGCGCCGGCCGGAGGCGCCGGTACCGCCACAGCGACCAGCGACCAAACTGGCGGCGCGCAGGCAGCCCAAGGCGACGCCGCCTCAAGCGCCGACACGACAATGGACCGCATCCGCTCAACCGGCACCATGCGTGTGGGCTACAACACCAGCATCATCCCATTCACCTACTTGAACGACGACGGCAATGTCGTCGGCTACGATGTGGAGTTGGTCTATGCTCTGGCGCACGACCTGAACGTCCGGTTGGAGTTCATACCGTTTGAGTGGAACTCGCTCAGCGACGACCTTGTCGCCAACGAGTTCGACTTCGCCATCGGCGGCATCTTCGTGACGAACGAGCGCTTGCAGGAAGTAACCATCTCCAATCCGCAGCTTGTCGCGCCCATCACGGTCATCACGCCGGCAAACCGTACGCTCGATTTCTCAAACCGCGAGGCCATCGCCGGCGGCGACGGGATGACCATCGCGGCCTTCAGCGACCCCGTCATCGTGCCGCTGGCCAATGATCTGTTTCCGAACGCCGACATCCTGGTCGTCGAGACGTACGCCGACATCGTCGGCAACCAGGAGGTCAGCGGGGCCCTGTGGACCCTGCCCCAAGCCCGCGCCTGGGCGGAGATCCATGAAGGCTATTCCGCGGTCGTACCGGAAAACATCGGCACGCCCCTGCCGATCGCCTACATGATGCCGCCCAATTCGCCCGAGCTGCTCAACTTCGTGAATTACTGGTTGAGCTTGCGGGAATCGGAAGGCTATCGCGAACAGCTTCAAAGCTATTGGCTGGAGGGCCATCCGCGCCCGGACACATCGCCACGCTGGAGCGTGCTGCACAACGTGCTCGGCTGGATCGATTAGCGGACGCCGAGATCGCTTTCCTGATGCAGCAGCCATCGCCCAATGCGCTTTACGACGATCCCGAACTCGCGCAGTTCTACGATGCGCGCGGCGCGGCAAGGCCGGATTTCGACTATTGCCGCACACTGGCCCGAGATGCCGCATCGGTCCTGGATCTCGGCTGTGGAACCGGGGAGTTGGCTGCCAGCCTGGCGGCAGGCCGTGCGGTCACCGGCATCGATCCGGCGGGCGCGATGATTGATATCGCGCACGAACGAGCGGGCGGCGACAAGGTCACGTGGGTTGAGGCGGACGCGCGGACAGTCCGGCTCGGCAAGCGCTTCGACCTGGTCATGCTGACCGGGCACAGCTTTCAGGTGTTTCTCACTTCCGATGACCAGGCGGCGGTGCTGGCGACAATCGCCGCCCATCTGGCGCCGGGTGGACGTTTCATCTTCGACACGCGGAACCCGGCCTACCCGGCCCGGAAGACCCGTTCGGCCGATGAGACACGTCGTCAGTTTCGCCACCCCCGCCTCGGAACCGTCGAAGCTTGGAACGAGTCCACCTATGACGATGAGACGGGCGTCTTGAGCTACGAGAACGCCTATCGTGTTTTGGACACCGGCGACGTTTTCTCCGCGACCGCCCAGATCCGGTATACTCCGCTGCCCGACCTAGCCGACATGGTCACTGACGCGGGCCTGGCCGTCGAGGACTGGCTGGGCGACTGGACTGGTAGACAGTTCCAACCCACATCGCCTGAGATCATTCCTTTGGGGCGTTTGGCTTGACGTCTTCGACCGCCGGCTGCAGCACCGCGATCGCGCGGGCGGCACCGGCCACATCAGAGACGCCCCACAGGCCGTCCTTGAAGCCAACAGACCTATACCTTCGGATCCCATATTGATCCTCGCCGACCACAACCTTGTAGCGGAACGTAATGGTACCGGTTCCATCCTGTTTCTCTAGACGACGCAGTTCCTTGATCTCGGCCCCGGAAACGCTGTCGACCGAAATCGATCGACCGGCCGTGATGATCAGGACGCGTCTGTTAGTCACGGCATAGTAGGTGCGGCCCGCCTTGAGATAGTAGGTGAGCGTGTGAATTGACAGCCGGACACCATAGAATAGGCCTACCACGCCAGGTATGGTCATCAGCACATGGGCGTTAATGACAAGAAGCGTCCAGGCGCCGCCAACTATGATGAAGATCACGCCAAAAATGGTCCGAGACAAATCGATCCTCGCACAGGCCCCGGGGCTCGGGCGGCCGCGCCAAACGATCTCTTCGCCGTCGTTGAGAACGGCGTTCTCGACATAAGTGAGTACGGCGGCATCCCTGTCAGCGTTCACGGTCGACCCCTGCCTTGCTTCTGCAACCGGCCCTGTTATCGCCGCGCCGTGATGTGCGCGTCAAACGGCGGTGTGCGGACGCTTGGGCTGGTGCCGCGGCAGGATCGCGCGGAACGTCGCCGTCAGGAGGGCGGGCAAGCGACCGACTGCATCTGGCCAGCCGACAGCATTGCGGGGAAGTCCGGCCCGAACCGCTGGAAATGCGGGAAGGAACCGAATGCCTCCGTCACGACGGCCAGATTCTCCGCCGCGGTCAACGGCGTCAAACTGCCAGTTACCGACCAGGACTCTCTATCGTCGATGTTGATGGACAGCGCATCCGTTCGGCAGTCGAACGCGAGATCGACCAGCCGTACCGCGCGCCGGTCTGGCGCCTCCACAGTCTGATAGCGGACCTCCTGCCCGACCGGATCAAAGACGACTTGCCAGCGGGTCGACGGCGACCGCACGGCCGAAAGCGCTTCGAACGCGGCTTCCGGCGATGCCGCCACCCGCGCCTCTTGGCCCGCCAGCACGGCATGCGCGAAGCGGACGACGCTGTCGTCGAGCCCGGAACCGGGAAGATCACGCACCGCCGGAAGTGCGGTGTCGCCGCCAAACGGCGAGAACAGCTCTACCTCGTCGAGCAGGACGTCATAGGAAAGATTTGTCAGCGCCGGCATCGGCAGGTCCTCCCCGCGCCGAACCACGGGCGAACCGTCGAGAAAGGCCAGTGTCGCGGCGTCTCCGCCAGCGTCGGCCAGGAAGTAGTGGATCGGGACCATGCCCGCGACCCGGGCCCCGTCGGCGATGGCCAGCGCCTCCTCCACGCTGCCGGCCCGGTCGAGCAGATAT
Organism: Pseudomonadota bacterium; assembly: GCA_039819285.1. Classification (GTDB taxonomy): domain Bacteria; phylum Pseudomonadota; class Alphaproteobacteria; order DSM-16000; family Inquilinaceae; genus JANQGH01. Next base: position 7,538 of record JBCBSH010000046.1, read on the forward strand.
TGAATGAACTCCAGTTCATTCAGCCGAGGACGGTCATCTGCCGGTTCGTAGGCCACGTCGTCGTTCCACATCAAGGTGACGACGAGGCCGGCGGTGTTCAGCCCCGCCGCGGGCATGCCCAGCCCCGCCTGATTGACCGTCACGCTACCGTAGCGTGCCTGCCAGGTTGCACGCGGCGGATCGTAAAGTGAGGTCCGCACAATGCCGACCGGGTTGACGACTACCATGCCAACACCGGTTGGGCCAAAGTCGAAGCTGTAGGCGACAAGCCTGTGGCTGGCGGGCCCCAACGCCATGGTGGTGCAGGCCAGCGCGGTTACGGTGGTACCGAGCAGACAGACGATGGCGTGCGTCAGGGACCGGGCAATGCGGCAAGCGAATTGGCCGAGAGGCAGCATTTCGGTATCCTTGGGCGAGGTCAATGATCACAGATGGACAAGCATGTGACGCCGATCTGGAAACGGGCCCAGCGCGGAGGCAAGGCGAAATGAGCGAACCGTCGCTGCACTGCGCGAATGACAGCCCGATGTCATTGGCGCTTCGCGAAACGCGCGGTATCGCACGGGCGCCGCGCGCCTGGGTCGGGCTTGCCGTGATCGCGGCCCTTATCGGCCTGATCGGTCCGTTCGGGACGTTTGACGCGCTCACCCTGCCCGAAAGACTGGCCTATTGGGCCGCCAACGTCGCAGCGACATTCTTCACGGCGACCTTTGCCATCACGCTGGCCGAGGCCTGGCTTTCGCAACGCATCGCCTCACGGCCCCTGACGCTGGTGCTTGCCGCATTGCTGGCGGCGGTTCCGGTCACGATCATCGTTCTCACGATTGCCAAAACCACTGGTGCCGACCCACGGGCACTGGACATCGCGGTGCTGTATCTCTACTGCGCCTTCATCACCCTGGGCGTCGCGCTTCTCTCGATCCTGGTCAGGACCCCGAAACCCGCCGCAATGCCCGATCTGGCGCCGCCGCCTCTGCTCGGCCGCCTTCCCCTGGCGAAGCGCGGCCGGCTGATCCGCCTGAGCGCACAGGATCACTACACCGAGGTCGTGACAGATGCCGGAAGCGAATTGGTCTTGATGCGGCTCGCAGACGCGATTGCCGAGGCCGCGCCGACGGAAGGGCTGCGCATTCACCGATCCCACTGGGTGGCAAACTGGGCCGTTACGTGCAGCCACCGCCGTGCCGGTCGGGTTTTCGTGACACTCAAAGACGGTGGGGAAGTGCCGGTTAGCCGTAGCCAGATCAATGCGGCGCGTGCGGCGGGGTTGGTTTGACGGCAAGAACCTTCTCGAGCATCACCCTCATTAACTCGACTGGTCGAGTTTACTCAGCCGACTTGTCCGACGACAGCGGAACGCTAATCGACCAACCGGCAGCCTGCTTGTAGACAAGCTTCAAGAGCTTCCCGCGACAGGCTGCGGTAGACTCCGTCAAGGGGCCCAGGATCGAAGCCGAGCCGCCACAGGGCGCGCTGATACTCAACAACCCAATCAGGTCCACCAAGCTGCATCGCACGCTCGAATTCGCTCAGGGCATCTTCTGTGCGTCCGAGAGCCGCGAAAATGTGCGCGCGGGTATCGATGATATTCACTGCCTCGGGCAGCACTAGCAGGGCCTTGTCGGCATTCAGCAAAGCCTCATCCAGACGCCCCTGTCCAAAAGAGGCCATGGCCAATCCATGCTGGCTTTCAGCTAGGTTGGCGCGAACTGTCTCAACGGACAGCTCCGGACCAAACCCCAAAGCGAGCGTTCGCTCGAAGTCCCGGGCCGCCATGCGATGCTGTTCAAACACGCGATAGACCAAAGCACGATTGAAGTAAGCTACAGCCAAAGCAGGGTCCAGCCGGATTGCTGCCGCAAAGTCCAGGAGTGCTAGCCGAAACTCACCTTGCATTCGAAACGTGTCGCCACGGTTGCTGTAGAACGCAGCAGTCTCTGGGTTCAGACGAACAGCTTCGTTGAAGTCTTCGATAGCTTGTTCGAGTTCACCGATTGCGGTTAGTGCATTTCCGCGTTCATTGTATGCCCAGGGAGACCCGGGGCTTAGCCGAATAGCCTCGTCGAAGTCTTCAATAGCTGGCCCGTAGAGGCCGAGCTGTGAGCGGCTAATGCCTCGGCTCAAATGCGCACCTTCAAACCCAGGCGAACGGCGAATTGCCTCATCGAGATCGCGCACGGCACCTTCGTGGTCGCCAATCTCTCTCCTAACGTTGCCTCGGTTGCTGTAATATGCGGCCTCGTTAGGATCTAGGCTCAGTGCGAGACTGTAATCGTCGATCGCTCGTTCGTAGTGACCGATCTCCACAAAGGCAGCTGCCCGGTTGGCGTAAGCGTTTGCGTTGCTAGGATCAAACTGAATTGCTTGGTCAAAGTCTGCAATTGCCAAGCGGAACTGTCCGGACAGCCGATATGCGTAGCCTCGGCTGACATACGCACGACCAAAAGACGGTTCGAGCCGAAGCGCTTCGTGGAAGTCACTTATCGCCTGCTCAAACAGACCAAGTTCGGCATGGCTAAGGCCTCGATTGAAGAATGCGCCGGCAAACTCAGGATTGAGGCGAATTGCTCGATCGAAATCCAGGATCGCCGCTTGAAACTGGCTGATTCTATTTCGGGCGTTGCCGCGGTTGTTGTAGACGAGAGCTATGCCCGGATCGAGACGTATCGCATGATCTAAATCATCGATTGCGCGCTCGTACTCGCCAAGATCGATCCGGGCGTTGCCACGGTTGTTATAGGCGGCGACTAGCCCCGAATCGAGCCGCAGCGCTTCGTCATAATTCTCGATTGCGCGCGCAGTCTGGCCTAGGCCTCCATAAGCCCGACCGCGGATGTAGTAACTAACTGCGAGATCGGGATCGACACGAATTGCCTGATCTAAGTCGTCGATTGCCTGTTCATAACGCCCGAGTTCGACGTTGGCAAAGCCGCGACTGCCGAAGGCCGGGCCAAAAGTCGGATCGATGCGGATTGCGTTGTCGAAGTCCTCGATCGCGCGCTCCCAAAGATCCAGTTTGTTGAAGGCAGAACCACGATTGTAGTAGGCCATCGCAAGATCAGGATCGAGTTCTAGGGCCTCGGTGTAATCATCGATCGCCCACTCAATTTGACCCAGTTCTTCATGCGCAATACCCCGTTCCAGATAGGCTGCAGAATAGGACGGCTCCAAACGGATCGCCTCATTCAAATCAACAAGAGCACGATCATGTTCGCCGAGATCATTGCTGGCAACACCACGATTGTAGTGGGTCGCGACTTGTGCCGGATCCAGCCGAAGAGACTGGTCCCACAGGTCCATCGCACGATCTATCCGGCCAATGTCATAATAGGCCAATCCCAACGCCATATAGGCAACGGCCAGTGTTGGATCTAAACGGACGGCCTCAGTGAGGTCGGCGATCGCGCCTGGATGATTGCCAAGGCTTCTACGCGCCAAGCCGCGATTGACGAACGCGGGCGCCGCTTCAGTAACGTCGCCCATCTCCCGGATCAAGACGGAGCATGCGGCCGCACGGTTGATCGGCGCCAGATCCTGATCGGCGCACCGCTCCGCGTCGCGACGATCCCAAGCGGCGGCCGTTTGGGAAAGCGCCGCCGCGACAACGCATGCGAGAAGAGAACCTGGTACTAAGCGGCTCATTGCAGCGCTTGATCTCCGACAAACAGCGAGATTGACTGCACCATAGCTAGCAGAAGCCTACATTGACTAGAATGCCGGCAATTCGCTTTTCAAGAGCGCTAGCGACCGTAGGGGCTGAATGTGGGTGCAGCCCGTGGGCCTGGCGGACGCTAATCCCGTCGCTCAAACCGCGCCGAGCCGTCCTTTCGCATTCCCGACAGTGCCGTGATGATGCCGTGCCAGGTGCGGACTTCCTGTTCGGTCAGATTGGCGCGGTGGAGCATGTTGCGCAGCGCGCGGACCATGGACGGGCGCTTTTCGGCGACGCGGAAAAAATCCGCAGTGTCGAGGGCACCTTCGAGATGTTCGAACAGGTTGACGAGCGCTTTGGTGTCGGCCAGCGGGCTGTCGCCCGTCTGAAGCTGACTTAGCGGCGTCTCATCGGCCGCTTGGCGGTATTCAGCCGCGACCAGCAGGACGGCCTGGGCCAGATTGAGAGACGAGAAGGACGGGTTCAGCGGGGCGGTGATGACCGTGTCGGCAAGGGCCACATCGTCATTGTTCAGGCCCGTGCGCTCAGCCCCAAACAGGATGCCGACCGGTGCGCCGGCAGCCTCGACCGCTCGGATCTCGGCGGCCGCGCCGCGAGGCGTCATCACCGGTTTGACCATGTCGCGTGGTCGCGCGGTGGTGGCGTAAACGCGCTGACAGTCGGCGGCGGCATCCTCGGTCCTGTCGAACAGGCGGACCTGGTCCAGCACGATGTCGGCGCCGGAGGCGGCGGAGACGGCGCGCGGGTTGGGCCAGCCGTCGCGCGGACGCACCAGGCGCAGATCGGTCAGGCCGAAATTGAGCATGGCGCGCGCCGTGGTGCCGATATTCTCGCCCATCTGGGGATCGACCAGGATGATCGCCGGGCCGGGCGGTCCGGCTTCCGCCCTGCCCTTCGTGCCGTCGGTGCCGGCCAACTTGGTTAGCCGGCCGTGACGCCGTTGCGGAACAGCTTGTAGGTGAAGCTGTCGAGCAGGGCGTCGAACGAGGCGTCGATCACGTTGGTCGACACGCCGACCGTCGACCAGGTCTCGCCCTTGCCGTTGGCACTTTCGATCAGCACGCGGGGCATGGCGGCCGAGGCGTCGCCGGCACGCAGGATGCGGACCCGATAGTCGGCCAGACGCATCTCCTTCAAGACGGGATAGGTCGGCTCCAGCGCCTTGCGCATCGCGCTGTCGAGCGCGTTGACAGGGCCGTTGCCGAACGAGACCTCGTGCAGGGTTTCGTTGCCGATCTGAAGCAAGACCGTGGCCTCGGATTCCTGCACCACCTCGCCGCGCGCGTTGAAACGGCGCTCGTCGACCACCGTGAAGCGTTCGACCCGGAAATAGCTCGGCACCTGGCCCAGCATGCGCCGCGCCAGCATCTCGAAGCTGGCGGCAGCGCTGTCATAGGCGTATCCGTCGAATTCCCGCTGCTTCACGGTTTCGACCAGTCTGGACACGCGACTGTCGCCCGGGTCCAGATCGATGTTCAACTCAGCGAAACGCGACAGGATGTTGGACTTGCCGGACTGGTCGGAGACGACGACGAGGCGCCGGTTGCCGACGGTTTCCGGCTCGATGTGCTCGTAGGTCGCCGGGTCCTTGCGCACGGCCGAGACATGGGCGCCGCCCTTGTGGGTAAAGGCGCTGTAGCCGACGTAAGGGGCGCCATTGTCGCTGGCCCGGTTCAGCCGGTCGTCGAACCAGCGGCTGAGATGGGTCAGGCGCTTCAGCCCTTCATCGGTGATGCCGGTCTCGTAGCCCATTTTCAGCATCAGGCTGGGGATGACCGAGATCAGATTGGCGTTGCCGCATCGCTCGCCGACGCCGTTCAGCGTGCCCTGGACGTGGCGCACGCCAGCGCGCACCGCCGCCAGGCTGTTGGCCACCGCGTGTTCTGTGTCGTTATGGGTATGGATGCCCAGCCGGTCGGCGGGAATGTGCCTGGTCACCTCGCCGACGATACGCTCGACCTCATGCGGCAGGCTGCCGCCATTGGTGTCGCAGAGCACGACCCAGCGGGCGCCGGCCTCGTAGGCGGTCTTGGCCGCGGCCAGCGCGTAGTCCGGGTCGAACTTGAAGCCGTCGAAGAAGTGCTCGCAGTCGAACAGGGCCTCGCGGCCGCGCTTGACCGTTTCCACAACGCTGTCGCGGATCATGTCCAGGTTTTCCTCGCGCGGGATTTCCAGCGCGACATCGACCTGAAAGCCGGAGCTTTTGCCGAAGATACACACGGCGGGGGCGTTAACGTTGTACAGGGCATTGAGGCCGGGATCGTTGGCCGCGCTGCGACCTGCCCGCCTGGTCATGGTGAAGGCGGTCAGCGTCGCTTTCTTCAAGTCCGGCGGGTCGGCGAAGAAACGGTCGTCGGTCGGGTTGGCGCCGGGCCAGCCGCCCTCGATATAGTCGATGCCCAAGAGGTCGAGTTCGCGCGCGATCGCGATCTTGTCCGCGACCGTGAAGTCGACGCCCTGCATCTGGGCGCCGTCGCGCAAGGTGGTGTCGAACAGGTAGACGCGATCGCCCATCAGCCGGCTCGCTTCCAGACCGTGCCACCGGCGCCGTCTTCCAGCACGATGCCGCGCGCGGCGAGCCTGTCGCGGATCTCATCTGCCCGGGCGAAATCGCGCGCCGTACGCGCCGCTTGACGGTCGGCGATCAAGGTCTCGATCTCGGCGGCATCGGACGCGTCGGTTTCGCCCTGGAACCAGCTCTCGGGCGTTGCCTCCAGATGGCCGACGATGCCGCCCATCAGGTTCAGCAGCCCTTGCAGGCGCGCCGGATCACCGCCGTCGAACACCTCCGCGACCGTCCTGTCGATTACCGACAGAGCCAAGGGTGTGTTCAAATCGTCGTCCAGCGCGGCATGGAACTCCTGCGCTAAAGGATCGTCGCCGCCATCTGCCGGCTCGACACCCTCCAGCCGGCGCATTGCCTCGTACCAGCGGTCTAGCCGCGCCTTTGCGGCACGCACGCCGTCCTTGGTGAAGTCGGTCGGCTGATGATAGTGCGCCGACAAAAGGGATAGGCGCAGCGCCTCGCCCGGAAACTCCTCCAACAGCTCGTGTACCGTGTAGTAGTTGCCGAGCGACTTCGACATCTTCTCGCCCTCGACCAACAGGAAGCCGTTATGCATCCAGATGTTGGCCATAAGATCGGTGCCGTGGCCGCAAGTCGACTGGGCAATCTCGTTTTCATGATGCGGGAAGACCAGGTCGACGCCGCCGCCATGGATATCGAACACCTCACCCAGATGTTCCGCCGCCATGGCCGAGCACTCGATGTGCCAGCCCGGCCGTCCCCGCCCCCACGGGCTATCCCAGCCCGGTTGGTCGGCTTCGCTGGGCTTCCAAAGGACGAAGTCGGCCGGGTCCTTCTTGTACGGCGCGACATCGACCCGGGCACCGGCGATCAACTCGTCGCGGTTGCGGCGTGACAGGCGGCCATAGGTGGGCATCGACGGCACGTTGAACAGGACATGGCCCTCCGCCTCGTAAGCGTGGCCGCGTTCGATCAGCCGTTCGATCAGGGCCACCATCTGTGGCACGTGGGCGGTCGCACGTGGCGTGACGTCGGGGTCTAGCGCGCCCAGTGCGGCCATATCGTCATGGTAAATCTGGGCTAACGGCTCGGTAATGGCTTCGATCGCCTCGCCGGTTTCCTTCGCCCGGTTCAGGATCTTGTCGTCGATATCCGTGATGTTGCGCACGTAAGTCACGCGCGGATAGCGGTGGCGCAACAGCCGATAGAGCACGTCGAAAACCACGACCGGCCGGGCGTTGCCGATATGCGCATAGTCCCATACCGTCGGGCCGCAGACATAGAACCGGACATGGTTCGGGTCGATTGGCCGGAAGGCCTCCTTCGTGCGCGTTAGCGTATTGGTCAGTCTCAGAGACATGACGAAATGGCCGGTTTGTGGGCTATGGCTGGTTTCGGGGCCGGGACAGGTATCAGGTTTTGCCAAGCCCTGTCCATGCCTAGCCCCTATTTCTCACAAAGAACGTATCGGCGCGGTGTCGCGGTCCCGCCGGCCGTCCGCTGCGTTCTCTGTGAGAAATAGGGGCTGGGCGTCAACCCAGCCCTTTCGGTGGCGCCCCCGTCAGCCGGCGCACCGCTCGGTCGCGGCCCATCAGGGGCAGCAGAGCTGCCAGTTCAGGCCCGTGATCCTGGCCCGTCAGCGCGCGGCGCAACGGCAGGAACAGGGCCTTGCCCTTGGCCCCTGTCGCCTCTTTGACCCGATCGGTCCAGGTTTTCCAGGTCTCCGGCCCCCACGGGTCTTCCGGTAGCAGGCCCGCCGCCGTGTCGAGAAAGTCCGGGTCGTCGCGATGGCGTTCGATCGGCCCACGCGCGATCGCCCACCAATGGCCGACATCCGCCATGACGTTCAGGTTCGGTCGCACGGCCAGCCAGAAGGCCTCGTCGATCTGATCGAACCCGAGCGCCACCAGGCGAGGCCGCGCGGCGTCGAACGACAGGCCGTGCAGGATGCCGGCGTTCAGCCGGTCGAGTTCGGCCGGATCGAACTTCGGCGTGGCGCGGGCGAACTTGGCGAAGTCGAAACCGTCGATCAGCGGCTTGATGTGGTCGAACGGCTCGATCGGGTCGGACGTGCCGAGGCGGCCCAGCAGGCTGTTCACCGCCATCGGCTCGATGCCGCGCTTGTCGCGCAAATCCGCGATCGATAGGCTGCCCAGCCGCTTGGACAGGCCCTTGCCCGCCGCGTCGGCCAGCAGCGGCAGGTGGGCGAACGAAGGAGGCGTGCCGCCCAGCGCCTCGATCATCTGGATATGCGCCGCTGTATTGGCAACATGGTCCTCGCCGCGCACCACATGGCTGATGCCGAAGCCGATATCGTCAACCACGGACGAGATATGGTAGAGCGGCCGGCCGTCGGCGCGGATCAGCACCGGATCGGACATGTCGGCACCGTTGAAGCGCACCGGGCCACGTACAAGGTCGTCCCATTCGATTGGTTCGTGGTTTAGCAAAAAGCGCCAATGCGGCTGGCGACCGGCCGCCTCCAGCCGCGCCCTCTCCGCGTCATCTAGGGCCAGCGCCGAGCGGTCATAGATCGGCGGCTTGCCCTGCTGCAAAGCGCTTTTGCGCTTCAACGACAACTCCTCGGGTGTCTCGTAGCACGGGTAGAGCCGGCCGGACTGTTTCAGATCGGCGATCGCCGTGTCGTAGCGCTCTGTCCGCTCCGACTGGCGGGCTAGCTCGTCCCAATCGAGGCCCAGCCAGCTCAGATCCTCCTGTATCGCGTTGGCATAGGCCTCTTCAGACCGTTCGGTGTCGGTATCGTCCAGGCGCAGCAGAAAGTGGCCGTCCCGGTGGCGGGCGAACAGCCAGGTGACCAAGGCGGTGCGGACATTGCCGATATGTAGCAGCCCGGTCGGACTGGGGGCGAAACGGACGCGGACGGTCATAGAGCTTAAATGAGGCTGGTGAAGGCGTTTGTGATCGGATAGCGGCGATCGCGGCCAAACGCCCGCGACGTGATCTTGACGCCCGGCGGCGCTTGGCGGCGCTTGTATTCGGCCCGGTCCAGCAGGCGCCAGACCTTGCTGACGGTCGCCTTGTCATGGCCGCGCGCGACGATGGCATCGATGCCGAGATCCTGTTCGACCAGGCAGTTCAGGATGTCGTCCAATACGTCATAGGGCGGCAGGCTGTCCTGGTCCGTCTGGTCGGGCTTCAGCTCCGCGGACGGCGGCTTGGTGATGATGCGTTCGGGCATGACGCGGCCTTCGGGGCCAAGCGCGCCGTTTGGGCGCCGCTGATTGCGCCAGCGCGCTAGGTCGAAGACCGTGGTCTTGTAGACGTCCTTCAGGACCGAATAGCCGCCGCACATATCGCCATAGAGTGTGGCGTAACCGACCGACATCTCCGACTTGTTGCCCGTGGTCAGCACCATGGGGCCGAACTTGTTTGAAATCGCCATCAGGATCAGGGCGCGGGCGCGGGACTGCAGGTTTTCTTCCGTGATGTCGGTGGGCAAGCCGTTAAACAGCGGCGCCATCATGCCGTCATAGGCCGTCATTGCCGGTTCGATCGATACCGTATCGTAGGCAACGCCCAGAAGATCGGCGCAGGCGGCGGCATCCTCCAGGCTTTCCGGCGAGGTATAGTGCGACGGCATCATCACGCAGCGCACCTTGTCCGCGCCCAGCGCATCGACCGCGACCGCCGCCGACAAGGCGCTGTCTATCCCACCGGAAAGGCCCAGCACGACACCGGGAAAGCGGTTCTTGCCGACATAGTCGCGTAGGCCCAGCATCATGGCGCTGTAGATCGCGTCGAGACCGTCGGCAGGTTGGTCAATCGCGCCCGCTTCGCACACCCAGCCATCGTCGCGCCGGTCCCAGCGCGTGAGGCGAACGTCCGATCCGAAAGGCGGCAACTGGTTGGCCAGGCTGCGATCCGCGTTCAGCACGAAGGAAGCACCGTCGAACACCAGTTCATCCTGGCCGCCCACCTGGTTCACATAGATTAGGGGCAAGCCACTCTCGGTCACCCGCGCGACCGCCAGGTTCAGCCTTGTGTCCAGCTTGTCGTTGTCGAACGGGCTGCCGTTGGGGACGATCAGGATTTCAGCGCCGGTCTCCTCAAGGCATTCGGTGACGTCAGGCGTCCACATATCCTCGCAGACCATGACGCCCAGCCGGACGCCTCTGAAGTCGATGGGTCCTGGCAGCGGTCCGGCGTGAAACAAGCGCTTTTCATCGAAGACGCTGTAGTTCGGCAGATCGTGCTTCAGCCGGACCGCGACGACCTTACCGGCATCCAGCAGCAATGCTGCATTGTAGAGTTTGCCGTCCATCCGATGCGGCGCGCCGACCAGCATCGCCGGCCCGCCATCCCCCGTGGCCTCCGCAAGCCGGCCTACTGCCTCGTCGACCCGGTCGAGGAAGAACGGTTTGACGATTAGGTCTTCCGGCGGATAGCCGCAGACGCAGAGCTCTGTGAACACGACCAGATCGGTGCCCATATCCGCGGCTCGCCGGCGGGCGCCTAGAATTAGGTCCACATTGTCGTTCAACGCGCCCATGGTCGGGTTGATCTGGGCCAGCGCGATGGTGAGGCGGTCGGTCATGGTGAACGGAATGTAGGCGCTTGGCGTCGAAAGAGTATCGGCGCTATTTGCGCATCAGGAATTCGCGGCCGACCTTGACCCGGCCGACACCGTCATATTCCACGATATCGGCGGTGGCGTAGGTCTCGCTCCACTTCTCCGGCAGGAAGCTGCCGGTGCCGATGATGTCGATCGGCGCGTCCGCCAAGGACATCACGCGGCACTTCGCCGGGCTGAAGCCGGACGAGGCCACGATCTTGACCTTGTCGAAGCCAGCCGCGTTCAGCTTGTCACGCAAATGATGGACGGCGGCGGCCGAAACACCGGTGCCGATTAGATAGCGCAGTTCGGTCTCGTCGCGGTAGCCACGGATCGAGTGCGGCACGTGGTGTTCCAGCACTGCATAGGATGTCGGCGGGTCCAGGCCCTCCAGATAGCGTCCGCCCGGCGTGTCGATGCGCACGCCGAGCCGGCCCTCGGCCGCCAACTCCGGAAACCGGCGGCAGACGGCCAAGGCGTCCGTGATCTCCTGCCCGAAATAGTCGACCAGGACGATCAGGTCGATGTCGGGATGGACCTCGTGGAACATCTCCGCCGCGCGGACGGTCGATTTGGCATAGCCGATCAGGGCGTGCGGCATGGTGCCGAAGCCTTGAGGCTGGCCAAAGTAGTGGGCGGTCGCGTCCGTGGCGTTGCCGATAAAGCCGGTGGCGTCGGCCTTGCGTTTGGCCCGGTCCGAACCGACGCTGGCGGCATAGGCCATCATCTCGGCCATGTCCGTGCCCGCACAATGGCGTGCATCCATGGCCAGGAAGGCGACGTTGGGCAGTTCCGCACACATAACGGTGGCGTTGTAGGCGGCAACGCAGGCCGGCCCGATCTTCTGCAGGAAGATCGTCTCGCAATCGATCAGATGCGCCAGCGGCCCGGTGATGTACATGATCGGCTCGCCGGCACCGACCCATTTGCCCTCGGCAAACTGCAGGTCGATGTTGATCGTCACCCCGCGCTCGGTTGCCACGCCCTCCAGCCATTCGATGGCCAAGCGGGGCGCGCAGACAACCGGCCGCCGCATAAAGATGGCGTAGGTCGCCTCGACATCGCCGAAATGCTCGATAACGGCCTTGGTGCGCAGGAAGTACTTGTCGGTCCAACGCCCAAGATCGTCGGCGCCAGGCGCCATCGCGCCGGTCATTGCCGGCGGTCCACTACCGTCCGCCATCAGGTCCGCCTTGTGCTATTCGGCGGCCGCGGCTGCGCGGCTGTGCCCGTTCGCTCGGTCTCGGTCTTCCTTCAGCCGTTCGGCAACGAGGAAGGCCAGTTCCAGCGCCTGGCTCGCGTTCAGCCTGGGGTCGCACGCCGTGTGATAGCGCAGGCTGAGACCGTCATCGGTGATGGCCTGGGCCCCGCCCGTGCATTCGGTGACCTCCTCGCCGGTCATCTCAAAATGAACGCCGCCGGGATGGCTGCCTTCCGCGCGATGCACGTCGAAGAAGCGGCTGACCTCGTCCAGGATCCTTTCGAACGGGCGGGTCTTGTAGCCCGATGCGGACTTGATCGTATTGCCATGCATCGGATCGCAGGCCCAGACGACCGTGCGCCCTTCCTGCTCAACCGTTCGAACCATCGCCGGCAGGTGCTTTTCGACCTTGTCCGCGCCCATACGCGCGATCAGGGTCAGGCGCCCCGGCTCATTATCCGGGTTCAGCGTATCGATCAGCCGGATCAGATCCTCAGCCTCCAGCGACGGCCCGCACTTCAGGCCGATCGGGTTTTTCACGCCGCGCAGGAACTCGACATGGGCGCCATCCAATTGCCGCGTCCGGTCGCCGATCCACAGCAAATGGGCGGAGACGTCGTACATCTCGCCCGTGGTGCTGTCCTGTCGCGTCAACGCCTGCTCGTAGGGCAGCAGCAGCGCCTCATGACTGGTGTAGAATTCGGTCTCGCGAATCTGCGGCGTGGTTTCGGCATTGACGCCGCACGCCGCCATGAACTGCACGGCCTCGTCGATCCGGTTGGCCAGCCCGTGATAGCGCTCCGCCTGTGGCGTCTTGGCGACAAAGCCGAGGTTCCATTGATGGACCTTGTGCAGGTCGGCATAGCCGCCCTGGGCGAAGGCCCGCAGTAGGTTCAAGGTGGCCGCGGATTGGTTGTAAGCCTGAACCATGCGGTCCGGATTGGGCGCCCGATCCTCAGCCAAGAAGTCGAATCCGTTGATGATGTCGCCCCGATAGGATGGCAGTTCCACGCCATCGACGGTTTCCATGTCCGACGAGCGCGGCTTGGCGAACTGGCCAGCCATACGGCCCAGCTTCACCACCGGCAAGCCACCGCCGAACGTCAGCACCACCGCCATCTGCAAAAGTACGCGGAAGGTGTCGCGGATCTTGTCCGGATGGAACTCCGCAAAACTCTCCGCGCAGTCGCCGCCCTGCAGCAAGAACGCCTCGCCCTCGGCGACCTTGCCCAGGTTCGCCTTCAGCGATCGCGCCTCACCGGCAAAAACCAGCGGCGGAAACCGGGTCAACGTCTCCTCAACCGCCGTCAAATGCGGCAGGTCGGCATACACCGGCATCTGCTTGGCAGGCCGTTGCCTCCAGCTCTCGGGGCTCCAGCGCTCGACCATAACGGTTCCTCCTCAAGCGGGCGGCCCGCGACGATGCGCGCCCAAGCCAGCCCTCTAATCAACAGGGCACTGCCTATACGCCCTGCACTCGCCGATTTCCAGCCCGAAGCGGCTGTTTTGGCGTGTTTGGTCGGGGATTTCTCCACATTTCGTCACAGGGATGTGAAGCGCCGTCAATGAGGCTTTACTTCAAAGCATTGGTGCAAGGCTTTAGATCGCCGGTAAGGTACTTCCGGGTCAGGAACGACTGTGAAACCGACGCGCCTCATGTCTAACGCATCGATCGCCGCACAAATTGCCGCGCTGGCCGGTGCCGTCGCCATGATGGCCGCGCCCGCTTCGGCCGAGGATCTCGAACGGTGTTACGGCGTGTCAATGGCGGGCGAGAATGATTGTGCCGCCGCGTTTTCTCACAGCTGCGCCGGCCAATCCACGGAAGACTACAGCGGGAACGATTGGATGATCGTGCCCATGGGCACTTGCGTCGAGCCGGGATCAACGTCGACCTTCGAGGGCTATGGTGGCCCGATCGACGTCGAACGGCGGACACCTGTTGAGGATGGTGGCTATGGCTGACCAAGTTCGCCAGAACGACGACCGTTTTGCGCATCTGGAAGTTCCCGATCGCGCCGGTGTCGGCCTGCGTCACCCGCATATTCCCGCCTTCGTTCGCGAGCGGCCGCCCGCCGCCTGGCTGGAAGTTCACACAGAGAACTATGTCGGCGCAGGCGGGCCGAGGCTGCGGGCCTTGGAAAAGATCCGCCAGGACTATCCGCTTAGCTGCCACGGCGTGGGCCTGTCGCTGGGCTCTGCCGAAGGCCTGGACAAGGACCATTTGGCAAACATCAAGGCGGTGATCGACCGTTTTCAGCCGGGCCTGGTGTCGGAACACGTTTCCTGGTCGGTTACCGGCGGGGTCTACCTCAACGATCTGTTGCCACTGCCCTACACCGATGAGGCGCTGGACATCATCTGCCGCAACATCGAACATGCGCAAGAGGCGCTCGGCCGCCAGATGCTGGTCGAGAACCCATCCTCTTACGTGTCGTTCAAAAGCTCGACGATGCCGGAATGGGAGTTCATGGCCGCGATCGTCAAGCGCACCGGCTGCGGCCTGCTGCTGGACGTCAACAACATCCATGTCAGCGCGCACAATCACAAATTCGATGCCAACGCCTATCTCGATGCGGTGCCACTGGACAAGGTTCAGGAAATCCATGTAGCGGGGCATTTCGTCCAACACTTCGCCGACGAGGATGGCACCGACCGGGTGGTGCTGATCGACGATCACGGCACCCATGTCGAGCCCGCCGTTTGGACCCTGTTTCGGCGGGCTCTGGAACGGATCGGCCCGACCCCCACCCTGGTAGAATGGGACAACAATATCCCCGAACTTGACGTTTTGCTGGCCGAAGCGCGTAAGGCGGAGCTGATCCTGTCGTCGGTCCGCGCTCAGCACAGCAGCATGGCCAATGTCGACGTTGCTTGACATTCAAGAGGCGTTTCGCGTCGGTGTGCTGGGCGATAACGATCGCCCGGCGCGCGGCTTCATTGTCGAAGACGAGATCTCGTCCGATCGCCGGGTCGGCATCTACCGCAACAACACGCTGATCTCGCTGTCCAAGGCGCTGGCGGCCTGCTACCCGGTCGCGGAGCGGCTCGTCGGCGAGCGTTTCTTCGACCACGCTGCGCGCGCCTTCGTGAAGGCCCACCCGCCGTTGCAACCTCAATTGCTGGCTTATGGCGGCGGCTTCGGCGGATTTCTAGATGGTTTTGCGCCGGCCAAATCGGTGCCCTATCTCGGCGACGTGGCAAGGCTGGAATGGGCGCGCAACGAGGCGCTGTTCGCCGACGAGGCGCCAGTCGTCGCAATCGCCGCCCTGCAGCGCGTGCCGGCCGACCAGTACGGTGCGCTGCGCTTTCGCCTACACCCCAGCGTCCGCATCGTGCGGTCACGCTGGCCGGTGCAATCGATCTGGCAGGTCAACCAGGCCGACGAGGTGAAGCCAGTCGATTTGGATCAGGGCGGCGAGACCGTGCTGGTCATGCGCCCGACGTCAAAGGTGGTCAGCCAGATTTTGACCGAGGGTGACGGTGCCTTGCTGACGGCCATCGCCAGCGGCGCGACCCTTGAAGATGCGGCGGTGCGGGCCGCCGAGACAGATGAGCAGTTCGATCTGCAACATGCGCTCGTCGCCCATTTGCAGCGCGGCACCTTCAGCGCGGTGTCGTTGGATACCGATCGCGGGACGGCTGAATAGCAAAGGAAAGCACCCATGTCGAACGGGCCGCGCCCGAACACGAGTGCCCAAAACGTTCGGGCCTTGCTGGGGGCAGGGGATGCTGCGGTGCTTTCGTACG
>JBCBSH010000047.1:0-22487 GCA_039819285.1 Pseudomonadota bacterium
GGTGGACACGCTGTGGCCGACATTGGAGCCGGTACTGGGCTTCAGCTCGTCCTTGGCCCGGTTCGGCCTGAACATCTACGACCCGATCGTGCTGCGCGACTTCCGCGCCGACCCGACCGGCAACACCCGCGTGCCGAACCTGATCGAAAGCGCGGAGCAGATTTCGCCGACCGTCTGGCAGCTCAACGTGCGCGAGGGCATCACCTTCCACAATGGCGAGCCGATGACGGCGGACGACATCGCGTTTTCGCTGTCGGCCGAGCGCCTGTGGGGGCCGGACGCCATCGCCCCGCGCGGCCGCAGCTTCATGCGCGGCATCAACCGCGTCGAAGCAACCGGGCCCATGACCGTCGAAATCGAAACCGACTTTCCGGACCCGGTTCTGCCCAACCGCTTCACCTTCCAGATCGGCTATCTGGTGCCGAACGATTTTGCCGGCATGACGCCGGAGGAATTCGGCCTCGCGCCCATCGGCACCGGCCCCTATCGGGTGACCGAGTTCGACAGCGGCGAACGGCTGGTGATGGAGGCCTATGACGATTACTGGGGCGGCACGCCGCCGCTGGCCGCGATTGAATGGATCATCGTGCCGGAGCCGTCCGCGCGTCTGGCCGGCCTGGTCTCGGGCGAGTTCGACATCATCGTCGGCATTCCATCCGACCAGGCGCCGGTGTTCGACAATTACGACGATATCTCGCTCTATCAGGTGACCATCGACAACTATCCGATGTTCGCCTTCAATACGCTGACCACCGAGGAAAACCCGGACAACCCGCTGGTCGACGCCAATCTGCGCAAGGCCATGGTCTCGTCAGTCGACATGGATGCGATCGTCTCCGCGCTCTGGGGCGACGTCACCTTCCATCCCGCGCCGTTCAATTTCCAGGAATATGGCGTGTTCTATGACCCGGACGGCGAGGCCGCCTATCCCTACGATCCGGACCGGGCGCAGGAGTTGCTGGCCCTGACCGACTATGACGGTGAGGAACTGGAGTGGCACATCACCCGCGGCTTTTATCCGAATTACGAGCAAGCCGCCGAGATCATGGTCGAGATGTGGCGCGAGGCCGGGATCAATGTCCGGCTGGAGATCGTGGACAATTTCCGCCTGGCGTATGAGCGGCCGTTCCACCTGTTAAACATGTCCATGACCTCGGAGTTCTCCGGCGATCCGCTGCGCCCGCTGTGGATTGACTGGGGGCCGAACTCCAACCGCACCAACGCCGCGCACCGTACCTGGGTGCCGACCGACCGGTTCCTGGAACTCGGCGCCGCGTTCCAGCAGGAAGAGGATCTGGACCGCCGGATCGAGCTCTATCACGAGCTGTTGGCGGAGTGGGAGGACATCACCCCCGGCTTCTACCTGTGGCGCAACGTGATCAGCGTCGCGGTCCGCGACGGCGTCAACTGGGCACCGTTCGCCACCAACACGATGCTGTTCGGTCCGGGCTACATCACGGTCGATCAGTAAGACCGATGAAGGGGCCGCAAGCGTTTTGCGGCCCCTCGCCATGCGCTAGACAACAGAATTGAGCGAAGCACCGGTCCTCTCCATCCGCGATCTCAGCCTGCGCCTGCCGGCCTGGGCCGATCGCGGCTTGGCCATCGAGGATCTGTCGCTTGACCTGAAGGCCGGCGAAATCTTGTGCCTGGTCGGCGAGTCCGGGTCCGGCAAGTCGATCACCGCGCGGGCGGTCATGGGCCTGCTGCCGCGCGAGATCGCGGTCCAGTCCGGGGCCATTCGGTACCGCGAGACTGATCTTCTGACGTTGCCGAAGTCCGCGCGCCGCCAACTGGCGGGCAGCCGGATCTCGATGATCTTTCAGGAACCGCTGGCGGCGCTGAACCCGGTCTTCACCGCGGGCAGCCAAATCGACGAGGTCTTGCGCATCCACGGGCGGGCCAATCCTGCCGACCGGCGCCAGCGCGTGCGGACCTTGTTCGAAGAGGTCGGGCTGGACGATTGGCAGCGCTTCTACCGCGCCTATCCCCACCAGCTGTCCGGCGGCCAGTGCCAGCGCGTGATGATCGCCATGGCCATGGCGCTGGACCCGGACATATTGATCGCCGACGAGCCGACCACGGCCTTGGACGTCACGACCCAGGCCCGAATTCTCGATCTCATCCGCACCCTGCGGCGCCAGCACGAGGCGTCGATCCTGTTCATCACCCACGATTTCGGCGTCGTCGCCGACATCGCCGACCGGGTCGCGGTCATGCAGCATGGAAGGCTGGTCGAACAGGGGAAGGTCCGCGACGTGCTGGATCGGCCCCAGCACCCCTACACCCAATCCCTGATCGAGGCGGTGCCCAAGCTGGTGCCGAAACCGCCGAGGGCGATTGAGGGCGCGCCGGTGCTGGAAGGCCGCGACATCACCAAGCGCTTTCGCGGCGGCAGCCTGTTTGGCAGCCATGAGACCAAGGCGCTGGACGGCGTCAGCCTGTCCGTGCGGCCGCAGGAAACGATCGGCCTGGTCGGCGAGTCCGGCTCCGGCAAGTCGACCTTGGCGCAATGCCTGATGCGGCTGGAGCCGGTGACGAGCGGCGAGGTGGTGTTGGCTGGCGAGACCATCACGCGTTTAGGAGACCGGCGTCTCAGACCCTACCGCCGACGCTTTCAGGTCATCTTCCAAGACCCGTACACCGCGCTGGACCCGCGCCAGGCGGTTGGCGAGGCGATCGCCGAGGGGCCGATCATCCATGGCGTCGATCCGGCGGAGGCGCGGCGCCAGGCGGCCTCACTGCTTGAGCGGGTCGGCCTTGATCCGACGGCCGCGCGCCGGTTTCCGCACCAGTTCTCCGGCGGACAGCGCCAGCGGGTCTGCATCGCAAGGGCCTTAGCCCTGAAGCCGGATATCCTGATCGCTGATGAGTCCGTCTCGGCCCTGGACGTCTCGGTCCAGCGCCAAATCCTGGACCTCTTACGCGACATTCAGGCGACGGAGGGCTTCGCGCTGTTGTTCATCACCCATGATCTGCGCATCGCCGCCCAGCTATGCGATCGCATCGTGGTCATGCGCGCCGGCCGCATTGTTGAGCAGGGCGCGACCCAATCCGTGTTCGAAGACCCCCAACAGCCCTATACCAAGGACCTGCTCGCCGCCATTCCCGGCCTATTGGCCGCGTGAGAGGCTCCAGGCATGGGTGACGGCCACCGCCGCGACGTCCTGCAAGACGGTCTTCAGCGCGGCAAAGTCCGCCGTTCGCTCGCGTGTGTCCTCGTCCATGTACAAAAGCCGGTTCAGCTCAATCTGCACGCTGTGACGGCCGGCCTCGGGGTCGTTGTACGCCGTGACCAACTCGCCGCCCTTGTACGGGTCGTTGATCGTCACGGTCAGCCCATGATCGCGAAACGCAGCCGCCAGGGCCGGGATCAGGTCCGGGTCGCAACTGGTGCCGTCCCGGTCGCTCAGCACAACGTCCGGCCGTTTCGTGCCCGGCGGATCGGCCGACATGGAATGGCCGACCGACGGCATGGAGTGGCAATTGACATGCACCACATGGCCGAACTGTCGGGCCGTGTCGTCGATCATGCTGGCCAGCAGCGCATGGTAGGGCCGCCAATAAGTGTCGATCCGATCCTGGACTTCCTCCACGGTCAAGGTGCGATGGTTCACATGCGTCTCGCCCCAGGCGTAGCGCCACATCAGCCCCATGCCGCGCTTGGCCGTCGCACTGTCCCGCACCGCATGGGGCCAGTCGCCCTCGACCATGCTGAGGTCGATGTCGGCCAGGTTGCGGTTGACGTCGAGATAGCTGCGCGGAAACTCGGCCATCAGGAACGGCGCGCCCAGATCCGGCACATGGTCCCACAGGGCGTCGACATGGGTGTCGCTGGCTCTCAGCACATGGGCGTCGGTCACGGCCCGGGCGGGACACGCCGGCACCGTCAGGCCGCTATGGGGCGAGTCGAACACCGCCGGCACCCGATCGGCCGCCGGTGGCACCACGCTCAGCACCCCGGGCAGACGGTGGCCTTCGCGCAGGATCCGGTCGATCGGCGGCAGAGACATGGGGGTTTGATCCTTCCAAGAACGGCCGGGGTGCACACCCGGCATCGTGGCCAAGCAATCCGGGGCAAATTGGCCAAGTTGATTGACATGTCAAGCCAGCTTCCCGGCTTGTCGATAGGATGGGTGTCGCGATGATGAACGATCCGGAACATTGGCTGGTCGCCAAGCCGGTGGCGCGGGGCCGCCACGGCATGGTGGTCTCGCAGCACAAGGTCGCAGCCTCGATCGGCGCGGGCGTTCTGGCCGATGGCGGCAATGCCGTGGATGCGGCCATCGCCGCCGCCTTCGCGTTGCAGGCGGTCGAACCGTGGATGAGCGGTCTGGCCGCCTGCGGCCTCGGCCTCGTGGCCCGGCCCGGCGAGGCGCCCTTCGTCATCGACTTTTCCGGCCAGGCGCCGGCGGAGATCGATCCCGCCCTGTTGACGCCGGACCCGGGCGGTAAGCGCACCTTTCTCGGCATGGCCCAGGCGGCGGATGGGCGCAATGTAGAGGGCGCCAGTTCGGTCGTCGTGCCGGGCATCGTCGCCGGCCTCGCCGCCTTGCACGAGCACGGCGCCAGCGAGGGCTGGGCGCAGCTCTTGGAACCGGCGATCGAACGGGTGGCCGCCGGCATGACCGTCGATTGGCACACGACACTGGCCATTGCCTTAGCCGCCCCTTCGCTGGCCGCTGATCCCGGCTGCCGCGCCCTGTTCCTGCCGGATGGCTGGCCACCGCAGCCAGGCGATGTTCTTGATTTCGGCGTCCAGGCCGACACGCTGGCGACATTGGCCAAGGTTGGACCGGGCGCCTTCTATGACGGCCCGATCGGGGCCGCCTGGGTTGAGGATTTGCAGGCGGCGGGCAGCACGATCCAGCGGTCCGACCTCAGCGCCTACCGGCCCAGAACAGGCCCGGCAGCCACGGCCGAGCTGTTCGGTCACGGCCTGGCCTTGGCGCTGGAGAACAGTGGCGGTCCGCGTCTGGTAACGGCGCTGAAGGCGCTGGAAGGCGCAAGTGTCGAAACTGAAGCGCCCGGCGCGGACTTCTACGCCGCCACCGTCGACGCCCTGCGTTCTGCGAACGCAACGCAGGCCGAATGGCTGACGACCGGCGATGGGGGCAGCACGACCCACCTCAACGTGGTCGACCGCGATGGCTGTGTCGTCGCCCTGACCTTCACGCTCCTGAACCGCTTCGGCGCCAAGCACCGGTCGGCCGCGACCGGCATTCTGGGCAATGACGGCATGGCCTGGTTCGATATCGAGCCGGGCAGCCGCCGCACCCTGGCGCCGCGCGCCTGGGCCCATTCCAACATGTGCCCGGCGATCATCCTGCGCGATGGCGAGCCTATGGCTGCCATCGGCGCCTCCGGCGGCAACCAGATCGTGCCGGCGCTGACCCAGGTCGCCGCCTTCGTCCTGGCCTATGGCATGGATGCGGGCGCGGCCATTCACCAGCCACGCATCAACGTGTCACCCGCGGGCGCCATCACCGCCGACGTGGATCTGCCGATTGGGATCTTGCAGCGTCTCCGCGATATGGGCCCGATCACGCTGTCCCAACGCACCGTCTTCCCCCGCCCCTTCGCGTCGCCCGCCGCCATCGTGCGCGCCCCGGACGGCGAATGGACCGGGTGTCCAGACCTGTCATACCCGCGTGCGGCCGCGGCGGTGCCGGACTAGGTCACACCACCGCATTTTGGTCTAAAATCCATGCCCTGATCACAACCGCTGTGGTGTCGATCAAGAAGCGGAGCTCCGACGCATGCAATCAGTCCGATCCGATCGCCGGCGACCCCTGCTGCAGCTTTCACTCAGCACGGCGTTGGTGGGCACCGCGTTTACCGGATATGTGCTCGGCGGCGCCGGCGGTCGTTCCGCCTATGCCGGCAGTTGCACGCCCGAGCCGCCATCTGAGACGTTCACCTGTGAAGGTGCGGCGGATGCATCAGCCGACGTGGCTCAGACGCTGTTCAACGCCGGCCCCGTCACCGTCACTACGAGTGCGGGCTTTGGCATAGATACGACGGTCAGCGGCGGCAATGCGCTGACCATCACGTCGGAAAACGGCCTGACCTTTACCGATACCGATGGCACCACGATCACCGGCGGCGAAAGTGGGATCGTTGCCACAGGCACCAACGAGGCGCTGGTCATCACCACGACAAGTGACGTCATCGGCACTGGTGAGAACAGCTCCGGCATCGACGCGTTCAACACGTATGGCGATGCCGGCGTGTCCGTTACCGCCGCCTCGGCCCACGGCGACAGCTACGGCATCTATGTTCGGGATTTCGGCACCGGCGGTGTCACCGTCTCCGCATCTGGCCCAGTTAGCGCCGTTGAAGGTGCCGGGATCAAAATCAGCGACCAGGCGGGCGGCACGACCGACATCACCGCGATGGATACCGTTTCGTCGACCAACGGCACCGGCATCTATGCCAAGAACGCCTACAGCGACGGCATGACCATCCATAGCGCCGACGTCAGTGGCGGGGAGACCGGCATTTTCGCATGGAATGCCGCCGCTGGCCCGCTGACGGTTACGTCGATCGGCACCGTACACGGTGAGAACAAGTACGGCATTTTCGCCTATGGCTATGTGCCCGACGGCTCGCCCATGACGATTTCGGTGGTGGATGTCCATGGCGGCTATCAAGGCATCCGTGCCGCCGCCTTCGTCACCAGCACGCTCTCCATCACGACCACCGGCGATGTCGAAGGCGGCACCGGCGCCGGCATCTTTATCCTGGACGAGCAATCGGGCGGCGCCGAGGTCACCATCGCCGGCACTGTGACCGGCGGCAATGGTGTTGCGATCGACGCGGTCAATATGAATGGCGGCCTGCGCCTGGAACTGCAGCCCGGCTTCGGCCTGAACGGCGTCGTCGATGCCCAGAACATCTCGGACGAAAACCACTTGGTCTTTGGCGGCCCGTCGGGCGAGGCGACCTTCGACCTCGACACATTGGCGACCGACTTCCTCGGCTTCGAGCCCACCTTCCTGAAAGAGGATGCGTCCAACTTCCTGTTCACCGGCAGCAACGCGGCCGCCTTCACCGAGGCGATGGTGACGGGCGGGGTCGCCGCGCTTGATCAGGCCACGCTGGCAATGGCCGCGGACGCGCCCTTCGTTATCGAGGATGGCGCGGCGCTGGGCGCGATCGGCACATCCGTGTTGGATGGCGATGTGAGCAATTTCGGCACTCTCCTGCTGGCCAATGGCGGCGGGTTCGATCCGATCGACGGCCTTGACGGCACGGACGATGTGCTGGTGATCACCGGAGATTATGTGGCCGGCAGCGATCTCTATCTCGATGCCGTCCTCGATGCCGGGGCGGCCGTCGAGGCCGACCAGCTTGTCATAGAGGGCGATACGTCCGGCGAAACCACGGTCTTCGTGATGAACGATGGCGGCCAGGGCGGCTTCACTGGCACAGGGCCGACGGACGGCATCCCACTCATTCTGGTCGGTGGCGAGGGTGACGGCAGTTTCGTCCTAGGTGATGACATCATCGCGGGCATTTTCCTTTACGACCGGCTGATCGAGGGCGCGGACGGGACCTGGTTTCTACAGTCCGACAGCTTCCTGCCCCAGGCCTTCGTCTACGACAGCCTGCCCGGCGGCCTACAGGCGATCGGCTCGGCGACGGTTGGCCAACTGGTCGAACGGGTCGGCGTGCGTGGCACGGGCCAAGCGGTAGCGCCTGGCGTTTGGGCGCGGGCGGTCGGCCTGTCGCTCGAAACCGACGGTAATGTCGACAGCACGACGGGCGGCGGTTTCGACCAGACCATCGGTTTCCTGCAGGCGGGCGCGGAAGTCGACGTGCTGAACCGCCCGTCCGGCCGGCTGCTGGTCGGTGCCATGCTCCATTGGGGCCAAAGCAGTCTCGATGCGACGGACAATGACGGCGCCGCTGCCGGTAGTGCGGATATTGACCTGTTCGGCGGCGGCCTCAATGCCACCTGGTACGGCGCCGGCGGCTGGTACTTCGACACTGTGGCGCAGTACACCGCCTATGATGTCGATCTGTCCGCCGTCCGCCGCTGGTCCGGCGTCGGCACGGATGGCTACGGCATCGCCCTGTCGCACGAGGCGGGCTATCGCATCCCTCTCGGCGAGACGATGGCCCTGGTACCGCAGGCCCAACTCGCCTACCAGCATGTCGACTTCGACGGTTTCACTGACCCGGACGGCGTGGCTGTAAGCCTGCAGGACGGCGACAGTCTGGTCGGCCGCCTGGGCGTGGCAATCGAGGGCAGCCAGCCGATTGGCGCGGCGCAGGCAACGGGCTATCTCGAGGCCAACCTGCTGCACGAGTTCCTTGGCGATAACTCGGTTTTGGCCTCGGGCACGGAACTCAGCCAGGATGTCGGCGGCACCTCGGCGGAGCTCGGTTTCGGCGGCACGGTGGCGGTGGCCGAGGGCGTCTCCCTGTTCGCCGAAATCGACTATGCCCTGCCGTTCGACGATGGCCTGCGCGGCTTTCAGGCTGCTGGGGGCCTGCGGCTAAGCTGGTAGCGCCGAGCCGAGTGCGCCTATGGCGCCCGGTGGCGATAGACGCTGCGAACGAACGGCAGCGCCGGGCCTTGGCGGCGGCCGTTGTCCTGGCCGCTGGCCTCACGGCTGCTCAATTGATGGTGAGATGATCATGCCGGGGTTGCGCTGTCAGCCCCGGTTTCGCCAGGGCTGGTGCGTATTTTGGTGATTTTTCCGATGTTTGGCCGGGTCTGGCGCGCCCGTGCCGGGCACACCACATGGTCGCGAGCCAACCGTTCGACGATGCGGGCAAGCCGCGCAAGGCTGTTTTGCCCCGTTCTTTCGGGTATTGTGACCGACTGGCGTTCTGGCAAAGAAGCGGGCGAAGTCGTCCGCGAGGGGTTTTAAGCGTATGCCGATCAAGGTTCCGGACAATCTGCCGGCAAAGACGGCGCTGGAGGATGAAGGTGTCCTGCTGATCACCGAGGGTGCGGCGGTCAGGCAGGATGTGCGCCCGCTCGAAATCGCGCTGCTGAACCTGATGCCGGACAAGATCAAGACGGAGACGCAAGTCTCCCGCCTTTTGGGCGCGACCCCGCTTCAGATCGAGCTGACCCTGATCACCACGTCCAGCTATGCGCCGAAAACCGCGTCGGCGGAACACATGCTGTCCTTCTACAAACCCTGGGAGGCGGTGCGCGGGCGCAAGTTCGACGGGCTGATCGTCACCGGGGCCCCCATCGAAACCTTGCCGTTTCAGGACGTGATCTATTGGCGCGAGCTGACGCAGATCTTCGACTGGTCGCAAACCCACATTCAGGAGACCTACAACATCTGCTGGGGCGCCCAGGCGGCCTTGCAGCATTTCCACGACGTGCCGAAGCACGAGTTGCCCAAGAAGATGTTCGGCGTTTACCGTCACCACGTGCGCGGCGGGCGCGACGGGCTGTTGCGCGGCTTCAGCGACGACATCGCGGTGCCGGTCAGCCGCCACACGGAGGTGCGGCATGAGGATTTGCCGACGCACGCGGGTCTGGCCGTGCTGTTGGAGTCCGACGAGGCTGGGCTGTGCCTGGTCCGGGACAAGGCCAGGCGCCACACCTACATGTTCAACCACCTCGAATACGACACCGAGGTGCTGGCCCACGAGTACCACCGCGACGTGGCCGCCGGGGCACCGATCGACCTGCCGGTCAATTACTTCCCGGACGATGATCCGGCGCGGCCGCCTGTCAATCGCTGGCGGGCGCATGGCAGCCTTCTGATCAGCAACTGGATCAACGACCTTTACCAGTCGACCTCGTTTGAATTGGCTGATATTCCGGAACGACGCCGCCTGGTGCGATAAACGTCCGGCACCGGCGGAATGGCGGCGTGCCGTCGCCTCTGGACCGCCTGGGTTGTCCCTATGGATCTCACCGTCTTTCTGATCGTCTTGGCCGCCGCCCTGTTGCACGCCACCTGGAACGCCTTTGTGAAAGCGGATGGCGACCGGCTGGTGTTCATGGCGGTGCTGATGGCTGCGGGCGGTATGGCCGCGCTGGTTGCCACCCCCTTTCTGCCGTTGCCGGCGCCGGAAAGCTGGCCCTACATCGCGCTGTCGATTGTGTTGCATCAGGGCTATATGGCGTTCTTGCTGTTGGCCTACCGCGTCGGCGATCTCAGCCATGCCTACCCGTTGGCGCGTGGCTCGGCGCCGCTGATCATCGCGCTCTTGTCGATCCCGATCATCGGCGAGAGGCTGAGCCAGGACGCGCTTGTGGCGATCATCTTGATCGGCGCGGGCATCATGAGCTTGGCCTTCACGCGCGGGGCGCAGAACCTGCACAACCCGATCGCGGTCGTCTTTGCCCTTCTGACTGGCCTGTTCATCGCCGGCTACACCATGACCGACGGCATCGGGGCCCGCCTCTCGGGCAGTGCGCATGGCTACGCGGCCTGGATGATGGGCTTGCAATGGATCCCGTTTTTTGCCTATGCGGCTTGGCGGCGGCGCGGTCATATCGTGCGCCCGGCGCTCCGCATCTGGCGGCCGGCCGCCCTTATGGGCCTCTTGAGCCTCGCCGCCTATTGGGCCGTGATCTGGGCCATGACCGTGGCGCCGATCGCCCTGGTCGCGGGTTTGAGGGAGACCAGCATCGTGTTCGCCGTTCTGATCGGCGTGCTGGTTTTGAACGAACGGCTCAGCCTCGCGCGTCTGGCCGGCGCCTTCACGACGCTGGCCGGTGTTGTCCTGTTGCGCGTCGGCCGCTCATGAAGCCACGCGCACGGTCACGCTAGCCGACTTCGGAAATCACCCAGTTCATGACCGTGTCCCTGGCCGGGTTCGGCTTCGACGCGGTGGGATAGACAATGAAATAGCCAACGTGATCGGGGCATGGATTCCGCCACAGCACGACCAGGCGGCCCTCCGCGACATCGTCGTGGAGCAGCAGGCGAGGGACCAGGGCGACACCCTGGTCACTGATCGCGGCATCCATGGCCAGGGCCGTTTGATTGAACTGGATCATCCGGTTGCTCGGTTTTACGCCAGCTTCGTCCAACAGCTTTTGCCACATATAGTGGCTGTCTTGGACCAACCTGAGATCTGCGAACTGTTCGATCCGATCGATCGGCCCCGCCTCGCTCGCGAAGGCCGGGCTGCAGACGGCACAGAGCTCGACGGGTGCCAGCAACGTCGTCTGTAGCCCAGGTCCGAAAGGCGGGCGGCCCAGGCGAATGGCAATGTCGACCCCATCGGAGGAGAAGTTGGACAGCCCCTCGCTGGCGACCGTCCGCAGATCCAGTTCAGGGTGCTCACGCGCAAATCCGGCCAACCGCGGCACAAGCCATTTCGATGCGAAGGACGGCGTGACGCTGAGGGTGATCGTCGAATTCGACGGCTGGAGATTCAGGGTCGCGTCTTCGATCGCCGAGAGCGCACGACGGACCGGCTCGTGATAGCGCCGTCCAATCTCCGTCAAGACCAGACCCCGCGCCTCGCGTTGGAACAGTTTGTGGCCCAAATCCGCTTCGAGACGTCGAACTTGCTGCGCCACGGCGCCCTGGGTCAGGCTCAGTTCCTGCGCCGCCAGGCGAAAGTTCAGATGTCGTGCCGCAGCATCGAACATCCGCAAGGCATTCAGATTTGGCGTTCGCATGGGCATTGGCCAAGCGCTAACAGTAGCTTTTCTACAGTCTCACGCGACAGAACATGATTGGTCAAGGGGCGTGCATTCTGCCATGGTCCCCGCCTTTTGGTAGAAGGAGGCCATTTTATGGCATTCAAGAGTGTTGCCATGGTTTCGGCCGGTGACAGTGGTTCCGGCGCCGACGCCGCCTGGCATCTGTCTGCGGCGGGCCATGAGGTTGCGATCCTGTCGTCCTCGAAGGCTGGGGAGGCCCTGGCCCATGAACTCGGCGGGCTCGGTGTTGCGGAATGCCGTCGCTCCGCGGCATCCGTCCAACGGCTTGTGGACGGGGCGATGGACCGCTGGGGCCGTGTTGATGTGCTGGTGAACTCTGTGGAGTACCGGCCAGCCGGATCGTCGGCGAACGCCGGAAATCGGCATTTGCACGCGATCATGGACGCCTATCTGATGAACATCGTACGGCCCACCCGCATCGTGGCGCCGATCATGGCGGAGGCGGGCGGCGGCACGATCGTGAACATCGTGAACGTCGTGAATGGCGACGGGGTCGATCCGCTTGAGTTGGCACCCGCCCTGGAGATCTTTCGGGGCGCCATGATGAATTTCTGTACGCTCGTTGAAAACCGGTTTGGTGCAAGCGGGGTGAGCATGGCCGTTGTCATTCCCGATAGACTCGCCGGCCAGTCCGAACAGGACGAGCGCGGTGGAGGCATGCCCATCTGGCGGTTCAGAAAGCCTGAGGAAATCCCCGGACTGATCACCTGTCTCGTTGCCGACACGCCGGGTCTTTTCGACGACAACCAGCGATTTGACGGCCCACTGACGTCGCAGTACAAGGCGGCGGCCTGATCGGCGACGGGCGCCGACGCAAGACCGAGATCAAGGGAACGCGCAATGACCTCAACAAGGGTGGCCCTTGTCACCGCCGGCGGCAGTGGCATGGGGGCGGAAGCCGCCCGCCGTTTGTCCGCAGACGGATTTGAGGTCGCGATCCTGTCGTCGTCCGGCAAGGGCGAGGCGCTGGCCGGCGAACTTGGCGGTATCGGCGTTACCGGGTCGAACCAGTCGCTCGACGATTTGAAAAGGCTTGTCGATCAGGCGATGGATCGCTGGGGCCGGGTGGATGTTCTCGTCAATTCCGCTGGCCACGGCCCCAAGGGCCCGGTGCTGCAGATCAGCGACGAAGACTGGCACACGGGCATGGAGGTCTATCTGCTGAACGTCGTGCGGCCCACCCGTATGGTGGCCCCGATCATGGCCGCGCAGGGCGGTGGCGCGATCATCAACATTTCCACCTTCGCCGTCTTCGAGCCGGATCCGCTGTTCCCGACCTCCGGCGTGTTTCGCTCCGCCTTGGCCGCGTTCACCAAGCTGTTCGCCGACAAATATGCCGGCGACAATGTGCGCATGAACAACATCCTGCCCGGCTTCATCGACAGCCTGCCGGAAACCGAGGATCGGCGCGCCCGCATCCCCATGGGGCGTTATGGCCGCGCCGGCGAAGTATCTGCGCTGATCGGATTTCTGGCCTCCGACGATGCCGGTTACATCACCGGCCAGAATCTGCGCATCGACGGCGGCTTGACCCGGTCGGTCTGACTTTGCGTGTCTCTGCCCAGAGGCAGATCAGCGCCCGCCGCGAAGGGCGTCCAACGACCAGCGCCCGGGCCCCACGGCCATCAGCGCCGTCATGCCGGCAACGGTGACGAACTCGGCGGTGTAGAGCATCTGGTGCACTTGGGTGGTGGCGTCACTGTTGTACATCTGGTTGGCGACGATGGCGAACAGGGCCAGCGCGAGACATGTCAAACGCGTGACGAATCCGGCCGCCACCAGCAACGCCCCGCCGATTTCCAACAGGATGACGAGCGGTAGCAGTATCCCCGGGATGCCGGTGCTCTCCATCATGCTGGCGGTGCCGGAATAGTTCTGGATCTTCTCGATGCCCGCCGGCAGGAAGAAGTAGGCAATCAGCAGCCGGCTGATCAGAAGCAGCGGCGCGGTGAAAATCTGAAAAAGGCTGTCGATACGGTTGAGCAGGTTTGCCAGCATTTCGTCTCCGCGCTTGTCTCGCATCACCATTGGCTCAGGAAACGATAATGGCAATACCGTTTTAGTCGAATCGCGGCCGCCGCTTGGCCAGAAACGCGCGGTAGCCTTCCTTGAAATGCGGGCCGTCGAACAGTGCCTCGAACCGGTCGATCAGGTCGGTGGGCGCCTCGGTGGCGCCATCGGCGATAGCGTTGATGGTCTGCTTGAGAACCGTGATCGAGGCGCTGGAGGCTTGACCCACAAGGGCGCAATAGGCGTCGGTGCTGGCCGCAAGGTCGGTTGCGGGCTCGACCCGGTCGATCAGGCCGATGGCAAGCGCTTCTTCCGCCGGCAGCAGACGGCCCGTGAACAGGATGTCCTTGGCGCGGGCCGGGCCGACCTTCTCGACAAGCTGTTGCGTGTCTTCGAAGCTGTAGGCCAGGCCCAGCTTCGCCGGCGTGATGGCGAAGCGGGCGTCATCGGCGGCAAAGCGCAGATCGCAGGCCAGCGCCAGGCCCAGCCCGCCGCCCACACAGGCGCCGTGGATCTCGGCGATCGTCGGCAGGTCAAGATAGCGGATCGCGGCCTGGCCGTCGCGCACGGCCTTGTTGTAGGCCGCCGTGCTGGCCGGGTCGCCATAGACCCGCTCGAACTCGCTGATGTCGGCCCCGGCGCTGAACGCCGCCCCGCCGGCGCCGCGAAAACGCACGGCGTGAATGCCGGTCTCGGCCGCCAGATCCGCCGCGACCTCGGGCAGGGCGCGCCACATGGTCTCGGCCAGGGCATTGCGCCGTTCAGGCTGGTTCAGCTCGATCGTGGCGACCGGCCCGTCGCATCGCACCAACAGCTTGCCGTCAGCATAGCTGTTCTTCATCGCTGATCCCCTCCAACCGCGTCGTAGAGCGCGGTAACAAGTGCGCGGCCGCGCGCGGAACACCCAAGCTCCGCCGCCATGTGGCGCGTAACATAGCCGAACGCGACCCCGGCTTCAGGATCGGCAAACCCCAACGCGCCGCCGGCCCCCCAATAGCCGGCTGTTGATGGATTCGGCCCAAAGTCAAGGGAAGGCGGCAATGACAGTTCGAAGCCGGTGCCATAGCGGATGGGCACGCCCAGGATGGGATCGTCGCCCGCGCAGCGGCCCGTCTCTAGGCGCGCCAGCGCTTGCAGCGACGGCCCGATCAAGCCGTCCTTGGCGACAAGCTGGTCGTAGAGCTTCGCGATCGCGCGTGCCGTCGCGTGGCCGCTGCCCGAGCCGATGGCAGCGCGGCGCCATCGGGACGTGTTGAACGTCTCGCGCCGATCAAAGCCGGTCATGGAGCGGGCGAACAGGCTGTCCGGCGCCTCAGCGATCGCGCGGAACAGGCCGCCGGGATCATCCTGGCTTAGCGTGGCGCACCGGTCGATTGCCGCGTCGTTAAGCGCGATATGGAAGTCCGCGTCCAGAGGGCCGGTCAACTCAGCCGCGATCAGCGCGGGCAACAGCGCGCCGCCGGCACGCTGCAAGACCTCGCCCAGAAGGTAGCCATAGGTCATGTTCTGATAGACCGGCGGGCCGTCCAACGGCACCGTCGGCGACGAGGCCGCCAGCGCCTGGGTTATGGTCGGCCAGTCGTAAAGATCACCCTCTTGGAAGTCCGGCGAAACCGCGGGCAGGCCCGATCGGTGGCGCATGATGTCGCCGACGGTGATGGCCGCCTTGCCGCCCGTCTCGAAACCCGGCCAGAGGTCCGCCACCCTGGCGCTAAGGTCGAGCCGGCCCTGTTCGGCCAGGCGCAGGGCCAGCAAGGACAGCACGCCCTTGGTGACCGAAAAGCAGCAGGCCAGCGTGTCCTCGTGCCACGGCGTGCCGGTTTCGCGATCGTTTGTCCCGCCCCAAAGATCGACCACCAGCCGCCCGTCAGCGACGACTGCGATCGCGCCGCCGGGCTCCGCGCCGCTGGCCAGCAGGCTCTCGAACCGGTCGGCCAGGGCGCGGAAGCGGGCGTCGCAGTGGCCCTGCGCCAGGTGGGTCGCAATCGACATCGGCTGGTGTCAGCCGATGTCGACGCGCGGAAGCGGCGACCGGCCGAGGATCATGTCCGCCGCCTTTTCTGCGATCATCATGGTCGGTGCGGCGGTATTGCCGCCGATGATGGTCGGCATGACCGAGGCGTCGACGACACGCAGCCGATCCAAGCCACGCACGCGCAGGTTTTCGTCGACCACGGCGGTGTCGTCCCGGCCCATGGCACAGGTGCCGACCGGATGGAAGATCGTGTTGGCGTTCGCCCGCACCCAGGCGTCGATCGCGGTGTCGTCGGCGAGATCGTCGGCCAGCGGTGAGATCGCGCCGGCGTCGTAGGCCGCCATCGCCTCATGCGCGCCGATCCCATGGGCCAGCCGTACGCCGTCGCGCAGGCAGGCCCGATCCGCCTCCGCCGCCAGATAGTTCGGGTCGATCAGCGGTGCTGCGTCCGGGTCCGCGCTCGCCACGCGCACGGTTCCCCGGCTGTCGGGGCGAAGCTGATAGAAATTGATCAGATAGCCGTGCTGGCCTTGTCCGGCCCGCGTGGTCTCCAGGTTCAGGCCGGGTAGGAAGGTCATGTGAATGTCGGGGATCTCAAGCTCGGCCCGTGTCTTCAGGAAGCCGCCCGCCTCCAGCGGGATCGAGGTCGCCGGCCCGGTGCCGTACAGCCAGGCCCGCAGGCCAGCGAACAGCGCCCGGTCTAACCGGAACATGGAGTAAAGCGTGATCGGCTGGGTGCAGCGATAGCGCAGATAGACGCCGAGATGGTCTTGCAGGTTCTTGCCGACGCCGGGCAGGGGGTGCACGACGTCGATCCCCGCCTGCGCCAGATCGCCGGGATCGCCGATGCCGGAGAGTTGCAGCAAGGCCGGTGAGTTGATCGCGCCGCCGCACAGGATCAGTTCGCGCCCGACATCGACTTCGATGTGCTGGCCGTCGCATTCCAGGTCCAGGCCGGTCACATGCCGGTCGACCAGCCGAATGCGGTTCACCAGGCTGCGGGTCCAGACGGTCAGATTGCGGCGCTGCTTGGCCGGTCGCAGGAAGGCGGTGGCGCTGCTCTCCCGCTTGCCGTCGCGGACTGCGAAATCGTAAAGACCCAGCCCTTCCTGCTCGGCGCCGTTGAAGTCGTCGTTCTGGGGTGCGCCCCGGTCCCAGCCGGCCTGAAGAAAGGCGTGATAGAGCGGGTTCTCGCCCTTGGCCTTGGCCACGCGCAGCGGCCCGCCCTGGCCGTGAAAGGGATCGCCAGTGCGTTCCACATGGTCTTCCGACCGCAGGAAGTAGGGCAGCACGTCCTCATAGGACCAGCCGTCAAGGCCAAGCTGGCGCCAATCGTCATAGTCGCGGCGGTTGCCGCGCATGTACATCATGCCGTTGATCGACGACGACCCGCCCAGCACCTTGCCGCGCGGCCAGGCGATCGACCGGTCGTCCATATGGGCCTGGGCCGTTGTGTCATAGTTCCAGTTGATCGACTTCCAGAAATAGACCAGGCCGGCAGCCAAGGGGATGCCGATCAGCGGGTTGCGGTCCTTGCCGCCCGCCTCGATCAACAGGACAGTGTGGCGCCCATCCTCCGACAGCCGGTTGGCCAGCACGCAGCCGGCCGTACCGGCGCCGACGATGACATAATCGAATGCGGCCATCCCGATCCTCCCGCGCTGTCAGTACGGAAATTCCGCGCCGTTCATGGCGATCGCCTGGGCGCTGACGAACTCCGCCTCGTCGCAGGCCAGCCACGATACGGCGGCGGCCACGTCATCGGGTGTGCCGAACCGGCCCCACGGGATCGACGACGCGAACATCTCGATCACCTGGTCGGGGGTCTTGTCCAAGACGCCGGCAAAGCCCTCGGCGATGTCCTTCCAAAACGGCGTTTCGATATGGCCCGGCGCGTAGCTGTTGACCCGGATCTTGTGCGGCGCCAGTTCCAACGCCAGCGACTGGCTGAACATGATGATCGCCGCCTTCGAGGCGCAGTAGTGGGACAGGTTCGCGACCCCGCGCCGCCCGGCGCCGGACGAGGCGTTGATGATCGACCCGCCGGTGCCTTGGGCGATCATGTGCTTCGCCGCCGCCCTGGCACCCAGGAAGACGCCGTGGATGTTGGTGTCGACCACCCGACGCCATTCGTCATACGCCATGCCGGCGACGGGGCCGATGCCGATGACGCCGGCATTGTTGACCATCACGTCCAGGCGGCCGAAACGGCTGACCGTTTCCGCCACGGCGCCGTCGACCGCCGCCTCGTCGGTGACGTCGCCTTGCACCACCAGCACGCTTTGATCGGCAACAAACGCACTATCGTCGGGCCGGTTGCGGTCGTAGATCGCGATCGCCGCACCCTCGGCCAGGAACCGTTGGGCGATGCCGAGCCCGATGCCGCTGGCCCCGCCGGTGATCATCACCGTCTTGCCCGCATGCCGCGTTTCGTCAAACCGCATGTTGAAGTCCTTCCTGATCGGCTAAGTCCCCTGTCGCGACGCGCCAGCAGCGGATGCTTCGTCCGTCGGGCAGGATCGTCAGCTCCTGCGGCTGGGCCTGGCAGTCCGGCTTGGCCGAGGGGCAGCGGCTGGCGAGATAGCAGCCCTTCGGCAGGTCGATCGGGCTGGGGATCTCGCCTTCCAGTTCCCGCCGGTCCTGCCGATCGACCCTGCGCTGGCTGGGGTCCGGGAACAGGTGCGCGGCCAGCAGGGCCTTCGAATAGGGATGTTTGGGGTCGTTAAAGACCTGATCGACGCTGCCCTTCTCAACGATCTGCCCCAGATACATCACCGCCACCCGGTGGCAGAGATAGCGCACGGTGGTCAGGTCGTGGCTGATGAACAGATAGGATAGGCCGAGATCGCGTTGCAGCCGGCGCAGCAGGTCCACCAGCCCGACCACGGCACGCGGCGAAAGCACCGATGTCGGTTCGTCCAGCACGATGAAGGACGGGTTGGTGGCGATGGCCCGCGCGATGTTCAGCCGTTGCAGCATGCCGGCCCCCAGCCCTTGCGGCCGCCGGTCGATCAGGCCCGGATCGACGCCCACCATTTCCAATAGTTCACGCGAGCGGCTGTCTTTCTCACCGCGTGATAGGTCTGTGTGCAGGTCCAGCGGTTCGCGCAGGATGCGCCGGATGGTCCAGCGCGGGTTCAGGCTGTCGTACGGGTCTTGAAAGACGATCTGAAGCTTCGCTCGCATCTGGCGCAGCGCCGTTGCCGACAGGCCGGACAGGGTCTGGTCGCCGAATCGGATCTCGCCTTCGGTCGGCTCCGTCAGATGGACCAGGCAGCGGCCGACCGTGGTCTTGCCGGACCCGCTTTCGCCGACCAGCCCCAGCGTCTCGCCGGGCGCGATGGCCAGGTCGACATCGTGCACCGCCTGCACGACCTTGGACGAACCCTTGATCGGGAAGTTTTTGACCAGCCCAGTGATCCGGACCAGCGGTTCCGCGTCCGCCTTGACCGTTCCGCTGCTGGTGATGCCGCCTTCGGCCGTGTCCTGTTCCAGCCGCAGAATCTCGCGGCTGTAGGGCTGTTGCGGGGCGGCGAAGAACTGGCGCACCGGCGCGTCCTCGGCGATATGGCCGTTCTGCAGGACCAGCACCCGGTCGCAATAATTGGCGAGGATGCCCAGCTCCTGCGCGACCAGAAACATGGCCGAGCCGGTCTCCTGCACCGTCTGCCACATCTGGTCCAAAAACTGGGCCTGAATGGTCACGTCCAGCCCGCTTGTCGGCTCGTCGGCGATCAGCAGCTTCGGCATGGATGACAGCGCCATGGCGATCAGCGCGCGCTGGGCCATGCCGCCGGACAGTTCGTGGGCATAGGCGTCGACACGCCGTTCCGGGTCGTTGATGCCGACCATGCGCAGCATGTCGATCGCACGGCGCTTGCTGTCGCCGCGGGTTGCCTTGTTGTGGGCGCGGTAGGCGTTGCCGATCTGGCGCCCGACCTTCAGCATCGGGTTAAGGGCGCCGCGCGGGTTCTGCACGATGATGCCGATGTCGCGGCCCCGGATGCGGCGCAGCGCCTCGTCATCCATCGCCAGCAAATCGCGCCCCTCGAACGCGACCTGGCCGCCGACGATCTGCCCCGGCGGCCGCGCCAGACCCATCAGCGCCAGGGCGGCGGTCGATTTGCCCGATCCCGCCTCGCCGATCAGCCCGACGATCTCGCGCTGGCGCAAGGTGAAGCTCAGCCCGTCGATCGGCCGGACGGCGTCGCGCCCGACACCATAGGCGACGGAAAGGTCGCGCACCTCCAGCATCGGCGCCTCAGCCGCCGTCATAGCGGCGCTCCAGCGCGTTGCCCAGGACGGCGAAACCGAACACGGTCAGTGAAATGGCGATGCCGGGAAACACCGACGGCCACCATTCGCCCAGGATGATCTGGTTGGCGCCGGTCGAGATCATCAGCCCCCATTCCGGCGTCGGCGGCCGCACGCCGGCACCGACGAAACTGAGGCCGGCCGTCAGCAGAATGGCGAAGCCGATGGTGACTGAGGCCTGGATAAGGGCGGGCGCCAGCGAGTTCGGGAGCACATGGCGCAAGGCCACCGTCAGTTCCGGATTGCCCATGGCCCGCGCGGCCTCGACATAGCCGCGCACCTTCTGGCTCATCACCTCCGCCCGTGTCAGGCGGATGTAGATCGGCGTGTAAAGCAGGGCCAGCGCGATGATGATGTTCACCGTCGAGCGGCCGGCGAGCGCGACCAGGATCATCGCCGAGATGAACACCGGGAAGGATTGCAGCACGTCGGAAACGCGCATGAGCAAGCCCGTCGCGACGTTCCGGTAATAGCCGGCGAGCAGGCCCAGCAGCACGCCGACCAGCAGCGACAGCCCGTTGGCGGCCAGCGCGATCGAGAGATCGATGCGCGGCGCGGAGATCACACGGGAAAAGATGTCGAAGCCCGACGCGTCCGTGCCCATCCAATGCGGCGGGTGTTCCAGCGTGCCGGTGATCGAGCCCCACAGCAGGCCCGGAATCTCGCCCAAGGACGGCGGCGGCTCGACGATGCGCGGCGTGACCGACGTCGGGTCGTAAGGCGCGATCCAGGGGCCGATGGCGGCCAGGATGACCACGACCGCCACGATGGTCAGACCGATGCCGAACAGCCAGTCCCGCTTCTTGCGACGGGGCAGGGTCGTGGCCTCGTCGGTCGGCCCCATCAGGTCAGCGGCGCTCATTAGTAGGCCACCCTGGGGTCGATGACGGCGTGGATCAGGTCCAGCGCCAGATAGATCAGCAGCGAAATCCCGGTGATGATCAGCACCACGCCTTGGATCGCCGGATAGTCGAAGGACAGCACCGCACGGACAGAATACTGGCCGATGCCGCTGAGCGAAAACACGCTTTCGACCAACACCGCGCCGCCCAGCATGAAGCCGTAAAGAATGCCGATCAGCGTGATCGACGGCGCCATGGCCGCGCGCAAGGCATAGCGGGCGATCTGCCAGCGCGGCAGGCCGGCGCAATGGGCGTAAAGCACGAAGTCGGACCGCAGGGCGCGCACCATGTTCTGGCGTACCATCTTGATGATCGGCCCGGACAGGATGAAGACGAGCGTCGCCACGGGCAGCATCAGATGGTGCAGCGCCTCGACGAACGTATCGGGCCGCCCAGCCAGCAGGGCATCGACCGTGATCATGCCGGTGATCTCCGGCGGCGGGCTGGTCAAGGGCGACAGGCTGCCCAGCGGCGGTGGCGCCACGCCGAGGGTGAAAAAGAACAGATAGACGAACAACAGGCCCCACCAGAATTCGGGCTGAGAGCCGGCGAACAGGCTGTAGATGAAGACGCCGCGATCCGCCTTTCCGCCGGGCTTCAGCGCCCCCAGCATGCCGATCGGCACGGCCAGCACAAACGCGATCAGAAAGCTGAGCGTGATCAGCTCGATCGTCACCGGCAAGTGCCGGCCGATCTCCTCGACGATGGGCGACCCGGTCACCCAGGAGATGCCAAGGCTGCCTTGCAGCAGCCCCGGCCCCTCTTCTGGCGCCAGCCCGAGATAGTGGAGAAGCTGGGTCAGGATCGGCCGGTCGAGGCCCAACTGCCGCTCGGCCTGGGCGTAGGCTTCAGCACTCGGGTTCAGCCCGACCAGGCGCGACACCGGGTCCGCCGGCAACAGCCGGATCAAGAAGAACACGGCGATGACCAGCCCGATTAGCTGAGCAATGCCGATCACCAATCGGGTCGCGATGTAGCGGACCAGCATCAGCCGACCCGATCTTGCGGTCTGTGCGGTCTGCGCGGCCCGACCGATGCGCCGGCCGGGCCGCCCTCCATCCCCCTATTCAAAGCTCAAATCGTAGAACCGGACCGAGTTGTCGGGGTGCCAGCGCATGCCGTTCAGAGTGTCGGCAAAGGCCCATTGGGTGCGGTATTCGACCACCGGCAGCCAGGCGACATCCGCCATCAGCTGGTCCTGGATCTCGGCCACCTGGGCGTTGCGCGTGTCCGTGTCCGGCTCAACCCTGGCCAAGGCCCAGGTCGCGTCCACATCCTCGTTGCGGTAATTGACCATGTTGTTCAGCCCGCCCGCCTCCGGCGAGACGAAGAACAGCTGGATGGCATAGCCGGCATCGACACCGATCGGCTTTTCCTGATCGTTAACCGCAAAGGGCAGGTCGCGCTGGACCAGCTGCCTGTCGCCATACTGGGTCTGCGGGATCGGGTTCAGCGTGACCGGAAAGCCGACCTCGCGCAGGGCCGTCTGGATGGCGTTGACGATCGGCCCCAGGGTGGACTCCTTCTCCGCCACATAGGTCAGCGCGAAGGCGTCGCCATAGGCGTCCAACCCGTCGCCGTTCGGATAGCCGGCCTCCGCCAGCAGCTCGGCCGCCCGGTCCGGGTC
>JBCBSH010000048.1:0-22284 GCA_039819285.1 Pseudomonadota bacterium
GATCATCGTCGTTTCCGACGCAGGCGAAGACGATCTCTGCGCCCTTGGCCGCCTCGGCCGGTGTCGGCGCGGCGGTACCGCCATGTTTGGCCACCCAAGCCTCGGCCTTCTCGGCGCTGCGGTTATAGACGGTGACCGAATGGCCGGCGGACGCCAGATGGCCCGCCATCGGCGCCCCCATCACGC
This sequence comes from Pseudomonadota bacterium, assembly GCA_039819285.1. GTDB lineage: Bacteria > Pseudomonadota > Alphaproteobacteria > DSM-16000 > Inquilinaceae > JANQGH01. The sequence continues at coordinate 187 of JBCBSH010000048.1, forward strand.
CAAGGCCCACGAACGCAACCTTCATTGCCTTCTCCAATAGTAAATTAGCTGCTGGAAGTCAGTTTCGAGCGCCGACCTTAGCAGCGGGCTTCCCAATCCGCCACGGCGCGATTACTAAGCCCCATGACCAGACGTTTTACAGGCGACACCTTGCTGATCGCCAGCCACAACCAGGGCAAGATCCGCGAGATCGCCGATCTTCTGCGCGACCACGTTGCCTCGTTCCCGTCGGCGGCCGATCGCGGCCTGACCGATCCGGAGGAAACCGGCGACACCTTTCGCGCCAATGCCGAGCTGAAGGCCCTGACCGCGACACGGGCGACGGGCCTGCCCGCGCTGGCCGACGATAGCGGGCTTGCCGTCTCGGCCCTGGACGGTGCGCCCGGCATCTATTCCGCCCGATGGGCGGAGCGCGCCGACGGCGTCCGCGACTTCGACTACGCCATGCGTCGCGTCAATAACGCGCTGGGCGACACAACCGACAGAAGCGCCCACTTCGTCAGCGCCCTTAGCCTGGCTTGGCCCGACGGCCATACCGAAACCGTCGAGGGCCGCTCCGATGGCGCCCTGGTTTGGCCCCCGCGCGGGACCAAGGGGTTCGGCTACGACCCGATCTTTATTCCCAATGGCTACTCGATTACCTATGGCGAGATGGACCCGGACGAGAAGCACGCCATCAGCCACCGGGCGGACGCTTTTGCCAAGCTGCTGGTGCGCTGCTTTTCATGACCGGCGGTCGCGCGATGGGGGCGCCGGGCTTCGGCATCTATGTGCACTGGCCGTTCTGCCAGTCGAAATGCCCCTATTGCGACTTCAACTCCCACGTCCGGTCGGAGGTGGATACCGACCGTTGGCAACGCGCGCTGCTGGTCGAGCTTGACCATTTCGCAGTCGAAACCCATGGCCGGCTGGTCACGTCCATCTTCTTTGGCGGCGGTACACCGTCGCTGATGCCGCCGCCGTTGGCGGGCGCCGTGATCGACCGGATCGCGCAGCGCTGGGCCATGGGCAACGACGTCGAGATCACCCTGGAGGCCAATCCGACATCGGTCGAGGCCGGTGCCTTTGCCGACTTTCGGCTGGCCGGCGTCAACCGGGCCTCGGTCGGTGTTCAGGCGTTCAACGACGACGATTTGAGATTTCTTGGACGCCAGCACAGCGCTGCCGAGGCGCGCGACGCGATCGAGCTGGCGGCACGGCACTTCCAACGCTTTTCCTTCGACCTGATCTACGCCCGCCCCGGTCAGACCGTGGCCACCTGGCAACAGGAGCTGAAAGACGCGCTGTCACTGGCCGCCGGCCACCTGTCGCTGTACCAGTTGACGATCGAACCGGGTACGCGCTTTGCCACTCAGTGCGCGCGCGGAGATTTCGCGGTGCCCGATGAGCCAACCGCAGCGGCGCTGTTCGAAGAGACCCAAGCATTGACGCAGGCGGCCGGTCTGCCGGCCTACGAGATCTCAAACCACGCGCGTCCGGGCGAAGCCTGTCGACACAACCTGACCTATTGGCGCTATGGCGACTATGTCGGCGTCGGCCCCGGCGCCCATGGCCGGCTGACCCTCAAAGACGCCAAATGGGCGACCCGCACCCATCGCGCGCCGGAGATCTGGCTGCAGCGTGTCGAGCGCGATGGCCACGCCGAGCACGACCGAACCTTCGTCTCAATCCGCGAGCGGGTTGAAGAACTCATGATGATGGGCCTTCGGCTGACCGAAGGCATCCCGCACGACCGGATCGAACAGGAGATAGGTGGCCCATGGGACCGCTGGCTGGATGCCGGCCGGGTCGATGCTCTCAAACAGGCGGGATTCCTGCTTGACGACGACGGACACTTGGCCGCCACGACGGCAGGCCGCCAGCGCTTAAACGCCGTTTTGGAACACCTGCTGGTCCGCCCGCCGACCCCGGCCAGGGCCAGCGACGTGGCGTTATCCGCTAAAGCCCAAACCCACCAAAGCTCGATGGCGCCGGATCGATAACGACCGGGCCTTCTTCCGTGACCTCAAGCACGGCGAGGCCCCGTTCCGACAAACCGCTGGCCTCGAACCGGAACGGACCGTCCAGTCCGACAAATCCGTCCGGATTGGTCAAACCGAAGCTGTCGAAGCGCGCCGTGCCAGGCGTCGCGCCGCGCGACAACGACACGGCCAGCGCCACACCATCATAGGCAAGCGTGACCAGTCGCGGTGGTGGGCTGCCATAGCGCTCTTCATACTGTGCGTCGAAGGCGACACGCAGGTCCGGTGAAGGCGCGGCATACCAGGCACCGTGCAGTGCGGGTTCGATGTTCACGCCGGCACCATCCCACTGGCCGGTGCCGACGATTTGGGTGTTGCGCATGCCATAAAATGGGATCAGCGGCGCGACCTGGCGCAGGCGCAGGCCAACATCGGGCAGCATGATGGCATCGAACGACCCCGCCGACGCGGCCAACGATTCGACCTGGGGCGAATAGTCCCGCGCTTCTGCGGGATAGCTGCGGCTGGCAGTGACCGAGGCGCCGTAGCGCGGGGCTACGCTGCTCATCGTGGAGGCGATCAGGTTGCCGTAGGCCGTGTTCGGCGCCAGGACGGCATAGCGGTTGACGCCGCGCTGGGCGCCATAGGCGACGATCCGTTCAACCTGCTGCGAGGGCAGAAAGCCCATGACATACACGTTGCCGCCAGCGACCGACGCGTCGGTGGTGAAAGCGACCAGGTTGACGCCATAGGGTGCCGCGATCTCGGCGGCCGGTCGGACGGAACTGCTGAACAGCGGGCCGAGCATAAGCTCCGTTCCCTGACCGATAGCGTTTTGGGCCGCCAGTCGAGCGCCCGTGGCCGTCCCGCCCGTGTCAAAGGGGATAAGCTCGAAGTCCGGGCCGGCGGCGTCGCGCAAGGCCATTTCGGCCGCGTTGAGCATGGCCTGCCCCAACTCACCCGTCGGGCCCGTCAGCGGCAGCAGCATGCCGACCCGGACCGCGTCGGGGCTGATTTGCCGGCCGAACTGGTCGACCGCGGGTCTCGGCGGCCTGGGCAGTTCCTGCGCGCCGATGGCGGGCGCTTGCGTCACGACACCGACGTTCGGTACGGTCGTTCGTGCCGTGCAGGCGGCCGCGAGCATCGCACCCAGAAAAGCCACCATCAGGCGGCCCCACAGCCGGTGGCGCCAAGTGGCCGTCCGGTCGCTTCGCCTGGCTCGAGACCGTTGAACTGGTCGGCCAAAGACTGCACATGCAGATACCGCCATCGAAAACCCCTCCATGACCCGCCGCCGCGAAAAACCGACCCCTAGCTCATCCGGACAGGATGGCCAAAGCATGACAGCCACGCGAGATTATGGACGGGACACAAGTCCCGCGAGCGATCAGACGCGGCCCGTTGGTCTTTATCTTGTCGCCACCCCAATTGGCAACCTTGGCGATGTCAGCTTGCGCGCGCTCGAGGTGCTGCGATCCGTCGACGCCATCGCCTGCGAGGACAAGCGGGTCACGGCCAAGCTGCTGTCGGCCCACGGCATCCGTACGCCGCTTGTTGCCTATCATGACCACAATGCCGTACGCGTGCGGCCGGCGCTGCTGGCGCGTTTGGAAAAGGGCGAGGCGATTGCGCTGGTTTCCGATGCCGGCACGCCGCTAATCTCCGATCCCGGCTACAAGCTGGTCAGGGCGGCCCGCGACGCCGAGCTGCCCGTTACGACCGTGCCCGGCGCAAGCGCGGTTCTGGCGGCGCTGAGCCTCAGCGGGCTGCCCTCCGACCGGTTCTTTTTCGGCGGCTTTGTGCCCAGCAAGGCCGGCCAGCGAGCGACCTTCTATCAAGAGCTGTCGGCCGTGCCCTCCACCCTGGTCCTATTCGAAACCCCTACCCGGTTGGCGGCCAGCCTTGACGAGGCGACGAAGCAGCTTGGCGGTCGGCAGGCCGCCGTTGCGCGTGAACTGACCAAACGGTTCGAGGAAGTGCGGACCGGAACGCTGGCGGAGCTGGCCGCGCACTTCTGCGACGAGGGGCCACCGCGCGGTGAGATCGTTCTGGTCATCGGTCCGCCTGGGCCGGATGCCGCGCCGGCCGACCATGACATCGACGACCGCCTGCGCACGGCCCTCGCCACCCAATCGCTTCGCGACGCCGTCGACGCGGTCACGGCCGAAACCGGCCTGCCACGCCGCACCATCTATCAGCGCGCCATCGCCTTGAGCAGAGCGCCCGGCTAGTGCCGCGGCAAGGCAGACGACAAGCCGAGCGTCGGGGCCGCCGGGCCGAGACGCTCGTCGCCTGGCTGCTGCGCACGAAGCGCTATCGCATCCTTCAGCGCCGCCTGCGAACGCCGGTGGGCGAGATCGACATCCTGGCCCGGCATCGGGGCGTCCTGGTCATCGTTGAGGTCAAACATCGAAGGGGCCAAGACGCGGCACTGGAGGCCGTTACACGGCGACAGCGCGAGCGTTTGGAGCGGGCCGCGATGTACGTGGCGAGCCGTTATGGCGATGCAATCGCAGATCGCGGCTTGCGCTTTGACGTTGTGGTGGTGCAGCCTTGGCGCTGGCCCCGGCACGTGAAAGATGCTTGGCGGCCAGGAACAGGTTAAGCGGCCGGAAGGTCGGGGCGCGTGCCAACCCCCAAGAGGCACCGCCAACCGAGGCAAGGAATGGAAAACAGCCAAACGATCAGCGATGGTCCGAGGGCGCTGCTGGCTCGTGCCGGGCAACAGCCCGATCACGAGTTGGACCTGGCCGAGCTCGCGCTGGCGTTTGCTGCCCTTGACCGCCCGAGGGTTGGCCTGGATTGGTATCGCGATCACCTCACCTTGCTGTGCGACGAGGTGACGAAGGTCGCGGCCGACCGCGACGACGGCTCGGTCGACGACGCGGCATCGGCCCTGTCCGGCGTCATCGCCATGCGCTACGGCTATCAGGGCGACCAGCTATCGTTCGACGATTTGCAAAACGCCAACCTGATGCGGGTGATCGATCGTCGTAAGGGCCTGCCGGTCAGCCTTGCGATCCTCTACCTGCATGCCGGCCGGTCGCAGGGGTGGGCTCTGTCGGGCCTAAACTTTCCTGGCCATTTTCTCATCCGCCTGGACCGCGCCGGTGAGCGGGCCATTCTCGACCCGTTCAACGGCGGCATCATTCGAACGCCCACGGACCTGCGCGAGCTGTTGAAGTCGGTCGCGGGCATCGAGGCGGAGTTGGAGCCGGCGCATTACGCGCCCGTCAGCGACCGGGACGTGCTGATGCGCCTGCAAAGCAACATCAAGATCCGGCACGTGAAGGCGGAGCGGTATGGCGCGGCGCTACAGATTTTGGAGGACCTTTTGCTGCTGGCGCCGGACGAACCCTCCTTGTGGCACGAGGCTGGCCTCCTAAATGCACAGACTGGCAATCTTACCGCCGCTATCAAGGCCTTGGAGCACGTGCTGACCCTGGGTTTGTCCAGCCAGGACGCCCATCGGACCGCCACCCTGCTGCAACGGCTCAAGGCCGACCAAACCTGACCTGTCCTGACCGTTTTTCCGTGGATTCCCCCAATGAAGCTTGACGTCGCCATCCAGATGGATCCGATCGAGACCGTCGACATCGATGCCGACTCCACCTTTGCCATGGCGTTGGAGGCGCAAGAGCGCGGCCACCGCCTGTGGCATTACCTGCCGGAGCATTTGGCGTTTCTGAACGGCGCCATCGTGGCCAGGGCGCGTCCACTGCGCGTCCAGCCGGTGCGTGCCGATCACTTCGAACTGGGCGACTGGCAACAGGTGGATCTTGCCGCGATCAACGTGGTGCTGATGCGCCAGGACCCGCCGTTCGACATGGGCTACATCACCTCGACCCACTTGCTGGAGCTGCTGCCGCGCTCGACCTTGGTGGTGAACGATGCCGCGGAAGTGCGCAACGCGCCGGAGAAGCTGTTCATCACCCAGTTCGCGGATTTCATCCCGCCGACATTGATCACGTCGGACATGACCGCGATCCGGGCCTTTCGGGACGAGCATCGCGACATCATCGTCAAGCCGCTTTACGGCAATGGCGGTGCCGGGGTCTTTCATCTGAAGCCCGATGACGAAAATCTCGGCGCGCTGATCGAGATGTTTGCCGAGCAATCGCGAGAGCCGTTGATGATCCAGCGCTATCTGCCGGAGATCCGTCAGGGCGACAAGCGCATCATCCTGATCGACGGCGAGCCGCTGGGCGCTGTCAGCCGGCTGCCCCAGGCGGGCGAGGCGCGCGCCAACTTCCACGCCGGCGGAAAGGCCGAGGCGACGACGCTGACCGACCGCGAGCGCGAGATCTGTACCGCCTTGAAGCCGGTCCTGCGCGAGAAGGGCCTGATCTTCGTTGGCATCGATGTCATCGGCGACTATCTGACCGAGATCAACGTCACCTCGCCGACCGGGATTCATGAGATTAACCGGCTCAGCGGCACCTATCTGCAAGGCGACCTGTGGGATGCCATCGAGGCGCGCGTGAAGGCGCTTTGAGCCCGGGTGTACGCGCTCAAGACCGATACCGCGCGTACAGTTGGCGCTGAACGTCGAGATAGCCTTCGGCGGTTACCGTAAGCTGGTTGTTCAGGATGTGGTGTGCAGCGGGTAGCCGATGGAACGGGATGCCCGGAAAGGCATGATGTTCGACGTGGTACGGCATGTTCCATGCCAGGAAACGCACCAGCCGATTGGTGAAGGTCGTACGCGTGTTCCGAAACATGTCGGCGACAAACGCACAACCACCATGTTCGGCCATCAGATAGGCGCGCAGGAAGGGCTGGCCGAGCAAGGCCGGCACGACCCAGAGCTTCAGCACCAGCCAACTGCCCGTCAGCACCGACAGAACGGCGACCACGAGATAGGCCGCAAGGTAAAGCCGGGCCTGGAGCGTCACCGCCTGGCGCCAATGGGGCGGCACGAAGCCGTCGTCGACCCGGCCACGCGCTTGGCGAAAGATCACCCGAATCTGGGCGCGCCAATAGGGCAGACCGCTGAGGTGCCGCCAATGCCGATACGGGCCATCGATCGGCCGCACTTGCAGTTCCGGATCCCGCTCCGGATCTTGTGTGAAGCGGTGATGGGCCAGGTGGTAGAACCGAAACCAGGTTGACGGCAGCAGCAACAGCCACCCCGCGATCGCCGCAACCCCCTGGTTCAGCCCGCGAGAGGCGAACGCCGTTCGATGTACGGCCTCATGCAAGGGGGCAAACAGGAAGATCAGCACCACACCCTGGGCCACCATCGCAGGCAGGACCAGCCACCAAACCGGCGCCAGCAGCACTGCCGCGGACGTAGCCGCGAGCAGGGCGAGATGGCCGGCCAGATGCAACAGCCCGGCGCGATCGCTTGGCACCGACAGGGTTTTAAGCCTGCGCCGAAGCGTCGGCATTGTTTCGGGATTGTCGGTTGTCACGGCCATCGCCTGAAACATGGCGTCGTTAGCGCCGAATGTCAGCTAGTCGGGGGTTCCATCGCCGATGCCGCGTCGCGCAGCAGGTCCGAAAGCTCTCCCATCGTTTGTTCACCCACCTTGCCAGCCAGTTCGGCCTCGATCTCGCCTTTGACCCGGTCCGCCGTTTTCAGAAAGGCCAAGCCGCGCGCAGTGTAGACGACCCGCTTGGCCCTGCCATCTTCGGCATCAGCCTCCCGCGCCAGATAGCCGGCGGCCGCCAAATCATCGACAATCTGCCCGACGGCCTGCTTGGTCATGCCCAGCCTGGCCGCGATATCAACCATGCGCGTGCCGTGATACCGGTCGACGGAGCCGAGCAGGTTCGCGCGCGACAGGGTGAAATCCGGATAACCCGCCGCTTGCATGGCGGCGACGAACCGGTCGCGCCAAAGCTGGCCGGCCCTGACCAGCAGCCAGCCAATGTGATCGGGCGGGGTCGGGATGGTCATGCGTCGAAGCTGCCAACCTGATCGAGCTTGGTAAACCCCCTTGACCATCTTCCCATCGAGCCATATAGTCAAGCTACCTTACTAAATGCGTAGACAGACAATGACCGCCCCTGAGGAAACCCAACCGGTGAGCGTCAACCAGCTTGACGTACTGATTTCCGGCAACCGCCTGATCTTCGCGCTGGGCGAGGCCGAGGCGCGCATGGACTATCACGCCGACGGCACGCTTCACGTCATGCTGCCCGGCGGCAAAGAGCGGCATGGCACCTGGACCTTGGGTCCGGGCGACGCCTACACCGCGATCTGGAGCGACGCGGACGGCCCGAGCCACACCAGCTTTCACCGCGACGCCAGCGGGCTGATCGCCAGGGACGCCGGCACCGGCGAATCGAGGGGCCGCATCCTCGCCATCCACCCCGGCCAGGCCGGACGCTGACTGCCCGCGCGCCATGATTGCGGTTCAGCATTGGCCCCTGTGGCTGTCGCTCGGAGCGCTGGGCATCCTGGCGGCAGCGGGCGTGATCGCCTTGGCCATCCATCTGTGGCGCCGACGCCCGGCACCTCGGCACGGGGTTTCCGACACCGGCTAGCTGGCCTGCTTGTTCCCCTATTGCTTTTTGCGGGTGCGGATTTATACCCGTTGGCGATGCACGCCCCGACCCGCCCGCCACCGTCATGATCGCCCGCGTCAATACGGTGGCGTTTCAGGGCATCGACGTACTGCCCATCGACGTTCAGGTGCAAATCTCCGGCGGGCTGCCGTCCTTCACACTGGTCGGCCTGCCCGACAAGGCGGTCGGCGAGAGCCGAGAGCGGGTTCGCGCCGCCCTGCACGCGCTGGGGCTGGCCCTGCCGCCCAAGCGCATCACGGTCAATCTGGCGCCGGCCGACGTGCTGAAGGAAGGCAGCCATTACGACCTGCCGATCGCGCTGGCGCTGTTGAGCGCGCTGGACGTCTTGCCGCGGGACATGATCGCCAGCTATTCGGTGCTGGGCGAACTGGCCCTGGACGGCGCCTTGAGCCGGGTCGCCGGGGTGCTGCCGGCGGCAATGAACGCGGCCGAGCGCGGCCTGGGCCTGATCTGCCCGTCGGCCTGCGGGCCGGAGGCCGCCTGGGCCGCAGACCAGGACGGCAGGATCGAGGTCCTGGCCCCGGGCACCCTCTTGGCCCTGATCAACCACGCCAAGGGCAGCCAGTTGCTGAGCCCGCCCGAACCGCTGGTCGAGGAGGAACCGGCCGGCCACCTGGACCTGTTCGACATCAAGGGCCAGGAGAGCGCCAAGCGCGCCCTGGAGGTCGCGGCCGCAGGCGGCCATAACCTATTGATGATCGGACCGCCCGGGTCCGGCAAGTCGATGCTGGCCGCGCGCCTGCCCGGCCTGTTGCCGCCGCTCACGCCCGTCGAGGCGCTCGAAGTATCCATGATCCACTCGATCGCGGGGTTGCTGGAAGGCGGGCGGCTGCTGCGCCAACGGCCCTTCCGCGACCCGCATCATTCCGCCTCGCTGCCGGCCCTGATCGGCGGGGGCCAGCGGGCCAAACCCGGCGAGGTTTCGCTGGCCCATCGCGGGGTGCTGTTCCTGGACGAGTTGCCCGAGTTTAGCCGGCAAACGCTGGAGGCGCTGCGCCAGCCCTTGGAAACCGGCAAGGCCGTGGTCGCGCGCGCCAATTTGCACGCCACCTACCCCGCCCGGTTCCAGCTCGTCGCCGCGATGAACCCGTGCCGCTGCGGCTATCTGGACGATCCGGACCTGACCTGCGGCCGGGTGCCGCGCTGCGCCCTGGACTATCAGTCCAAAATCTCCGGCCCGCTGTTCGACCGCATCGATCTGCATGTCGACGTGCCCGCCGTCAGCCCAACGGACCTGTCCCTGCCGCCGCCCAAGGAAACCAGCGCCGACGTCGCGGCAAGGGTCGCAGACGCCCGCGCCATCCAGGCCGACCGCGCCGCCGATTCATCCGATCCGGACATGCCGACGACCAACGCCGAACTGGACGGCACTCTCTTGGAAAGCATTGCCGCCCCCGACGATCCCGGACGCACGCTGCTGACCGAGGCGGCTGGGCGCATGAAGCTGTCCGCCCGCGGCTATCACCGCGTCCTGCGGGTCGCACGCACGCTGGCGGATCTGGAGGGCGCGGACGGCGTCCGACGGACCCACATCGCCGAGGCGCTGAGCTATCGCAGGCTGGCGCCAGGGCGGTGACGGAAACGGACTTGTGGCAATCTCGCGACAAGACCGTGCCGAAATGGTGTGTTTGACGCCGTTTTTGACGCTCAGTTAACGCCGTTTTTGACAGTCTGCGCCTTCGATGTTCGGCTCGGGGGCATCTATGTTTGGGAAGCTGAGATACGCCAGCGGGGTCAATAAATGCATGGCGGAAATCGGGCTGAATCCAGTTGCGATTCATCCCCAGTACCGCAAGAGCGTTCAAGACCTCGCTTACAAGAACCGAAACACGCCGGAGGAATGCGCCGCGGCGATCGTCTACAATCTGGCGATCACCCACAGGCCCGACGGCTACCAACTTGTGCTGACCGACTGGCAGGATCGCGGGTTGGTGCGGCAGCGCGTGCTGCGTTCGGTGGCCCAGGGGGCTTAACGCCCCTAACCGTCTGGTCTGTTTGACCGCCAACTTGTGGCGGCGTTTTGCTTGCGTGCCTGATCGCTTGATTGTGATCAGACGGCGACCCATCGACCCGGCATAAGAGAACCTCCATCACCGTCTTGCCACGGTTCCGTGTCGACATGCTTGGCACCAGGCTGTTCCGGCCATGACGCATTCAGGAGGTTGATCCCATGACGCGCAGGTTATCCACCGTTGCCGCCGCCATCGTTGCGCTGACCCTCACAACGCCGCCCAGCACCGCCCAGGAGGTCCAAGGCTATCCGTTCGACGGGATGGTGCAGATCCAGACCGACTATGATTTCGACACGCTGTGGGACCGGACGGTCCAGGCGATCGAGGATCACGACATGCTGGTCCTGCTGCGCGCGTCGGCCAGCCGAGGTGCTGCCGGGCGCGGCATCGAGATCCCGGCCAACGGGGTCATCGACACGTTCCGCAACGATTTCGCTGTTCGCATCCTGGCCGAAAGCGTGCCCGCCGGTTTCGAACAGCCGATCCGGTTTTATCTGACGGCGAACGATACCGGCACCACGGACCTGACCTACCGGTTGCCCTCGGCGCTCTATGCGCCCTACGGCAACGCTGAGGTCGACGCGGCAGCCGCCGAACTGGACGCGATCTTCCAGTCGATCGCGACCCAGGCCACCGGCAGCGGTGGCTAGACCCTCGGGCTGGCCGGCCTGTTGACAAGCCAACCGCCGCCGCCTACATCAGCGCGGCTATGAACAAGCTGATCGCATTCCTGCGCACGACGACCACGACGACCTGCATCGGCGGGCCGTTGTGCGGTGCCGTGCGCTAAGCTTCGCGACAGCGTACGACCCCAAGGCCCCGCCGGCGACGGACGGGGCCTTTCTTGTGCCTGGAACTCCCCGCTCGCCGCCGCAAGGCTAAAACTTGAGAGCGATGGAGACACCCATGGACAATCACGACCACCGATCAATCGCCAACCGAATGGACCTTTTCCACCAGCAGGAAGAAGGCCCGGGCATGGCGTTTTGGCACCCGCGCGGCTTTGCGCTTTACCGCATCATCGAGGACTTCATGCGTCGCCGCATGCGCAGGCTCGGCTTTCGTGAGATACGCACCCCCCAATTGCTGGCCCGATCTCTGTGGGAGAAAAGCGGCCATTGGGAGAAGTTCGGCGACAACATGTTCACCGTTGAGGACGGCGAACGCTCAGCCGCGCTGAAACCGATGAGCTGCCCCGGCCATGTGCAGATCTTCAACAAGCGACGGCGATCGTTCCGCGACCTGCCGATGCGGCTTTGCGAATTCGGGGTCTGCCATCGCAACGAGCCGTCTGGCGCCCTGCAAGGGTTGATGCGCGGCCGGTCTTTCGTGCAGGACGATGCCCACATCTTCTGCGCAGAAGACCAGGTCGAACCTGAAATCGCCCGCTTCTGCCGTGCGCTTTTTGAGGTCTACGCCGATTTTGGCTTTGACGATGTGCGCGTGGCCTTTTCGACCCGGCCCGCCGTGCGCGCGGGGTCCAATGCAGAGTGGGATCGGGCCGAAGCCCTATTGGCCCGGGCGGCCGAGGCGGCGGCGTTGGACCATCAGCTCGACCCAGGCGAGGGCGCCTTTTACGGGCCGAAGCTGGACTTCTTCCTGCGCGACAGTCGCGGCCGCGAATGGCAATGCGGGACCGTGCAACTCGACCTGATCCTGCCGGAGCGGTTGGACGCCACCTATGTCGACGCGTCGAACCGGCATGTGCGCCCGATCATGATCCACCACGCGGTACTCGGCAGTCTGGAACGCTTCGTTGGCATTCTGCTGGAGCATTATGACGGCAACCTGCCACTCTGGCTGGCGCCGGACCAGATCGTGGTGGCGTCGATCGGCGAGGCGCAGAACGACTATGCCCAAAGCGTGGCCGCTGAACTTGAAGACGCGGACTTCCGCGCGATCGCCGACACCAGGCCGGAACGCTTGTCCAGAAAGATCGTCGACGCGCGCGAAGCCGGCATCCCGATCCTGATGGCCGTTGGTAACCGAGAGCAGGCCGACAACAGCGTGTCGATGCGCTGGCGCGACGGCAGCCAGCAGGCTTGCTCCGTGACGGACGCCCTTTCGCGGCTGCGCGGAGAAGCGCGGTGCTAGATATCTCCGCCATGGTCGAGAAAGCCGCGCTATTGTCGTTCCTCTCGCGACCAATGGACATCGAGGTAATGCGGACGTGAAGCAGATTTCGGCGGTGGGCGAGCGGCTCGCGGTCCTGGACCCGGGCGGCATGCGGTCGGCACGGGGCGTGCACCTGCTGCTCGTCGTGGTTATTGCCGCTCTTGCAGGGTCCTGGATCGGCGACCTGGTCGGCGCGCCGTCAGACGCGGTCGTTGCTATCATGGCGCCCATCGTTGGCGCCCATACCCTGCTGTTCAGCCTGCCGGGCCTGCGACGCGCTGAAGCCTTGTCGATCGCAAGGTTCACTGGCCTGGCGCTGGCGGTGTTCGCACTGGCCGTCGCGGTCGGCTGGGGCGACCTCGGCTTTGGCACGACGCCGGTGCAGATCGCTTGGGTCGCGGCCATCGCGCTCGGCTTCTATCTGCGCCGATACGGCGGCGGCGGCTTTCGTTTCGGCATGATGCTGTCGCTGATGTTCATGTTCGTCGTGGTCTTCAACCCGACGCGTGAAGAGGCCGCCTGGTGGCTGCTCGCGGCCATTATCGGCGGCCTGTCCGCCGGGATCGTCGTTACCGTCGCCTGGCGCCCATCGGCCATGCGCGCCTTCCTTCGCCAGCAGGATCGCTTTCTGGACGCGGTCGTCGTCAGGCTGAAGACGCAGCAAGTGCCCGCTGACGCGGACGCGCCACCGCCACCCCACCGCCTGGCGCACAAGGCGTGGGAGCGGCTGGCGCGGGCGAGCGATCAGGCCGTCAGCTTCGCGCCGGCAGAACAGTCGCGGCTGGAAGGCATTGTCGCCGCCAGCCTTCGGATGGTGCTGGCGTTGGAGGTGGTTGCCGAGGACCCCGACAGCCAGATGCGGCGCGCGTCGCCGACATCGCCGCTGCGGCAGGCCTTGGACGATACGGTCAACCTCTTATCATCGGCGCGATCCGATCGCGCGGCGATCACGGCCAGCCTTGGCCGCCTGAGAGGGCTGCGCGACGGCATCGCGGCGGATCGCGACCGGCCGGGCCGCGAACGATTCCATCAGGCAAGGCTGATCATCGGCCTGCTGCGCATCATCTTGAGCCTTCAGGAAGTCGCCTCCGATGACCGCACCGTTGCGTCCGAGCGGGCGGCGCCCGAGCCACCGAAGGCGCCTGCCTCGGCCCTCGACAAATCCGACGCCAAAAGGTTGGGTCTTCGCCTCGCCCTGCAGGCAACGGTGGCTGCCGGCATCACCACGGCGATCGGCCTGATCTTCAGTCTTGAACACGCCTATTGGGCAACGTTGACCGTCGTTCTCATCATCGGTGCAAATTTGGGCGCGACCGTGCGGCGAACGTTGGAACGGGTTTTTGGAACGGCGGCCGGCGTTGCCATCGCCATCGCCGTTCTTTGGTTCGCCGGCAACAACACGACGGTGCTGGTCATCCTGATCGCACTGGCGTTCATGCCAATTCTCGTTGTCATCGAACGGTACTACGTCATCGCCGCCGGGCTGATCGGCTTCACGGTGGTGACGGGACTTCACATCGCCGCCGGCCTGACGGCGACCGAGGCGTTGGCTCGGGCCTACGACACGTTGATCGGTGCAGCGGTCGGTCTCACGGTTGCCTGGCTTCTGGTGCCCATTCGGTCGGTCGACCACGTCCGAAAGATCCTGGCACGATTTAGAAGCGATTGTCGCGCGACCATCGAAGATGCCCTGGCAGGCAGGACAACGGAGGTGGCCGGCGCCGGCCGGTTGCAGAGAGACACCGCCGACCTCGCCGAGGAACTGTCCAACATCCAGACCGAAAGGCTTCTGGCCCGAGGCACCGGGCTCGGCACGCGTCGCCTTCAGGCCCATGCGGACAGTTTGGCGATTTACGTCGCCTTGCTGGCGAGCGTTCTGGAACGGCTCGCCGCGGCCGGCCACCTGCCGCAGGCTAACGCGGACCTGGTGAACGAGTTGGTCAGCGGCCTTTCAAACGACCTGGAGACGCCGCTCGATCAGGCGCATGCGTCGATGGACGTCGAGGACCTGACCAAGCGTTGGGCCAACGCCACCAAGCTGGACGGTTCGATACCCACAGAGGAGGCGATGTGGCTGATCGAGGTCCTGGTGTACGGGCGCAAATGCCTGGAGACGCTTGAGGGCGTACGCAAGCTGGTGGCGGATCAGACCGTCGATACGCGGCGGCGGTCGCGATGACCGAATGGTATGCGTCGTTCTTCAGCGGGCCTTTCGCCGATCTTTGGCGGCAGGCCATGTCGGACGAAAACAGCAATCGCGAAACGGCGTTCCTGATCGACTGGCTGGATGCGCCGGCCGGCAGCACCTTGCTGGACGTGCCTTGCGGCCACGGCCGACACGCGGCGCGGCTGGCGCGCGCGGGTTACGCCCTTACCGGCATCGATCTTTCCGAACCGCTGCTCGACGCGGCCCGCCGTGAGACCGCCGGGCTGCCGGTCACGCTGGTCCAGGCCGATATGCGGCAGATCCCGGCGCGGAACCCGTTCGACGGCGCCTATTGCCTGGGCAACTCGCTGGCCGTTTTGGATCGGGCGGGGCTGGGGCAGTTTTTTGCCGCCCTGGCCCACGGTCTCGGGCCGGGCGCGCGGTTGGTCCTCGACTCCTCCTTGGTGGCCGAGAGTTTGCTGCCTGGTTTCGAGGAACGGATTTGGATGCCCGTCGGCGATGCCCTGATGCTGGTCGAGCAAACCTACGACGCGGCTGAGGGCCGCCTCGACGCGACCTACACCATCATCCAGAACGACCGCCAGGAAAGCCGCCCTGCCGTCCACTGGATCATCAGTGTTTCTGAACTGCGCGCCTTGTTGGACCAGGCCGGCTTCGACACGGTGGCGGTGATGGGCGATTTCGATGCCAGCCCGTTCGCGCTCGGTGACGAGCAGGTGGTGCTGGTCGCCGAACGCCGGGGCTAGCCGCGTCGACCCGCCGAATAGGCGGCGAATTCTTTCGTCCAGCGCCGGAAAGCCTGGCTGTCGCGCGCCATGGCCTCGATCGCGTCGATCAGGCCGTGGGATTCCACCGTGTCCGGCGGCAGGTTGCGGCTGACCATGAACTGCTTCCACGTAAGGTAAGGGGCTACCTCGCTGTCCTTATGTTCGGCAAAGGCCGGCGGCACCTTTTTCAGGCTATCCCAGCTCTCTAGCTCCAGGCCCTTGGTGGCGAGATCGTCACGCATGGCAAGGAACTTCTTCGGATGAGCCACGATCCAGGTTCGGATCGCCGTCAGCATCTTAGTATCCGTTGCATACAGGCCAGCCGCCAGCAGGCAGCGCTCCGGCTCGACATGGAAATAGACGCCGCCGAACTCCTTCTTGTCGCCGTTCGGGCCGAAGAAAGCGCTGAGGTGGGTTTTGTAGGGGCTCTTGTCCTTGGAAAAGCGGACGTCCCGGTAAATCCGAAACGGCGATCGCTTCGGATCGCCCGAAATGTCCAGATCCTCGCGCGCGCCCAGATCGGCCACGGCCAGGCACAGATCGGACAGGGGCGCCTTGCCGACCGTCTCAAAGCGTTTCTTGTTCGCCTCGAACCACTCACGTTCATTGTTGACGGCCAGTTCGCGCAGGAAGACGCGCGTGTCTTCCGGAAATCCGTTGAAGCCCATCGGTGCCTCTCGTCCTGTCTCAGTCGTCGGATCAAACACCAGCGACACTGCTGACAACAACGGACAAATATACCCCTTGACAGAACACATCCGATGGAGGAAATAAGCCGACCTTCGCCGCTATTGGCGTTGGTGGGTCGCGGACGCGGTGATCGCATCCCGGCCGACATGATGAACCCCAAACCCCGGAGGGTACCGATGGACCATATTTTTAAGCATCTCGTCCGCAGCGGCGCCCTTTATGGCGCTTTTGGCAATCCGCGCATGACCGTCACCTGGTTGACGGCAAGACGAACGCGACAGCAAAGCAATGGGGATGATCATGGGCATGTTTTTCAAAATAGCGGGCGGACCACAGCTTTTCATTGAGCGGGCGCGTTGGGCTGAGCCCGACACTTTCTTCCACCTCCGCCGGGAGGGACGCGAATGGATTTTCTGGATCGGACGCTGGCACGGCATCTACACGCCACGCAATTGGGCGCCCGCGCGACAACAGCGCAGCCGCCTGCTGAAGGGCCTCGCCCGTGACGAGGGCAGCCGCTGGCACCCGTCTTGGGGCCGCTGACGCAGCCGCCGAGTCTGTCACAGGGTCCGCTGCCGAAGATCCCGCCGACGGTGAGGTTTCGACCGACCGCTTGATGCGCGCGCTGGAGGTGTTTCGGGAGTTGGACCCCGACATGCCCATCCAGTACGCGTTGAGCTTTCTGACCTTGGCCCGCAATCCGGGCCTGTCGATTCGCGATTTGTCGGAGCGGCTGGGCATCGCCCAGTCCTCCGCCTCGCGCAATGTCGCGGCGTTGAGCGAGTGGCATTCCTTCCGCAAGCCCGGTCACGGCTTGATCCAAGCCAACGAGGACCCGCGCGAGCGCCGGCGCAAGATCGTCACCCTGACCCGCAATGGCGAGGCCCTGCTGGCACGGTTGGAGGCGGTGATGGAGGGCCGGGACGGCGGCGAGACGCAGGTGACCCGGCTGGCACCCAGCGGGTCGAAGGCCAGGGCGAAGCGGCTGGCCACCACCTGAACCCTAGCGGGCCTTCAGTGTGCCCACCTTGAAAACCAGCACAAACCATGTTCCCCGCAGGCTGCCGGACGTCCCGGCTCGTTTTGCGACCACTTGGCGTGAACGACGCTGACGCGGTCGTTTCTGTAACAAATCACGCCACGGTCATCAGCGCGGTTCCCTTTATCGAAGCGCCGTTCGGCGCCGCATCCGCTCGAGACCTGATTGCCAAGAACGCGGGCCAGCAAGACCGGTTCTACGGCATATGGCTTGGGGAGTGTCGCACCCTGGTCGGTGTAATCGGCACACATCTCCTCGACGAAAACGCCTTAGAGATCGGCTATTGGCTCGCGCCCGACGCGCACGGCCAAGGCATCGCGGGCGAGGCCGCACACGCGATGGCCGAGCGAATATCGACCGCCTTTCCCGATCGATCCATCATTGCCGAATGCCGGCCCGAGAACGCCGCCTCATGGCGCGTTTTGCAAAAGGCGGGCTTTCGAGAAACAGGACGGCCTGGCACGCGATCGGGCCGCAAGCTGTTGACCTGGCGATAACCCGCGAACGCGTCTCTTGATCATCCGACGTTATATTGATACACATGTACCAACATAACAACATTGGTGAGATTCGACTGTGATCGAACGGGTACAGACCGGCGTGCGTTTGGAAAAACGCTTGCTGAAGGTCCTGAAGGCTTTGGCCGAGCTGAAGGACATGTCTCTGGGCGATCTGCTGGAAGGCATCGTTCTGCACGCGTTCGAAGGCAAGAGCGCCTTTTCCGATGAAACGCTGGCCCAGATCGAAAGCCTGAAGACGGTCTATGGGCTGGATCTGACCGCCAAAGACAGTCACCAGATTGAGGAGGCCCCTCAATGAACGACGACGCGTTCCTGGCCGAACTTGAGGCCTGCACGCTGGACCCGTCCGAGTTCGGCCATGGCGGCCATGTCAGGGCCGCGTTTCTGATCCTGATGCGCGAGCCCAGCTTCGGCCTCGCGCTTGACCGCATGACCCGTGCCATCAAGGCCTACGCGGCCTCGCTGGGCGCGCACGACAAGTATCATGAGACCATCACCGTCGCCTCGATGGCGGTGATCAATGCCCGCATGCAGGCGGATGGCCCATTCGAGGATTGGCGTGCGTTCGCGGCCGCCAACCCGGACCTGATGGCCGGATCCGGCTGGCTGAAACGGCACTATGGCGGCGCTACTCTCCGCACAGATCTGGCGCGGTCAGCGTTCCTGCTGCCGGAATGGAAGGCGTCCGACGGCTACCGGGTGGAAACCTAACACCCAAACCATTGCATTTCATCGCGACGGGCGGAACAGTGAGGCAAACACGCCCGTCGCATAAGGATCACCACCATGCTGCCGCCCCTGCCCCGTTTGATCGGCCACCGGGGGGTGGCCGCGCACGCGCCGGAAAACACGCTGGCCGGCATTCGCTGGGCCTATTCAGCCGGCCTCAAGATGATCGAATTCGACGCCAAGCTGTCAGGCGACGACGAAGCCATCCTGATGCATGACGACACCCTCGACCGCACGACGGACGGGCGCGGCAAGGTGCGCGATCTCAGCTCGGCCGAGCTGAAGAAGCGGGATGCCGGCGGCTGGTTTGGGCCCGGCTTTGCGGGCGAGCGCATTCCGACCCTGGCCGAGGCCCTGGCGCTGTGCGGCGAGCTGGGCATTGCGGTCAACATCGAGATCAAGCCGTGCCGGGGCCGGGCCAAGCATACCGCCGCCAGGGTCCTGCAAGTCGCCGCCGAACACTGGCGGCCTGACTGGCCGCTGCCGTTGGTTTCGTCCTTCGATACCGACTGCCTGATCGTCGCGCGCGAGAAGATGCCGAACTGGCCGCGCGGCTTTCTGCTCGAGACCCGACCGATCGATTGGCACGATCTCTTGTCCGTCATCCAACCGGCGACGCTGAATGTCGGCGACACCCATTGGAGCGCGAGCGACTGGGCGGACTATCGCGCAACCCACCTGCCGATCGTCGTCTACACGGTCAATGACGGTGACCGCGCCCGGCGGCTGGTCGATCAGGGCGCGACGGCGCTGATCACCGACGACCCGGCGCTGTTGGCGCCGGCCTTGGGCATCCGGCTCAAGTGATGCCCAGCACCTCGCGCATGCCGTACATGCCGGGCGCCTTGCCATAGGCCCATAGGGCCGCGCGCACCGCGCCTTCGGCATATATCGCCCGGTTGCTGGCCTTGTGGGTCAGCTCAAGCCGTTCGTCGGCACCGATGAACATCACCGAATGCTCGCCCACGACCTCGCCGCCCCTCAGCGCGGCAAAGCCGATCGCACCTTCCGGGCGGGCGCCGGTATGGCCGTGACGGTCGAAGACCGCGACATCGTCAAGCACGGCACCGCGTCCCTCGGCGGCCGCACGGCCCAACGCCAGCGCGGTACCCGACGGGGCATCGACCTTGTGGCGATGGTGCAGCTCCTGGATCTCGATATCGGTGCTGGACTGAAGGGTCGCGGCGGCACGCTCGACCATGGCCAGCAACAGGTTGATCCCGACGCTCATATTGGCGGCGTAGACGATCGGCGTGTGCCTGGCGGCGAGCGTGAGTTTTTCCTCTTGGCTGGCATCCAGCCCGGTCGTGCCGATGACGTGCACGGTCTTGCCCTGGGCCGCCCAGGCCGCGTATTGCACGGTCGCCTCCGGCACCGTGAAGTCCAGGACCGCGTCGGCGTCCGCGAACAGGGGCAAGGCATCGTCCGTGACGCGCACGCCGCACGGATCGACGCCTGCGAACAGACCGGCATCATGGCCGATCGCCGGCGAGCCGGACTGGCCCGCAGCGCCCACCAGCTCCGCCTCCGGCGTCTTCAGGATCTGCGCAATCAACAGCCGCCCCATGCGGCCCGAACTGCCGACGACGCCAAACTTCATCACCTGGTCTCCGGTTTTTGGCCGCGAAATCGGGCCTGTAGCGACTACGGTACTAGTCTTTTTCCCCGCCCAGGAACTCGCGCACCTTGGCAAAAAAGCCGTGGCTTTCCGGATGGGTGTATTCCGCGCCGCCGCCTTCGTCCTCGAACTGTTCCAGCAACCGCTTTTGTTCCTTGGTCAGGTTGCGCGGCGTTTCGACATTCACCTCGACATACATGTCGCCGACCCGTTCGGAACGCAGGACGCTCATGCCCTTGCCGCGCAGCCGGAACCGGGCGCCTGACTGGGTGCCGGCGGGAATGTTGATCTTGGCCTTCGCGCCATCGATTGTCGGCACCTCGATCGAGCCGCCGAGCGCGGCGCGAGTCATCGGGATCGGCGCCTCGCAGAACAGGTCCGCGCCGTCGCGCTGGAAGAACCGGTGCTGTTTGATCGACAGGAAGATGTAGAGATCGCCCGGCGCCGCGCCACGCATGCCCGCCTCACCCTCGCCGGACAGGCGGATGCGCGTGCCATCCTCCACGCCCGGCGGGATCGTGACCTGCAAGGTGCGGTCCTTGCGCACCCGCCCGTTGCCGCCGCAGACCTTGCACGGGTCGCGAATAATCTGGCCCTGGCCGCCGCATTGCGGGCAGGTGCGTTCCACGGTGAAGAAGCTTTGCTGGGCGCGCACCTTGCCGGCGCCGCCGCAGGTGGGACAGGTAATGGGGCTGCTGCCCGGTTCCGCACCAGTCCCGTTACAGGCGTCGCACGCGACCGAGCTGGGGACACGCACGGATGCCTTGGCACCGTTGAACGCCTCCTCCAGCGAGATTTCCAGATTGTAGCGCTGGTCCGCGCCCCGGACCGATTGCCGGCGCGTCCGGCGGCCGCCCATGAAGTCGCCGAACATCTCGTCGAAGATGTCGGCAAAGCCTCCACCGCCGCCGAAATCGAAGCCACGGGCATGGCCGTTGCCCATGCCACCATTTTCGAACGCGGCATGGCCGAACCGGTCATAGGCCGCCCGCTTTTGATCGTCCTTCAGGACGTCGTAGGCTTCGTTGAGATCCTTGAACTTTTGCTCTGCCGCCGCATCGCCTGGATTCTTGTCCGGGTGATAGCGCATCGCCTGCTGGCGGAAGGCGCGCTTGATCGCCGCGTCGTCGGCGCCGCGTTCCACGCCCAATACCGAGTAATAGTCCTGCTTGGCCATGCGCACTAAACCCCTATCGCATCGCCGCTAAGCAATGCCAGGTCCGCCGGTTAGACGGACCCGCGAACGCCGCCCTTCGATGGTCCTGACAGACAGGGCGGCGCCGCTTAATCATCGCTGCGGTCCAACGGTCGGCTTCTAAGCCGACTTCTTCTTGTCCTCGTCGTCGACCTCTTCGAAATCGGCGTCGACGACACCTTCCTCCGATTGCGCCTCGGAGGCACCGGCGTCATCACCGCCTTGGGCTGCTTCCGCGGCTTCCTGCTGGGCCTTGTACATGGCTTCGCCGATCTTCATCGCGACCTGTTGCAGGGCGTTGACCTTGGCCTCGATGTCGTCCTTGTCCTCGCCTTCCAGCGCGGTCTTCAGCTCCGCAATGGCGGTCTCGACCGCTTCCTTGTCGGCCGGGTCGACCTTGTCGCCATACTCCTCGACCTGCTTTTCGGTCGCATGGACCAAGGCTTCGGCCTGGTTGCGGGTTTCGACCAGCTCGCGCTTCTTCTTGTCGGATTCGGCGTTGGCCTCGGCTTCCTTGACCATCTGATCGATGTCTTCGTCCGACAGACCGCCGGACGCCTGGATGCGAATGGTCTGTTCCTTGTTGGTCGCCTTGTCCTTGGCCGCGACATTCACGATGCCATTGGCGTCGATGTCGAACGTGACCTCGATCTGGGGCATGCCGCGCGGTGCCGACGGAATGCCGACCAGGTCGAACTGACCATTCGCATCCAGGCGTCCGGCGGTCTGTCGGACGAAGACATCGATCAG
>JBCBSH010000049.1:0-22220 GCA_039819285.1 Pseudomonadota bacterium
ATCTGCGCCCGGCCGATGTTCCCGTTAGATGACGGCGTGACCTTCACCCCCAAGGGGACGGTTTATCCCGGGGCTCAATAGTGGCTAGAACGGTCCTGCCAAAGGGGCTGCACAAGAACGGATGAACCCAATGAACCACATCGACCTTTCCGAACGCGTCGCGATCGTTACCGGCGGCGCGCAGGGCATCGGGCTGGCCATCGCAAAGCGCTTCACGCGCTCCGGCGCAACCGTGGTGCTGTGGGATGTCGACGGTGATCTGCTGGAGCAATCGGCGGACGGCCTACGCGCCGACGGAGCGGAGGTCGCAACCGCGATGGTCGACGTCACCGACGCCGAGGCGGTCGCCCGAGAGGCGGAGGCCACAAACGCGGCCCATGGCGCGATCGACATCCTGGTGACCAGTGCCGGCATTGCAGGACCGACCGTGCCCGTCGCGGACTATGATCTGGACGACTGGCGGCG
Source organism: Pseudomonadota bacterium (assembly GCA_039819285.1). GTDB lineage: Bacteria > Pseudomonadota > Alphaproteobacteria > DSM-16000 > Inquilinaceae > JANQGH01. Next base: position 466 of record JBCBSH010000049.1, read on the forward strand.
GGTCATCGATATCGATCTGAACGGTGTCTTCTACTGCTGCCGGGCGGTCAGCCCGTTCATGGCCGCGCGCGATTACGGCCGCATCGTCAACATCGCCTCGATCGCCGGCAAGGAGGGCAACCCGAACGCCGCCGCCTACTCGGCCGCAAAGGCCGGGGTCATCGCCCTGACCAAGAGCCTGGGCAAGGAACTGGCCGGCGCCAATATCGCGGTCAATTGCGTGACGCCCGCCGCCGCCCGCACCCGCATCTTCGATCAGATGAGCCAGGAACACATCGACTACATGCTGTCCCGCATCCCGCGCGGGCGGTTCTTGGAGGTCGACGAGGCCGCCGCCATGGTGGCCTGGCTGGCCTCGGCCGAGAACTCCTTTACAACCGGCGCTGTATTCGACCTGTCCGGCGGCCGGGCCACCTATTAGCCCTTGCGGATGATCCCCATCAAAGGCCGATAGCGAGGGCCGGTTTCAGCGCGTTGACGCCGCCTTGCAGCCGGCCGGTGTCGGGATCGACCACAACGGTATTGGGGCGGCCGAAATAGGTCGTCGAAAAGGTCTCCTCACGCATGTCGAGGCGATGGCCCATCCGGCGCAGCGCGTCGAGAGTGTCTGGGGACAGACGCGCATCGACGACCGTTGTCGCGTCCTCGCTATGCACACGCACGGTCGACACCGCGTCCTGCGCCCCCATGCGGTGATCCAGCACGTTGATGATCGTGTGCAGGATCGACGAGATCACCCGGCGGCCGCCTGGCGACCCCACCGTCATCGCCGGCTTGCCGTCGCGCAGCACGATGATCGGCGCGCCCGCCGTCAGGCCGCGTCGGCCGGGCGCAATGGAATTGACCGACCCCGGCACCGGGTTGAACCACATGGTGCCGTTGTTCAGCGCGATGCCGGTGTCCCGCGCGACGACGGCGGAACCGAAATGGAGGCCCAAGGTCGACAGCAGCGAGACCATGTTCCGATCCTTGTCGATTACGGTCAGATGCGTCGTCTGGCTGTCACCGCCGCCGGCCGGTGCCAACGGCGCGCCTGGCGCTTTGGGGTCGAAGGCCCAGGGGTCGCCCGGCGGTTCGCCGATCGTCGCATGGGCGCGATCGATGTCTCGGCGCCGGACATCGGCGTAGGCCTTCGACAGCATGCCGTCGAGCGGTACGGGAACGGCATCGGCATCACCGAGATAGGCGAACCGGTCGGTGAACGCAGCGCGCTGGGCCTCGGCGATCAAATGCAACTCCTCAGCCGAACCCTGGCCCAGGCCGGCGAGGTCGAAGCCCTCCAGCAGGTTCAGCGCCTGCATCACGGTCGGAAAGCCCGTATTGTCGAGGCCTCCGACGATCTCGTAGCCGCGATACTGGCCTCCGATGCCGCCCTTCGAATATCGCACCTGATAGCCGGCAAGATCCTCGTAACTCAGCAAGCCGCCATTCGCCGCCATGTCCTTGGCGATGCGTTCGGCGATCTCACCTCGATAGAACGCGTCCGATCCCCGATCGGCCAGCAGGCGCAGGCTGCGCGCCAGATCGGGTTGGCGAAATACGTCGCCCTCGACGCCCAACATCGCGCAGCGATAACACGAACCGTCAGGCTGAAAGTACGTCCGCTTACTTTCCGAAAACTGTTGCAGACGGGTCTGATTGACCGCCATGCCGAGCGCGACATACCAGTCGATCGGATAGCCCTCCTCGGCGTACCCGATCGCGGGTTCCAAGACGTCCCGGCGCGACAGCCGGCCGAACCGTTCGTGTGCATCGAGCAAGCAGCCCGGCATGCCGGGCACGGCGGGGGTCAGATAGCCAGTGTTGTTGACGTCCCCCTCGACCATCGGCCAGCCATAGATGCCGCTGCGGCTCTCACGATCGGCGATCGTGAACTGGTTGGGCCTGATCGCGCCCGGCAGAACGCCGGTGCCATCAAAGACATGGGTCTCGCCGGTGCCGCGATCGTAATAGACCAGGACGGCGATACCACCGAGGCCGCTGTTGAACGGCTCGACCACGCCAACGGCGAAGCCGGCCGCAACCGCTGCATCGACCGCGTTGCCGCCGCGCCTTAAGACCTCGGCACCGGCCTCCGTCGCTTGCGGATACATGGTGGCAATGACGGCGGTATCGGACTCCGCCTGCGTCTTGCTAACCAGCCAGTCGCTGCGCATCGCCAGCCCTCCTTATGCTTCGCAGGCACTCTATGGGATGTAGCCTGACCTCTACCGTGGCCTGTCGCCCTTAATGGTCACGCGATTGCCCTTGCGCTCGGCCGGCCAATAGTCCCACAGCGCCCGGTGCATAACGCATCGGTTGTCCCAAAACGCCATGTCGTTCTCTGCCCAGCGATAGCGGATCTGGAACTCCACCTTCTCGGTGTGATCGAACAGATGGTCGAGCACAGCGCGGCTCTCGTCCTCCGGCAAACCGATGATCCGAGTGGTGAACAACCGGTTGACGTAAAGGGCCGTGTGGCCGGTGTCGGGGTGTGTTCGCGCTATCGGATGAACAGCCGACGGATAGGTCTTGTCTTTGTCGTCGCCGACGAAATCCCTGTACCGTCCGCGATAGATGTGCTCGCCATCATGTTCGGCAGTCAACCCGTGCAGCATTGTCCGCAAGGGATCGGACAACGTCTCCCAAGCGGCATAGCTGTCGGCGAACATGGTATCGCCGCCGCAGTCCGGCAGGAGATGGAGCTGCAACATGGTGCCAAGCGGCGGCTCTTCATCGCACGAAACATCGGAATGCCAGTTCTCACCGTTGGCAAACTTCGAATTCGCGTCGGCATGGATCACGAAGATCTCCGGATGACCCTCCATGTGGGGTGCCGCTGGATGTTCGTGCAGTTCGCCGAACATCCGACCGATCGCAATATGCGTCTCCGGCGGGATGGGCGACTGGCCCTTGAAGAACAGGACCTGATGATCGAGGAAGGCACGGCGCACCTCGTCGAACTGATCGGGTGTCAGGCCCGCCGCAAGGTCGAGCCCGCGTACCTCGGCGCCCAGATTGGGCGCATAGGGCCGCACCTCGATCAAACGATAGTCACTCAGCCGTTGGCGGCCCCTTCGCCTTCGACCAGTCGCGCCTGAGCGCTGCCCCAGATCACTGTTGGCGGGCGGAGGTGCGGCCATGACAATCCCTCGAGATCATTGAAGGTCCACGCTGGGGTACTCCTCGCGACCAATGCGATCGCTGAGCCCATATTGTAGTATCGTATACAATCAGTCGATCTAAAACAACTAGCTTCGTCTTTGGATTTTCTGGGGATCAAGCGGCCAGCGCTCAACGGTCGGCACAAGGAAGCTTTGTTCCGCAACCTGATCGCCAAGGATCGATATCGCAGCGACTGTCAACAAAGATCCGATCCATAAACAGCGCGACACCAGCGCCACAAGATTCCTCTTGCCCCAATTGACATGTCAGTTTTATAAATTGACCTGTCATGCTTGATCGCCAATCCCCGTTCGATACGACGGTTCGGTTCGAGGCCGGCAAGCTCGCCGATTTCGCCCATACCAGGATGCGCGACGCGTTCGTGCGCTGCGACATCGAGCCCGGCGCCGTGATCACGGAATCGGCTATGGCCCGGCGACTCGGCCTGGGCAAGGCACCGGTCCGCACGGCCCTGGCCCGGCTGGAGGCGGAGGGCTGGGTTGAGCCGGCGGCGCGGCGCGGATACCTGGTGGCGCCGATCACGCTGGGCAGCATCCGCGATATCTTCGAGATGCGGCGCGCGCTGGAACCGCTGCTGGCGCGGGCGATGCCGACCGCATCCGATGCCGCCGAAATCGGCCGTCAACGGGACATGGCAGCCGCATTGCGGCCGGCTGGGTCGGTCGCCGCCAAATCCAGCGCTGTGAAGGCCGCACGCGAGGTTCGTGCCTTGATGTTGCAGGCGATCGGCAACCGGTTGCTACAAGCCACCCTGCCACGGCTCTGGGATCTGTCGGACCGGCTGGACCACTTTTTGGAGCGGGCCGGACGGACGGCGCCAAGTGCCGCCTACTGGGTGGAATTCGGCGCGTTCGCGGTCGCCGACGATGCCGCCGCTATTGCGTCTGCCATCGAAGACGCGCTGGCGGCTTCACAAGAGACCGTGGAGCGAGAATTCCTGGCCTTCAGCCGCGATCTGCCGATCGTCGCGCCGGCCCGAAACACGGTCACCCCCAAACCGTCAGGCAACACCGCAAGGCCACCCCCGTCCGACGGCCGCCAGCCGTTCGAACCGCTCACCACCAACCCGCAACACCCACGAAAGAACTGAACAGGAGGTTGAGAATGACCAGCTTTACCAAACACGCCCGCACCTTGGCGCTGGCCGCCGGCGTCAGCCTGTTTGCGCTCTCGGCCATGCCCACGGACGGAACGGCCCAGCCGGAAACCCTGGTGATCGATCTGGTGAACGAGCCGTCGTCGCTGGACCCGCACCGGCAATGGAACCCGGACAGCTATTACGTCTATCGCAACATCTTCGACCAGTTGCTGACCCGTACCGATGACGGCGAAATCGTCCCCAACCTGGCGACCGATTGGGCCTATGCCGACGACAGCTCCGTGATCTTCACGATCCGCGACGACGTCGCCTTTCATGACGGTGAAATGCTGACCGCCGACGACGTGGTCTACAGCATCGAGCGCATCACCGACCCCGATTTCGCGTCACCCCAGCTTGGCCAGTACAACCAGATCACCGGCGCTGAGGCGTTGAGCCCGACGGAAGTCCGCGTCACCACGAACGGCCCCTACCCCGCCCTGCTGGCACAGCTCGTCAAGCTGTCGATCGTGCCGCAGCATTATGTCGAGGAAGTCGGCGACGACGCCTTCAACCAGGCGCCGGTCGGCTCCGGCCCCTACCAGTTCGGCGAGTGGGACCGGGGCGTGCAAGTCAGCGTCGAGCGGTTCGACGATTATTGGGGCGAGCCCGGCTTCTTCCCACGCGCTGAGTTTCGTGCGGTGCCCGATGCCGCGACACGGGTCGCCAACCTGCTGGCCGGCGAGGCCAACCTGATCGTCACCATCGATCCCGATCTGGCCCTGCAGTTGGAGGCCAATGACGGCGTCGAGCCACGCTTCGCCCTGACCGAACGCGTCGGCTATCTGAAGCTGAACACCCAGGTCGGCCCGACGGCGGACCCTCGGGTGCGCGAGGCCATCGCCAGCGCCATCGACGCGCAACTGATCATCGATGGGCTGCTGGGCGGCTTTGACGCGCCGACGTCGCAAATGCTGTCGCCGGCCCATTTCGGCTGGGTCGACGGCATCGAGCGGGATGGTTACGACCTCGATCACGCCCAGGCGCTGATCGCTGAGGTTGGCGACGCGGCCCTGGAACCGATGGTTTTCGCCACCGCACCGGTCTTCGACCAGCGCATCGTTCAGGCGTTGCAGCAGATGCTGACCGAGGCCGGCTTCAACGTCGAGATCGAAATGACCGACATGGCGGCCTATCTCGCCCGCGCTCAAAGCGCCCCGGACCAGCAGGCGGATATGAGCTTCGGCCGCTGGTCCTGCGCCTGCCAGGACGCGGACGGCGTGCTGTTTCCGCTGCTGCACAGCTCGTCGAACTGGTCGACCTGGTCGGACGCCGAGATGAACGCGCTGTTGGAAACCGCGCGCGGCACCTTGGACGAGGACGAGCGCATGGGCGCCTATCAGCAGGTCCACAATCTGGTGGTCGACCAGGTGCCGCTGGTGCCGCTCTATCAGGCCGCCATCCTCTACGGCGTCGACAGCGATCTCGTCTGGCAGCCGACGCCGAACGAGAGCATGTTCCTGAACCGCATGTCCTGGGCGGACTAGCGGCTTCGTCAACGGCATGCGCCGCCGGCCCCTTGCTCAGGAAGCCAGCGGCGCAGACCTATTGGACCTTCGGTGCAAGCGTTTCTGATCAAACGGCTGATCCAGGCTGTCATCGCGCTGTTGGGCGTGGCGACGCTGATCTTTTTCATTCAGCACCTGTCCGGCGACCCGACCCTGCTGCTGGTGCCAGAGGGCGCGACGCAGGAAGACATCGACGCGCTGCGCGAGGCGCTGGGCTTCAACCGGCCACTGATCGTGCAGTATCTCAGCTATATGGGCGACCTGCTGACGTTCGATTTCGGCCGCTCGATCGTCCAGAACGTGCCGGTGATGACCATCATCAGCGCCCGCGTGCCCTACACGCTGGCGCTGGCGGGCGGCGCGTTGGTCGTGGCGCTGGGCATCGGCCTGCCGCTGGGCGCGATCATGGGGCTGAAGCGCGAGCGCTGGTACGCCCGGGCCGCCATGGGCGTGGCCCTGGCCGGCCAGAGCCTGCCGACCTTCTGGTCCGGCATCCTGCTGATCCTGGTGTTCGGCGTCACGCTGGGTTGGCTGCCGCCCTCCGGCGCACGAAGCGCCTTGAGCCTGATCATGCCATCGATCGCGCTCGGCCTCTTGACCATGGCCACCTTCGCGCGCGTCGCCCGTACCGCCGTGCTCGACGAAATCGGCAAGGACTATGTGCGCACCGCGCGGGCCAAGGGGGTGAACACCAGGCGGCTGTTCTTCCGCCATTTGATCCGCAATGGATCGATCCCGGTGATCACGGTGGCGGCGTTGGAAATCAGCAACCTGCTCGCGGGCGCGGTGATCGTGGAGACGGTGTTCGCCTGGCCCGGCCTGGGCCAAGCCGCCATCCAGGCGATCGCCGCCAGAGACTTCCTGGTCGTGCAGGCGATCGTGCTGTTGGGCGCGTTCGTCGCGATCGGCCTGAACCTGCTGGCTGACCTGCTGTACAGTGTCGTCGACCCGCGCATCCGGCTGGAGCGGGCGCGATGACCAGCCGCACGGCAAATCTGCTGGCCGCTATGCTGGGACGGACGCCGGACGAAGGCGCCGACCGGCCGGCACGGCGGCGGCGGTCCTGGCGGCCCGTCCTGCCCTTCATCGTCATCTTTGCCGGCTTTTGCCTGATGGCGGTGTTCGCACCGCTGCTCGCGCCGGCCGATCCCGACGCGCAGAATCTGCTCGGCCGCCTGCGGCCGCCTGGGTCCGACGTGCGTGGCGAAGTCTTCTGGCTCGGCTCGGACGAGCTGGGTCGAGACCTGCTGTCCCGCATCATATACGGCGCAAGGGTCTCGCTGTTCGTCGCCCTGCTGTCGGTCTTGATCTCCAGCGTCTTCGGCACGGTGCTGGGCATCGTCGCGGCGCTGAACCGCGGTCTTGTCGAGACCATCATCATGCGGCTGGTCGACATCGTGCTGTCGATCCCGGCGATCCTGCTGGCCATCATCACCGTCGCGGTGCTGGGCCCCGGCCTGCAGAACGTGATCATCGTGCTCGCCTTCACCCGCTGGCCGCGCTATGCCCGCGTCGCCTACGGCCAGACCTTGGGCCTGGCCGGCCAGCCCTACGTCGCCTTTGCCCGGCATCTCGATGTCGGCACGCCGCGCCTGTTGGTGCGGCACATATTGCCGAACATCATCGGGCCGCTGGTGGTGGTCGCGACCCTGGAATTCGGCCTGATGGTCCTGTTCGAATCCGGGCTGTCCTTCCTCGGCCTCGGCGTGCAGCCGCCGACCGCGAGTTGGGGCTCGATCCTGTCGACCGGCCGCAACTATGTCTCCACCGCGTGGTGGATCGCCACCTTCCCCGGCGTGTGCCTGTTCCTGCTGATCCTGTCGGTGAACCTGATCGGCGACCATCTGCGCGACCGCCTCGACCCCAGAAGCTGGAGATGACGTGACCTACCCCCTTGTCGACCCTGACCAGTTCGCCGGCAAAGGCGTGGTGATCACCGGCGCCGCCGGCATCTTTGGAAGCTGGTTCGCGGAAGCCTTCGCGAAGGCCGGCGCACGCCTGTGCCTCAGCGACAACCGCGCCGATGCCTTGGCTGCGCTCGCCGACGGGCTGGAATCCGCCGAGAGGCCGTTGACCCATGCGACCGAGCTGCGCGAGGCGGACAGCGTCGCCGGCTTGGCGAAGCTGGTCGAGGACGAATGGGGCGCCGCCGATATCGTGATCAACAATGCCGGCATCTATCCCAGCGGTTTCCTGTTGGACTTGGAGCCCGACGATTGGGACCGGATCATGGACATCAATTTGCGCGCACCGTTTCTGCTGTCGACGGCGCTGGCCAAATCCATGATCAAGGCCGGGCGCAAGGGCGCGATCGTCAATGTCTCGTCCGGCGCCTCGCGTAAGATGCGCCGCTCCGTCGTGCCCTATTGCGTGTCCAAGACCGCGCTGGACCGCCTGACAAAGGGGCTGGCGATCGAACTCGCGGAATACGGCATCCGGGTAAACGCGGTCGAGCCGGGCTTCGCCGCCGGCAGCGAGGTCAGCCATCTGACCGATGCGCATCTGGACGCCGTGACCGGCTCCATCCCGCTGGGCCGCGCGTCCGGACCGGAGGACGCCGCTAATGCGGCCCTGTTCCTCGCCAGCGACGCGGCCGCCTACATCACCGGCGCCACGCTGGCGGTGGATGGCGGCAACTCGATCGGCTCGCTGGCGGTCTATCAAGACAAGCAGGCGGCCCTATGAGCGACGACGCTACACGGCCGGCCTATGAATGGCCTGAAGGGTACAAGAGTGCCGCCGCGTTCACTGTCGACGTCGATGCCGACGTGCCCTATCGCTGGCAGCATCGGGACACTATGCCGCCGACCCTGGGCCAGCTCGAACAGCGCCGGTTCGGGCCGCGACAGGGCCTGTGGCGCCTGGTCGACCTGATCGAACAGAACGGCATCAAAGGCAGTTTCTATGTGCCGGGCCTGGTCGCCGAAACCCATCCCGACCTGATGCCGGAACTGCTCAACCGGGGGCACGAGATCGGCCTGCACGGCTATTTCCATGAGATCGTGGCCGAAAGCGATGACGCGGAGTTCGCCCGCGCGCTGGACAAGTCGTTGGCGCTGTTCGAACGGCAGACGGGCAAACCGCCGGTCGGTTTTCGCTCGCCGGCCTGGGAAATGACCCGTCCGATGCTGGCGCGGTTGAAAGAGGTCGGGCTTGCCTACGACAGCTCGCTGATGGGCTTCGACCACCCGTACGAGGTCGACGGCGTCGTCGAAATCCCCGTCCAATGGCTGCTGGACGATGCGATCTACTTCAAGTTTGTCGGCGGCGGCAGTGACAGCGGGCCGCCGATCTCACCCGCCGCCGTCCTGGAAAGCTGGCAGTTGGAGTTCGACGGGCTGCACCGCTTCGGCGGCCTGTTCATGCTCACGGTCCATGATTGGATTTCCGGGCGCGGCCAGCGGATCATGATGCTGGAACGTTTGCTGGGCCACATCTCGGCGGCCGGGTTGACCTGGTGGGCGACGGTGGCCGAGATCGCTGGCTGGCATCGCCAGTCGCCCAATCTGGGTCGGTTTCAGGTCGAAGGCGATATCCCGGCCGCCATCGGCCCGCGCCGCGCGGAGCCAGCCTGATGACCGCGTTCACCGGTGCACAGGCGCCCACCTGGCAAATCCACAAGCCGGCCGTGACCAGCGAGCACGGGCTGGTCGCCGCACAGAACTGGCTGGCGGCGGAGGCTGGTGCGGCGGTACTGGCACGGGGCGGCAACGCGATCGATGCCGCGGTCACGACCGTCTTAACCTTGAGCGTGGTCGAACCCTGGCTCAGTGGCATCGGCGGCGGCGGTTTTCTGCTGCGCGCCGATGGCGCCACCGGCGCGGTGGACGCGCTCGATTTTTCGCTGGTCGCGCCGGCGGGCCTCGACACCAGCCGCTATGCCCTCATCGGCGGGCGCGACGGCGAATGGTTCGACTGGCCGGCGGTCGAGGACGATCGCAACATCATCGGGCCGGAATCGATCTGCGTGCCGGGCACGATCGCCGGCATGGCCAAGGCGCTGGACCGTTTCGGTTCGATCAGTTTCGCCGACGCGCTGGCGCCCTCGATTGCCCACGCGGAGCGCGGGCTGGGCATCGACTGGTTCGCCGCGCTGGCGCTGTCAATCGACCAGCCGGGACTGGCGCGCTATCCCGAATCAGCGGCCCTGTTCCTGCCGACGGGGCAAGTGCCGAAGGTGGTCAGCGGCGCCAATGGCGGCCCATCCCATCTGCCGATGTGCCAAAAGCAACGCTTCCTTGAAACGCTGTCCGATCAGGGGCCACGCGCCTTCTACGAGGGCGATCTGGCGGAGGCCCTGGTCCGCGACCTTCAGGCCGCCGGCTGCGCCATGAGCCTGGCCGACCTGGCGAACTACGAGGCGCGCTGGACCAACACGGACAGTATCGACTATGGCGGCGTCAACATCCGGACGGCCAGCGGTCTGAATGGCGGCGCCTCCCTGCTGCGCGCGCTGACCCATCTCAGCGACTTGATGCCGGCGATCGATCACGAGGCGCAGCCGGGGCCGGAGGCCGCCCACGCCTATGCCAGGGCCATTCGCGGATCGTACGAGCATCGCCTGACCAAGCTTGGGCACGCGGCCAACCCCGGCGCCGCCGGCCCTGACTGCACCACCCATGTCAGCGTGGTCGATCGCGACGGCACCATGGTGTCGGTAACCAACACGCTGCTGTCGCGCTTCGGGTCGAAATTTGTGGCTCCGTCGGGCGGGTTTCTGTTCAACAACGGCATGATGTGGTTCGACCCGCGACCCGGCCAGCCAAACTCGATCGCGCCCGGCAAACGGCCGTTGACCAACATGGCGCCGGTGGTCGGTTTGCGGGACGGCAAACCGGCCCTGGCCATCGGCGCGGCCGGCGGCCGCCAGATCTTCCCGGCGCTAGTGCAATTGCTGTCCTATCAGCTCGATTTCGGGATGGATCTGGAGACGGCCTTTCACCACCCGCGATTGGACGCCAGCCAACCGACCATCATCGTCGACGCGAGCGCCGACCCGCGCATCGCCGGCCGCCTGGCCCGCGACTTTCCCGTCAGCGTGGTGGAAAACACGCTCTACCCGGTCGCCTTCGCCGTGCCCTCCGCGGTCAGCCGCGATTGGGACACGGGCAGGAACTGCGGCATGGCCCACCCCTTATCCCCCTGGGCGGGCGTCGAGGTCGGCGCGCCAACGGGCGCGGACGGCGGTGATGGCTGAAACCGCGCCCGTCCTGGAGGTCGAGGGGCTGGGCATCGCCATCAACGGCCTGCCGACCGTCGACGGGCTGAGCCTGTCGGTCGGGCGTGGGGAGACCGTCGCGCTGCCGCACGAGAGTGGCTGCGGCAAGTCGATTTCCGCCCTTGCCGTGATGGGCCTGCTGCCGGGTGTCGCCAGCCGCACGGACGGTCGCATCCGGCTGGAAGACCAGGACCTGACCGCACTGGACGAACCGGCGATGGCCAAACTGCGCGGCGACGCCATGGCGATGATCTTCCAGGAACCGACCTCGTCGCTGAACCCACTGATGCGGGTCGGCCACCAGATCACCGAAAGCCTGGAGATCCATCGCGGCCTGTCCGGCCGGCGCGCGCGCCGGGCGGCCTTGGACATGCTGGACCAGGTCGGCATTCCGAACCCGGAGACCCGCTACGACCAGTTCCCGTTCGAACTGTCCGGCGGCATGTGCCAACGCATCATGATCGCCACGGCCCTGATCTGCGAGCCGCGCCTGCTAATCGCGGACGAGCCGACCACGGCCCTGGACGTGACCATCCAGGCCCAGATCCTGGAGCTGATGAAACGGCTGCGCGAGGAAACCGGCACCGCGCTGTTGTTGATCACCCACGATATGGGCGTGGTCGCCGACATGGCCGACCGGGTGGTGGTGATGTATGCCGGCCGCGCGGTCGAAACGGCCGACGTCGACGATCTGTTCGACCGGCAGGGGCACCCCTATACGCGCCTCCTCATGGGCTCGATCCCAACGTTGGACGGCGCGCGCAAGACCCGACTGGCGGCGATCCCCGGCACGGTGCCCGACATTGCCAACTGGCCGGAGGGCTGCCGCTTCGCGCCCCGCTGCCCGCTGGTCAGCGACATCTGCCGCACGACCCAGCCGCCGCTGGAGCCTTTCGCCGGGCCGAGCCACCGGTCAGCCTGTCACCACGCCGATGCGGTGGAGAGTCTGACGTGACGGACGCGCCGTTGCTGGCCACCGACGATCTGGCGGTGCACTTCCCCATTCGTGGTGGGCTGATGGGCCGGCCTAAGGGGTGGGTGCGCGCGGTCGACGGGGTGACGCTGAGCGTGCGGGCCGGAGAGACCCTGGCCCTGGTCGGCGAAAGCGGTTGCGGCAAGACCACGACCGGCATGGCCGTCATGGGCATGACACGATCGACGAGCGGCCAGGTGGTCTTCGACGGCGAGCCGGTGGTCGACGCCAAGGGCGACGTGCCGCGCCGGGTGCGCCGCGAGATGCAGCTTGTGTTCCAGGACCCGTTCTCCGCGCTGAACCCACGCATGCCGATCGGCGAGAGCATCGGCGAGCCGCTGCGCCTCGTGCCCGGCTTGTCGGCCCGCGATCGGCGCGACCGGGTTGCAGAGGTGCTGGAGCGGGTGGGCCTCAACGCCGCGCAAGCCGACCGCATGCCCAACGAGTTTTCCGGCGGCCAGCGCCAGCGCATCGTGATCGCCCGCGCGATTGCCCCAGAGCCGCGCTTGATCGTCTGCGACGAGCCTGTCTCGGCCCTGGACGTCTCGGTCCGGTCCCAGATTCTGAACCTGCTGATGGATCTGCAGGCGGAGTTCGGGCTGACCTATCTGTTCATCAGCCATGATCTGTCCGTCGTGCGCCACATCTCCGACCGGGTCGCGGTGATGTATCTCGGCCGCATCGTCGAACAGGCCGCGACGGATGCCCTGTTTGACGGGCCGCGTCACCCCTATACCGAAGCGCTGATGACGGCGATCCCCCTGCCCGACCCCAAGGCGCAACGGGCCCGCCAGCGCATCATTCTGGAGGGCGACCTGCCGAGCCCGAGCGATCCCCCGGCAGGCTGCCGCTTTTCGACCCGCTGTCCGTTGGCCGAGGATCGCTGCGGCCTCGAAGACCAGCACCTGGCCACGATCGGCATGGCGCATGAGGTGGCGTGCTGGAAGCGGGCCTAAGAGATGGGCAACACCGACGGCAGGCCGACGCCGCGAACGACACGGTTCATAGCCGTGCCGAAGTCCGCCAATCCGCTTGCACCGCGGGAGGGTGAACGCGGCGCGAGCCTACTTCACCAGGATGCAGGTACAGGGCGCCAGATGCGAGACCTTGTGTGAGACGCTGCCCAGCAGCAGTCCGGCCGCATCGCTGATCCCGCGGCTGCCCATGACGATCATCGACGCGTCGAGCGACTCCGCGGCATCAAGGATGGCACGTGACGGTTTGTCTTCCGCGCTGCGGCTCGAAACCACCTCGTAGCCGGCGTCTCGCACGCGCCTTTCGCCATCACGGGTCAAGGCATCGCCGATTTGCCTTGCGGCGTGAAACAGGGCGTCTTCTTCCTGGACATTGATGCCCTCGACCTTGGCAAACTCTTTCAGCCCGTCGGGCAGTGGCTCGTAGGGCATGGCATGAAACACGACGATCTCGGCGTCGCGGTTGCGTGCGAGTTCCACCGCCAGATCCAGCGCTTTCCAGCCATGATCCGAACCATCGATCGGGACAAGGATTTTGTTCGCCATGCTGCGATTCCTTCCTTCTTATCAGGGTCTTGGCTGCATTTGTCGCGTCGCACTCACAGGCACGCGCGGGGCAGCAGCCTGAGGCTAGGCCCCGGGTCGCGGCCGGGCCTTGACGACGGTCAATCGCCCCCGCCGCGACGTCACAAGCCGTGCGCCCTGCAAAGGACGACGCGGGATCGCATTGATCGGGCTCAATGCAGGGTCCATGTCAGCATGGTCACGTGGACCATACGAACCTTACAAACCCCCAACGTTGCTTGTGGAGAACGACCTTGGCGCCGACGACGCAATCGCCCCTGGAAATCAGTTTTCGCAATATGGACCGATCGGACGCGGTGGAGGCGCGCGTCCGCGAGAGTGTCGAGAAGCTGGAACAGATCTTCGATCGTATTACGAGCTGTCGCGTCGTCGTCGAAGCGACCCACCGGCATCACCACAAGGGCTTTCTCTACCATGTGAGCATCGATATCGGCGTGCCCGGCTCCATGGTCGTCGTCGATCGCGACCCGGGCAAAAACCATGCGCATGAGGATGTCTACGTCGCGGTGCGCGACGCCTTCAGGACCGCGCGGCGCCGGCTGGAGGACCACTCCGAACGCCGGGCCGGCAAGGTGAAGACCCATGAGGCGCCGCCGACGGAAGACGTCGTGTGACTTTTTTCTCCGGCAACGGCTGAGAGGACCAAACGAGACACGGTCCGCCGCCACCGGAACGACCGCACCGTCATCTGTTTAGTCCGCCGGAAGGAGCGCGGCGCGAATGTTGCAAAGGCTCTGATCAACCGATCCGGAAACGTCGGCTTTCACCCAAGTCAGGTTGGCGAGATCACGCTGCGCCTGGCGTTCCAGCACGTCGACGGTGGCGTCGGATGCATCTTGGCCGCGCCTGATCAATCGGTGCCGCAAGGTGGCGAGCGGCGCGTCGAGCCAAAGGCCAACGAAATCAGCGCCGTGCGCGCGATCGGCCAGCGCCTTCGCCGTCGCGCGGTCGCCGTCGTCCAGAAAGGTCGCGTCTAGGATGACCGTGAGACCCGCCGCCAGCGCCTGTTCGGCACATTCCAACATCTCCACATAGACCTGTTCGCGCGCCGCCGGCCGGTAGGCGTCGGTGCCGAGATGTGCGTCCAAGGCGACGCCATAATCGCGCTTTCGGATCACGTCGCTGCGCAACAAGACCGCGCCCCAGCCATCGCCGATTTCGGAGGCAAGCGCCGCCGCCAAGGTGGACTTGCCCGAACCCGAAAGCCCCCCAAGCGCGATCAGGCGAGGTCGTGGCGCATGGTCCAGGAACGACATCGCCAATCGTTCAAGGCGCTCGACCTGGCGGATCCGGCCGTCGCTGGGTGGGCCAAGGGCGGCCGCCATCGCCCGGATGACCGCCCTGAAAGACAGAAACAGCGGCAGCAGACGCAGGCCGCCATAATCCCGCGTGAGCGCCAGATAGCGGTTGATCAACCGGTTTGCCAGGTCACGCCTGCCGTGATGCAGCAGGTCCATGATCGGAAAGGCGATGTCGTACAGCACATCGCCGGAAGCAATCTCGTCGCTGAACTCGATCGCGTCGAACGGCGTCGGCCGGCCGTCAACCAAGCAGATGTTGGCCAGATGCATGTCGCCATGGATGTGCCTGACAAAACCCTGGCGCCGGCGCGCCCCCAAGGCCTCCGCGTGCTGCCTGATGGCCTGTTTGACCAGCACGACCCATCGTCGCGCGTCGCTGGTATCTCGCTCGTCGCCGCGCTGGCGCAGCAGAATCCTGCCGATATAGGTACGAAAGAAGCGAAATTGCCGCGCCGGCGACTGGTCGGGCCGCCGTTCGCACCGCGCATGCGCAAGGGCGACACGGTCTGCGAGGTCTTCTACCAGGGCAACGGACAGTTCGCCACGGCGGACCAGTTGGTCGAACTGTGTGCTGCGATCGAACCGGGCCATTTCGACCAGCCATTCGGCCGGCTGACCCGGTCCGCCCAGGCGGAAACCCCCATCGACCCGCACGACTGGGGCCAGCCCCAGATAGAGGTCCGGCGCCATCACGCGGTTGGCCTCGATCTCGCGTTTGCAGAAGTGATGCCTGAGCGCCAGGGTGGAATAGTCCAGAAAGTCCAGCTTGACCGCGCGCTTCATCTTGTAAGCGCGGTCACCGGCCAAAAACACGTGCGAGATATGGGTGTCGATACGCTCGACCGGTCGGCCGCCGAAGGCCGCGCCCGACTCAAGAAATGCGACAACGGCGCTTTGATCGGCGTCGCTGATCACGGCCGATGACAAGGGCGGTGCGGCAGAGGCATTTCCGTTTGATCCTAATCATCCTCGCCCGGCGAACACGATGCGGTCCAAGGTCACGTTCGAGGGGGGCACCAAGCCTCAAGTGTCCGCGATCTTAGCCAAACACGCCCTAAGCACGTCGTTTTCTTCGGCGGTGAACCGCCGAGTGACCGTTTCGTTGTAGGTTCTCGCGGCCGAAAACAGATCCTTGAACGCAGCCCTGCCACTCGGGGTAAGGGACAGCGTTTCGTTGCGCTTGTCTTCTTCCACGACCGTGCGCTTGATGAAGCGCTTTTTTTCCAACGCTTTCACGGCCCGGCTGACCTTCGTCTTGTGGGTCATGGAACGGTCGCAGATCTCCGTCGCCGTCATGTCGCCATACCGACCGAGATGGAACACCACCCGCCACTCCGTGCGCAGCATGCCATAGCGGCGCCGATAATAGGTCTGGAACTCGCGGCTCGTCACCTCGGCCGCCTGGTTCAGCAGATAGGGCAGGAAATCCTTCAGATCGAATTCGTCCTTTTTGGTCATCGGGCGACATTGTGCCTTGTTAGTTACAAAAGCAACTAATATGTCCTAGGGACAAGCCAGGAGGATATACGGATGGACACGCGGTTACCGTCGAGCCCGCTGGTGAGGGCACCTTCCTTGCCAGGGCCGAACGAAGGCTACATGCCCGGATTTGGCAACAATCACGAGACCGAGGCGCTGCCGGACGCCTTGCCGCGCGGCATGAACAGCCCGCAGAGGGTGAATTACGGCCTTTATGCCGAACAGCTCACCGGCACGGCCTTTACCGCACCGAGCCACCAAAACGAGCGGACCTGGTGTTATCGCATTCGCCCCTCGGTGAAGCATTCCGGCCGATACGCAAAGATCGACCTGCCGTACTGGCAGTCAGCACCCAGCGTCGACCTGGATGTCATTTCCCTGGGCCAGTATCGCTGGGACCCCGTGCCGATGACGTCGGAGCCCCTGACCTGGCTGACGGGCATGCGCACCATGACCACAGCCGGGGACGTCAATACGCAAGTCGGCATGGCCGCGCACATCTATCTCGTCACTGAGTCCATGCGCGACGATTACTTCTACTCCGCCGATTCCGAGCTGCTGATCGTGCCGCAGGCGGGGCAATTGCGGTTCGCCACGGAGTTGGGGATCGTCGATCTGAAGCCGCAGGAGATCGCCATCATACCGCGCGGTCTGGTCTATCGCGTTGAGGTCGTGGAAGGTCCGGCGCGCGGCTTCGTCTGCGAGAATTACGGCCAGAAGTTCGAGCTGCCGGGCAGAGGGCCGATCGGTGCCAACGCCATGGCCAACCCGCGCGATTTCAAGGCACCGGTCGCCGCCTTCGAGGATCGCGAAGCACCGTCCACTGTGACCGTCAAATGGTGCGGCCAGTTCCACCGGACCGAGATCGGCCAAAGCCCGCTCGACATCGTGGCCTGGCACGGCAACTACGCGCCGGTGAAGTACGATCTGACCACCTATTGCCCGGTCGGCGCGATCCTGTTCGACCATCCCGACCCATCGATCTTCACCGTGCTGACGGCACCCTCGGGCCAGCCGGGCACGGCCAATATCGACTTCGTGCTGTTTCGCGAGCGCTGGATGGTCGCCGAAAACACCTTTCGTCCGCCCTGGTATCACAAGAACATCATGTCGGAGCTGATGGGCAACATCTATGGCCAGTACGACGCCAAGCCTCACGGCTTCGTGCCGGGCGGCATGAGCCTGCACAACATGATGCTGCCACATGGGCCGGATCGGGAGGCGTTCGAAAAAGCCTCAACCTCCGACTTGCCGCCGCAGAAGCTGGACAACACCATGGCCTTCATGTTCGAGACCCGCTTTCCGCAGCATCTGACGCGATTTGCGGCGGAGGAGGCGCCCTTGCAGGACGACTACATCGACTGCTGGTCCGATCTTGAGAAGAAGTTCGACGGCACGCCGGGGCTGAAATAGGCCCCCGGCAACTGCACACGACAGCCCGGGACTTTGATGCCATGATGCGCTGGCCGATTAGCAGCGGCGCCCTTGAACCGAACCCAAACAGGTAGAGATCCGCGATGACCCAGCTCATCCGCTCATGGGTGGCGCGTGCGAACGACGCCGACACGCCCTTTCCCGTCAACAATCTGCCTTATGGCGTGTTTTCCACGGCGATGTTGGAACCGCGCTGTGGCGTGGCGATCGGCGACAAGATCCTGGACATGGCGGCCGCCGAGGCGGCGGGCCTGGTGCGCATGGACGACAAAGTCGTCTTTGACGCCCCCGCTTGGAACGGGTTCATGGCGCTGGGCCCCGACGCATGGGCGGCCTTGCGGGCCCGCCTGATCGCGCTGTTTTCCGAAGGGGCGGCCGAACGAGCCGAGGTGGAACCGCTGCTGGTCGACCAGGCGGATGCCGACCTGCACCTGCCGTTCCGGGTCGCGGAATACACCGACTTCTACGCCGGCAAGAACCACGCGTTCAATGTCGGCACGATGTTCCGCGGCCCCGAAAACGCGCTGCCGCCCAACTGGCTACACCTGCCGATCGGCTATAACGGCCGCGCCTCGTCCGTCGTCGTTTCCGGCACGGATGTGCGGCGCCCGTGGGGCCAGGTGAAGCCGCGCGACGCCGAAGAGCCGCGCTTCCAGCCCAGTGCCCGCTTCGATCTGGAGCTTGAGATGGGGGCCATTGTCGGCACGGCGTCGGACGGGCCGATCTCGGTTCAGGAGGCGGACGACGCGATCTTTGGCTATGTGCTGCTGAACGACTGGTCCGCCCGCGACATCCAGGCCTGGGAGTATCAGCCGCTTGGCCCCTTTCAGGCCAAGGCGACCGCTACGACCATCTCGCCCTGGATCGTCACCAAGGCCGCGCTGGAACCGTTTCGTGCCGACGCGCCGACGCGCGAGAAGGCGCTGCTGCCCCACCTCGCCGATGTCGGGCCGATGCTGTACGACATCGACCTCGCCGTGACCCTGGCGCCGACGGGCAAGCAAGCGACCACCATTGCCCGGACGAACTATCGGGAGATCTACTACTCCGCCGCCCAGCAATTGGCCCACCACACCACATCGGGGTGCCCGATGAGGGTTGGGGATCTGCTGGGCTCCGGCACGATCTCAGGCCCGATCAAGCCGGAGCGCGGCTCGCTGCTGGAACTGAGCTGGGGCGGGAAGGAGCCGATTACGCTGGACACTGGCGAGCAGCGAAGGTTCCTCGAAGACGGCGATACGCTGGGCCTGACCGGCGCCGCCCATGGCGACGGTTACACCATCGGGTTCGGCGCTTGTGTCGGCACGGTCGTGCCGGCGCTGGACGACCCCTATGCGCGCTGAGCAAAATCAAAGTCCGACGGAATTCTGAACACACCAGCCACCACGAGGTGCCGGGGCCACGCCCGGAACAGGGGAGAAAACCATGTCCAAGGCATTCGCATCCGCCGCCGATATGACAGAAAAGGCGATTACGTTCACGGAGGTCGGCGACGGGCTGTGGGCCTTCACGGCCGAGGGCGACCCAAACTCCGGCGTGATCATCGGCGACGACAGCGTCATGATCATCGAGGCGCAGGCGACCCCTCGGCTGGCCGCCAAGGTGATCGAAAAGGTCCGCGAGGTGACGGACAAGCCGATCAGCCATGTCGTGATGACCCACTATCACGCCGTGCGCGTCCTCGGCGCATCCGCCTACGGCGCCGATCAGATCATCATGTCGGACAAAGCCCGGGCCATGGTGGCCGAACGCGGCCAGGAGGACTGGGACAGCGAGTTCCAGCGCTTCCCCCGGTTGTTCGAAGGGCATGAGAGCATCCCGGGGCTGACCTGGCCGACCACCACCTTCAGCGACAGCATGACGATCTATCTGGGCAAGCGGCGGGTCGACCTGAAACATCTGGGCCGCGCCCATACCGCGGGCGACATCGTGATCTCGGTGCCCGACCAGAACGTCATGTTCACCGGCGACATCGTCGAATACCGCTCCGCCTGTTATTGCGGCGACGCCCATTTCTCGGATTGGGGCGCGACCCTGGACGCGGTCAAGGCCTATGACGTCGACGCCATCGCGCCGGGCCGAGGCGACGCGTTGGTGGGCCGCGAGATGGTCAATGCCGCAATCGAAAGCACGCGCGACTTCCTGACCAGCACCTATCTGCCGGCCAAGCGTGTGGCCGCCCGCGGCGGCAGCCTGAAAGAGGCCTGGGACGCCGTCCGCGCCGAATGCGACGACAGGTTCAAGGACTTCGCGATCTATGAACACTGCCTGCCCTTCAACGTCTCGCGCGCCTACGACGAGGCCCAGGGCATGGACACGCCACGGATCTGGACGGCGGAACGTGACCGGATCCTGTGGGTGCAGTTGCAGGGCTGAACCGGCACGCCGCACGGCCGCGCGGGGCCAAGTCAATAGACCCGCAGACCTCGGGCCGAAAACTGGTGCCAAACGCGGTTGATGAGATCGTCGTTCGGCGCCTGGGTGTCGCTGAGTTTGTAGTCCAGGCCCATTTCGCGCCACTTGAAGGCGCCCATCTGATGAAAGCGCAGCACCTCCACCCTTTCCACGGTTTCCAGCGAGGCGACAAAGTCGGCGAGCCGCTCGATATCGTCTGCATCGTCCGTCAGGCCCGGCACCAGGACGAACCGGACCCAGGTCTGCTCGCCCTCATCCGACAGGCGGCGGGCGAAGTCGAGCACGGGGGCGTTTGACTGGCCCGTCACGCGCCTGTGCAGATCCTCGTCGAACGCCTTGATGTCGAGCAGCCAGAGATCGACATCGCGCATCATCTGCGCGCCGACCTGATGGCCGAGATAGCCGTTGGTGTCGATCGCCACATGGATGCCGCGCTGTTTGATCCGCCGCACCAACGTGGCGGCGAACTTCGCCTGCACCATCACCTCGCCGCCCGACAGCGTGACCCCGCCGCGATAGTCGATCAGGAAGTCGGCATAGCGCTCGATCTCCGCCATCATGTCGTCGATGGTGACGTGAACCCCGTGCTTCAGCTTCCAGGTGTCGGGGTTGTGGCAGTACTGGCAGCGGAAATGGCAGCCCGACAGAAACGCGACGAAGCGGATGCCCGGGCCGTCGAGCGTGCCGGCTGTTTCGATCGAATGGATGTAGCCGGCGTGCGAGTCGCGCCGGCTCGGGTCGAGATCGGCGACCGACGGGGTTTCCAGCGTGTTGTGCTGCAGCGCGTGGCGATGGCTGGCCAGTTGCGTCAGATGCGGCGTCTTCGTGGCCACGGCCGCTCCATCAACTCTGAGAGCAACGGTTTTGGGAAGGTGGGTATCCAGGCCTTCGCCCAGATACCCTCAAAGCGTCAGGCGCTGCCCATCCCCTCGTGAAAGGTGCGGCTCAACACCTCTTCCTGCTGCTCGCGGGTCAGCTTGATGAAGTTCACCGCATAGCCCGAGACCCGAACCGTCAGTTGCGGATACTTCTCCGGATGATCCATCGCGTCCCGCAAAGTCTCACGGTTGAAGACATTCACATTGATGTGGTGGCCCTGGTCGTCGGCGAACTTCGCGATGATCGTGCGCAGATTGGCGACCTGGTCCTCCTCGACGCGGCCGAGCGCGCCTGGGACGATGGAGAAGGTGTAGGAGATGCCGTCCTGCGCATGTTCGTACGGCAGCTTGGCGACGGAAGACGCCGAGGCGATGGCGCCGAGGCGATCGCGCCCATGCATCGGATTGGCGCCCGGCGCGAACGGCTCGCCGGCCTTACGGCCGTCCGGCGTCGCGCCGGTTTTCTTGCCGTAAACCACGTTCGAGGTGATCGTCAGCACGGACTGGGTATGGTCCGCGCCGCGATAGGTCGGGTTCTGGCGCACCTTGTCCATGAAGGTCCTGACGATCTCGACCGCCAGATCGTCGGCGCGCGGGTCGTTGTTGCCAAAGGCCGGCACGTCGGCACCCTGCACATCATAGTCGACCGCGAGCCCGTTGACGTCGCGGATCACGCGCACGGTGCCG
>JBCBSH010000050.1:0-22197 GCA_039819285.1 Pseudomonadota bacterium
GCCGGCATCCATCAGGGCAAGCGAGGTCCCGCAGACCGTGGCCATCGACGACGAACCGTTGGATTCGGTGATCTCCGAAACAACGCGCATGGTGTACGGGAAGTCGTCCTTCGACGGCAGCAGCGGGCGGATGGCCCGCCAGGCCAGCTTGCCGTGACCGATTTCGCGCCGTCCCGGCGAGCCCATGCGGCCGGCCTCGCCGACGGAGTAGGGCGGGAAGTTGTAATGGAGCATGAAGTGCTCCCGATACTCACCTTCCAGCGCGTCGATGATCTGCTCGTCGCGGCCGGTGCCCAGGGTCGCGACGACCAGGGCCTGGGTCTCGCCGCGCGTGAACAGGGCCGAGCCATGGGCCCGGTCCAGCACGCCGACCTCCGCCACGATGGGGCGGACATCCTTGGTGGTACGGCCGTCAATCCGGTCGCTGCCGTCCAGAATGGTGCCGCGCACGATGTCGCTTTCCAGCGATTTGAAGACGCCGCCCGCGACCGCCAGTTCGGCCTCGTCGTCGCCTAGGCTTTCGATTGCCTCGGCCTTCACCGCGTCGATGGCGTCGTAACGCTCCTGCTTGGCCCGGATGGCATAGGCGTCGCGCAGCTTGTCGCCAAAACCAGCGAACTTCTCGCGCACGGTCTCGACCTCCGGCGCCGGCTCTGGCAGTTCGCGCGGGTCCTTGGCACACAGCTCCGCCAGGTCGATGATCGCGTCGATCACCGGCTGGAAGTGCGTGTGGCCGAAGTTGACCGCGCCCAGCATGATCTCCTCCGATAGCTCATCGGCCTCCGACTCGACCATCAGCACGCCTTCTTGCGTGCCGGCCACGACCAGGTCGAGGGCGCTCTCGGCGAGCTGTTCGCGCGTCGGGTTCAGCACATAGTTTCCGTCGTGATAGCCGACGCGGGCGGCCGCGATCGGGCCCAGGAACGGAATGCCGGAAATGGTCAGGGCCGCCGAGGCGCCGACCATGGCCACGATGTCCGGATCGTTCTCCAGATCATGGCTCAGGACGGTGCAGACGACCTGGGTTTCGTTGCGATAGCCCTTGGCGAACAGCGGCCGGATCGGCCGGTCGATCAGGCGCGAGGTCAAGGTCTCTTTTTCCGAGGGCCGACCTTCGCGTTTGAAAAAGCCGCCGGGGATCTTGCCGGTGGCGAACGTCTTTTCCTGATAGTTTACCGTCAGGGGGAAGAAATCGATGCCGGGTCGCGGCGACTTTGCGCCGACGGCAGTGCACAGCACAACCGTGCCGCCATAGGTGGCCATGACGGCGCCGTCGGCCTGGCGGGCGATCTTGCCCGTTTCCAGGATCAGCGGGCGGCCGCCCCAATCGATTTCTCTACGATAGATTTCGAACATGAGTGATCTCACTTCCTTCGTCGGACACCCGTCGCCCCGGATTGGGCGAGTGCGGGCGGGGGTGTCTTAGCCAACTCACCCCCCTTTTCTTAGATGCATTTGATCCCGGTCGGCTTGTAGCCAGCCGGGTTCGAAACGCAGAACGCCGCTTTCCAACTGCGGAAAACGGCGTCCGTTTTGGGCACGGCTAACAGCCGTGACGGTGCGTCACCTCAAGGTGCCGCGAATTCACGTTTGGTTTCATGGTGAACAACAAGAAACTGGCCGCCAAGACTCAGCGGCGCAGGCCCAACTCCTTCACGATCGCTTCGTATCGCTGGACATTCTTGCGCTTCAGATAGTCCAACAGCCGGCGTCGGCGACCGACCATCATCAACAGACCCCGCCGGCTGTGAAAATCCTTGGCGTGGGTCTTCAAATGGTCCGTCAGGTTAGCGATTCGTTCCGTCAGCACCGCGACCTGAACCTCCGGCGAGCCGGTGTCCGCTTCGGCGCGGGCGTGTTGGGTTATCAGTTCCTGCTTGCGCGCTTGTGTGATCGACATCGGGCGCTCCTTTCTCTCCTAAAGATTAAGCACGCGCACGGGCTGCAATTGCCCGGCTTCCAGCCGGGTCAGGGCGACGGGCGTGTCACCCGCTTTGGCCAAAACGAAAACGTCGCCGCCCGACAGGTCCGGTTCCAGGCCGAAGAGCCGGTCCCGAGCCGATCGGCGCAGCAACGATACCGCTTGGCCGCATCGCAATCTGTGCGCCTCCGCCTCCGTCAAATCGACCGCCGGGATGTCGTCCAGCGGACTGTCGACGGGAAGCAGATGGTCATCTCTGTCCGATTGCTCGGACAGCGCGGCTAAATGCGCCAAACCGACCGCATCGTCAAGCGAAAACGGTCCGACGCATGTTCTGGTGAGGGCCGACACATGGCCGACGGTGCCGAGATGCGCGGCCAGGTCACGCGCCAATGCACGCACGTACGTGCCCTTGCCGCAGACCATCTCGAACGCCGACCGGTCCGCCTCAGCGGCGTCGACCAGGGCCAAGCGTTCGATCCAGACGAGCCTTGGCTGCAGTTCGACGGTTTCGCCCTCGCGGGCGAGATCGTAGGCCCGCTCACCGGCAACCTTCACTGCCGAAAACGCCGGCGGCGTCTGCATCACCTCGCCCTCGAAGGCCGGCAACGCGGCTTCGATTTCGTCCGGCGTTGGCCGAACGTCGCTGGTGCCGACCGGCTTGCCCTCCGCGTCCAGCGTGTCGGTGGCCACGCCCCAATCGATGGTGAAGCGGTAGGTTTTCAGCCCGTCCATGGTGAAGGACACGGTTTTCGTGGCCTCGCCGAACGCGATCGGCAGGACGCCGGTCGCCAGCGGGTCCAGGGTGCCGCTATGGCCGGCCTTGGCCGGCTGGAACAGGCGCTTGACTTGGCCAAGCGCCTGCGTCGAGGTCAGGCCCTTGGGTTTGTCCAGAACCAACCAGCCATGGATCGGCCTTCCCTTGCGCCTAGCCATCTGCATTCCCGTCGGACGGCGCGGCTTGTCCGGGCTCCAGGTCGCGGCGCACCTCATCGCTCGCCAACAGCCGATCGATCTTCGCGCCCTCGTCGAAGCTGGTATCGATGCGAAAGCCCAGGCGCGGCGTGTAGCGCAGCCTTGTGCCGTCGGCGATGAGGCCACGCAGAAAAGGCGCGGCATGGTCCAGCGCATCGATCAAATCGTGCTGGTCCATGCCGTCTGGCAATTGGCCGCCAAGCGGCACGACGAAAGCCGTGGCGTTGCGCAGATCGGGGCTGATCCGCACCTCGGTCACGGTGATGGACAGGCCGGCCAGGTGGGGGTCGTGCAGGTCGCCGCGCATCAGCGGGCTGCTGAGCACGTGCCGGATCTGCTCGCCGACCCGCAGTTGCCGCTGTGACGGCGCGGAGGAAGTGGACATGTAACGGAACCCTTATTGGCGGCGACCGCCACGACCGGGCTCACCCGATCATGGCGGTGTGGAGGTTAGAGGTCGCGCTGGACCTCTTCGACCTCGAAGGCCTCGATGACGTCGCCCTGTCGGATGTCGTCGTAATTCTCGAAGGCCATGCCGCATTCGTAACCTTCGCGCACTTCGCGCACCTCGTCCTTAAAGCGCTTCAGGGTCTTCAGCTTGCCTTCATGGATCACGACGTTGTCGCGCAGCAGCCGTACGCCGGCGCCGCGCCGCACGAGACCGTCGGTGACCATGCAGCCGGCGACCTTGCCGACCTTGGTGATCTGGAAGACCTCGCGGATTTCGGCATTGCCGATGAAGTTTTCGCGCAAGGTCGGCGACAGAAGACCGCTGAGCGCGTTTCGCACATCATCGATCACGTCATAGATGACGCCGTAGTACCGGATCTCCACGCCGTCACGTTTGGCCGCATCGCGCGCCTGTGGGTTGGCTCGGACGTTGAAGCCGATGATCAGCGCGCCGGTCGATGCCGCCAGCGTCACGTCGGATTCATTCACTGCGCCGACCGCCGAATGCAGGACTCGGACGTCGAGTTCCTCATTGTCCTCGACCAGCTTGGCAAGGCTGGCGTCGATGGCCTCGGCGGAGCCCTGGACGTCGGCCTTGATGACCACCGGCAGGGCCTTCACCTCGCCCTTCTGCGCCTGGGCAAACATCTGCTCCAGCGTGCCGCGGCTGCCGGCGACCTGGGCCGCCTCGCGCTTCTTGCGGTCGCGATAGTCGCTGATCTCGCGCGCGCGCGCCTCGTCGGGCACCACGACGAAATCGTCGCCGGCCAAGGGCGTGCCCTGCAGCCCCAGGACCTCGACCGGCATTGACGGCCCGGCCTCGTCGATCTGTTCGCCATGGTCGTCGATCAGGGCCCGTACGCGGCCCCATTCGGAACCGGTGACGAAGATGTCGCCGCCCCGCAAGGTGCCGCGCTGAACCAGCACGGTGGCGACCGAACCACGGCCGCGTTCCAGCTTGGCCTCGATCACCGAGCCTTCGGCCGGGCGATCGGGGTTGGAGGTCAGTTCCAGCACCTCGGCCTGCAGGCTGATGGCCTCCAACAGATCGTCCAGGCCCTGGCCCGTCTTGGCCGAGACCTCGACGTCCTGCACGTCGCCGCCCAGTTGCTCGACGACGACCTCGTGTTGCAGCAGGGCCTCGCGCACGCGCTGCGGGTTGGCGTCCGGCAGGTCGATCTTGTTGATGGCGACGATGATCGGAACCTCCGCCGCCTTGGCATGGCGAATGGCCTCAACCGTTTGAGGCATCACAGCATCGTCGGCCGCCACCACCAGGATGACGATATCCGTGGTGTTGGCGCCCCGGGCGCGCATGGCGGTGAACGCCTCGTGGCCGGGGGTGTCGATGAAGGTGATGACGTTGCCGTCTTCTGCGGTCACCTGATAGGCGCCGATATGCTGGGTGATGCCGCCGGCCTCGCCGCTGACCACGTTGGTCTTGCGCAACGCGTCCAACAGCGACGTTTTGCCGTGATCGACATGTCCCATGATCGTGACCACCGGTGGCCGCATCTTCAGATCGCCGGTCTCGTCGTCGGAACCGCGCAGGCCCAGTTCGACGTCGGATTCCGACACACGGCGGATTTTGTGGCCGAACTCCTCGACGATCAGCTCCGCCGTGTCGGCGTCGATCGACTGGTTGATGGTCGCCATGACGCCCATGCGCATCATGGTCTTGATCACATCGGCGCCGCGCTCGGCCATACGGTTGGCCAGCTCTTGAACCGTGATCACCTCCGGCACCACGACGTCGCGGATGATTTTCTCCTTCGGCTGGTCCGATTGGGTGGCGCGCTGTTTTTCCTGCCGCCGCCGCATGGCCGCCAGGCTGCGCGCCCGTCCGGCGTCGTCCTGGTTCAGGGCCTGGGTGACGGTCATCTTGCCGCCGCGCCGTCGCGGTTCGTTGCGATGGCGGCTGGGCGCCGGCCGGCGGTCGTTGCGTGGCGCGCTCTTCTTGCCGCGATCGTCATCCTCTTCGATCGTCGCGACCTTCGCCGCCGCGGCCATGCCGGACCGCTCGCCGACGGCACGCCGGCGTTCTTCCTCGGCCTGACGGCGGGCCTCTTCCTCGCGGCGTTGCCGTTCGATCTCGTCAGTCCGGGCCTTTTCTTCTTCCTTCCGGCGCTGCTCGTCGGCCTCGATTTTCTGCAGTTCGTCAAGCTCGCGTTGGCGCAGCTCTTCAGGACTCAGTGGCCCCTTGGCCTCCGGCTCGACGGTCTCGACAGCCTCCGCTTCCGGCTCTTCGACCAGCACGTCGGCCTCGGCCACAGCCGCGACGGGCGCCGGTTGGCGCGCCTGTTCCTCGCGGTTCAGCCGCAGGACGCGCGCCCGCGCCTCGCGCTCGGCCTCGGTCAGCGTGCGGCTGACGCTCTTCTGGCCGCGGCCGCCCGTACCCTCAGCGGCCCGTCGCGCCGCAGCGCCGCCGTCCGCGAGGTCAGCCTTGGTGCCGCCGCGAAGGTCTCGCTTGCGTTTGACCTCGACCTGAACGGTCTTGGACCGGCCATGGGAGAAGCTTTGGCGCACCTGGGCGCCTTCGCCCGTCTTGCTCAAGCTCAGCTTGCCTCGACCGCCCAGGCTTAGCGTCTTGCGATCCTGTTCTTTTTGATCCGTCATAATTCGCGTCGCTTTCGCCCACTATCCGTACCGACGGTCGAGCCATTCTCGGCCGCCAAAAAATCCTGCAATCGCCGCGCTTCCGAAGCCAGCCGGTCGGCCAATCCCCCGGACCGGAGGGCAGCATGTACCACATGGTCCCGGCCAAAGGCAGCCCCCAGAGTGTTGGCGTCGGCAAATGCCAACATTTGAGGCGCTGGCTGTCCGGTATCGGCCACGCCGCGCATCAGCCCGCGCAGCTTGCCGCGACCACCCTCGGCGCCATCGATCGCCTCGATCACCAGCGCCGCCCTGCCTTGCTGCAGCCAGGCGCGGACTTTTTCGAAGCCCGCCACTGCGTCGCCGGCGCGGCGTGCCAAGCTTAACAGGTCAATGCACCGTCGGGTTAGCTGTCGCTCAATCTCGTCAGCCAGCCCGTCGCTTATGCTCACCGGTTGGCGGGCTGCCTTGGCAAAGACGTTCTTGTCGACCGCCTTCGCCAATACCGCGCGGCGCGGCAGCACATAGAGGCCACGGCCTGGCAATTTCGCGGCCAGGTCGGGTGTCAGGGCACCGTCGGGCGCCACCACGAAGCGCAACAGCGCCGGCTTGGGCAGCGTTACCCGTGTGACCAGACACCGGCGCACGGGACCGTCAACGCCGGCCGGTGCACGCCCCTGTTGGGGCGCCGATATCTCGTGTGCCTGCTCCAGTTGCATCATCGCGCTCGTCAATAGCCTCTCCAGCCGTTAGGCCGGCGCCACCTCTGGTTCGGCGCTTTCCTCCTCGGCCTCTTGCTCAGCCGCTAGCGCCGCGAGCTCTTCCTCGGTTACCCATCCGGCGGCGACCCGCGCCTGCATGATCAGTGCGTTGGCCTCTTCCTCGGTGAAGACGTTCTCGCCCAACAGCTCGACCAGCTCGTCGCCCGCAAGGCCGGCAAAGTCTTCCAGTGTCTTGATGTCGTCCTCGCCCAGCGCGACCAGCATGCCGGGGGTGAGGACTTCGACCGCTGCCAGATCGTCGGCGACGCCCAGCTCTTTGTACCGTTCGATGGCAAGCCGGTTTTGCTCCTCGACAAACGCCTGGCCGCGCCGTTGCAGCTCAAGCGCGATATCCTCGTCGAAGCCCTCGATGGAGGTCAGCTCGGCCACGTCGATGAAGGCGACCTCTTCAACCGACGAGAAGCCCTCGGCGACCAGCAGATGGGCGATCACGTCGTCGACGTCCAGCGCCTCCATGAACAGTTCGCTGCGCTGGCGCATTTCTTCGGTGCGGCGTTCGGATTCCTCCGCCTCGGTCATGATGTCGATGTCCCAGCCGGTCAGCATGGACGCCAGCCGGACATTCTGCCCGCGCCGGCCGATCGCCAGCGATAGCTGGTCGTCCGGCACCACCACCTCGATACGGTGCTGATGATCGTCCATCACGACCTTGGTGACCTCGGCGGGTGCCAGCGCGTTGACCACGAATGTCGCTGTGTCGGGCGACCAGGGGATGATGTCGATCTTCTCACCCTGAAGTTCGCCGACCACCGCCTGAACGCGGCTGCCGCGCATGCCGACACAGGCGCCAACCGGATCGATGGAACTGTCGTGGCTGATCACGCCGATCTTCGCCCGGCTGCCTGGGTCGCGGGCGACCGCCTTGATCTCGATGATGCCGTCATAGATCTCCGGCACCTCCATCGCGAACAGCTTGGCCATGAATTGCGGATGCGTGCGCGACAGGAAGATCTGCGGTCCGCGCACTTCCTGGCGGACGTCGTAGATGTAGGCGCGGACCCGGTCGCCGATCTTGTAATGCTCGCGCGGCAGCAGTTCGTCGCGGCGGATAATGGCCTCGGCGCGGCCCAGGTCGACGTTCACATTGCCGTATTCGGCGCGTTTGACGAGGCCGTTGACGATCTCGCCGACCCGGTCCTTGTACTCCTCGTATTGCCGCTTGCGCTCCGCATCGCGCACCCGCTGGACGATGACTTGCTTGGCCGTCTGGGCGGCAATGCGGCCGAAATCGATCGGTGGTAGGTCGTCGCTCAAAAACGCGCCGACGGCGACATTGGCGTCCTTCGTGCGCGCCCGGGATAGGGTTATCTGGGTCGCCTCGTTTTCGACGCTGGCCTCATCCTCGACAACCTCAAGAAAGCGCTTCAGTTCGATCTCGCCGGTCTTGCGGTTGATGTGGGCACGGATGTCGTGCTCCAGCCCGTATTTCGACCGACCGGCCTTCTGAATTGCCTGTTCCATGGCCTCCAGAACTTCATCGCGTTCGATCAGCTTTTCACGCGCGACCGCGTCGGCAACATGCAGCAATTCCATGATTCTTCCTGTCTCCTAAAACTGCGCCGTCGTTTCTGTTCAGCGGCCGGCGGCAATCAACGCGTCCGTCAGCACCAGCTTGGCCTTGGCGAGATCGTCAAACGGGATCGACACCGGTTCGTCGGCCCCTTCTGGCACCACGAGAACACACGCGCCGTCGCACCCGGCGAGGGCGCCGCGAAAGCGCCGCCTGCCGTCGATCGCGGTGCGTGCCTCCAGCTTGGCCTCGAAGCCGGCGAAACGCTCAAAATCCGCCAAGCGGGTCAGGGGCCGATCGATACCGGGCGACGAGACCTCCAGATAATACGCCGCATCGATCGGGTCTTCGACATCCAGCAAGGCCGACACGGTGCGGCTGATCTCGGCGCAATGGTCCACCGTCATTTCGGCGCGATCGGAGCGTTCGGCCATGATCTGTAGAGTCGGCCGTCCGCCAGCGGTTAGCTGAACGCGCACCAACTCATACCCCATCGCCTCCAGCGAGGGCTCGATAATCGCTTTGACCTTGTCCGTGGCGCTCACCGCCCACCATCCCGTTTCGTTTCGCAAGCCATGCGACCGAAACGCCATGCTGAAAAACAAAAAGGCGGGCCGCGAGGCCCACCCCATACTCAACGACCTCACAAAAAGGTCGGTATCGGATGTGTTGCCGGCAATATAGTCGGTTCGGCGCCGAACACAAGGGATTTACGAACGATCGTTGTTCCTTGGGCGCCGCAGGAACCGCAGGAATACAGGCGGTCCGTGCAGTCGCTTGGCCTCGTAGCGCGTCGGCGGCCAGTCGTCCGGACGTTGCCGCCAGTCGGCCGACGAACGGGCCTGCCATTCGAAGCATCCGTTCCGCCGAACATGGAACAGCATCCAATCAATCAGCGGGGCGTCATCGCTGGCGATGCGCAGCTCCGCGCCATCGCGCAGGATCCGGGCGAGGACGGCGACCGATTCCGGCTGGATGAACCGCCGTCGATGATGGCGAGCCTTCGGCCAAGGGTCCGGGAACAACAGGAAACAGCGATCGACCGACCGGTCGGGCAGGACATCGATCAGGCGGTTGGCGTCGTCCGCGAACACGCGAACATTGTCCAATGCCTCGGCGTCGATGACCGCCAAAAGCGTGGACATGCCGTTGATGTAAGGCTCGCAACCGATGAAGCCGATGTCGGGGTGCGATCGGGCTTGGGCCAGCAAGTGTTCACCGGCACCAAAGCCGATTTCCAGCCACAGGCTTTCCATCGGCCTGGAGAACAGATTCTGCCAGTCCAGCTTTTGTCGGTCGGGGGGTAGATCGATAGCGAGGCGCGGCAGCAGGGTTTCCAACAGCCGCGCCCGCCCAGCGCGCAGTTTCCGACCACGGCGCCTGCCGTAAAACCTTCGTTCAGGCGGTGGTCTCTCCGCCATCGGCGCGCTGATCAGGCGAAGGCCGATCGTAGATCGTCGACCAGGTCAGTTCTTTCCCAGGAAAAACCGCCGTCTGCTTCAGGCGGGCGCCCAAAATGGCCGTAGGCGGCCGTGCGCGCGTAGATTGGCTTGTTCAAACCGAGATGCTCTCTGATACCACGCGGCGTCAGGTTGACCAGTTCGCGCAAGGTCTTGGACAGCCGTTCGGTGTCGACCTCGTTGGTCTTGTGGGTGTCGATATAGACCGAAAGCGGGTGCGAAACGCCAATCGCATAGCTGAGCTGGATCGTGCATTTGTCGGCCAGCCCGGCCGCGACGACGTTCTTGGCCAGATAGCGCGCCGCGTAGGCGGCCGACCGGTCGACCTTGGTCGGGTCCTTGCCGGAAAAGGCGCCGCCGCCATGGGGTGCGGCGCCGCCATAGGTGTCGACGATTATCTTGCGCCCGGTCAGCCCGGCATCGCCGTCGGGGCCGCCAATCACGAACCGACCGGTCGGATTGACGTAGAACTGCTCCTCCGGGCACATCCAGCCTTCCGGCAGCACGTTCATCACGTGCGGGCGAACGATCTCGCGGACCCGGTCCTGATCCAGGTCTTCGCTGTGCTGGGTTGAGACAACGATCGAGGTGGCGCCAACCGGCATGCTGTTTTCGTAGCGCAGCGACACTTGCCCCTTGGTGTCGGGGCCCAGATGCGGCTCGGCGCCGGAATGCCTCGCCTCAGCCAGGCTCTTGAGGATCTGGTGGGCGAAATAGATCGGCGCCGGCATCAAGATATCGGTTTCGCGGCAAGCGTAGCCGAACATGATGCCTTGATCGCCGGCCCCCTCGTCCTTGTTGCCCGACGCGTCGACACCCATTGCGATGTCGGCCGACTGGCGATGGACATAGACGCAAACCTCGGCATTGCGCCAGTGGAAGCCATCCTGTTCGTAGCCGATGTCCTTGACCGCGGCGCGCGCCACGTCTTCCAAGGTCTCAGCCGTGACGTGCTCGGGTCCGCGCACCTCGCCCGCCAGAACGATGCGGTTTGTGGTGGTCAGCGTTTCGACGGCGACCCGCGCCTCGGGGTCGGCCGTCAGATAGGTATCGACAATGGCGTCGGATATGCGGTCGCAAACCTTGTCGGGATGGCCTTCCGACACGCTCTCGCTGGTGAACACGTAGGACGCGGTGGACACGGGAACAGGACCTTTCGCAACATGCCAATGAATGCCGATCGCGGGCGACATCCATCGCCCGCGATCGGTAATCGGCGGTTGTGGCAAGCCTCGTGTCGAACGTCAAGGCAGAAGGGCTAGCAGATCTGGATAGCTGACGACACGATCCAGCGCTTGTCGACCGAACGGTTGTCGACGGTGTTACTGAAGGTCGAGACCGCCGCCGTCTTCCTCGTCGCCGCGAGAAATTGTACGGGCCAGATCATAGATCCGCCGCCGCACCGCAGGATCACTAATTGTGTAGTAGGCACGCACAAGTTCAAGGGTTTCGCGCCGGCCCATCAGGTCGTCATCGAACGCCGTGTTACCGCCCTCATATTCGGCCAGCGCCTCGGCCTGGCTTTCAGCGTCAAGCCCGTCGAAGAAATACGAAACGGGTACGCCCAATGCGGCGGCAAGGTCCCAAAGACGGCTTGCGCTGACGCGGTTGGTGCCGCGCTCATACTTCTGAACCTGCTGGAATGTCAGCCCGATAGCATCGCCCAGCCGTTCCTGGCTGTAGCCGAGCAGAGCCCTACGCGCCCTGACCTGCATGCCAACATGCTTGTCGACCGGGTTCGGCGTGTCGCCAATCGGGGGCCGGCCGACCCGGCGCCGGGGCCTCTCGGTTACGGCTTGATCTTGATTGCGGGTGTTTGTGGACACGTTTTTTGTTTCCGTTGGATGATGTTGAGACACCATCAACATACGTATGTATGCACCCACAATCCAGCGATATCTTTCAATTTGGCGGCGATTGATCAAACTTTTGTCGCCTGCCGGTGCTTGTGGCGGCGGCAACGGCAAGTAGCACAATCGCTATGGTTACGTACCCCATGTCACCAATTCGAGCATAGGTAGTGGCAGGCAAAGCAACCGGCAGTTCGGTGTCCAGCACGCCCCGCTCCTCAACGCCGATATACGCTCGGATTTGCCCATAGGAATCCGTAACGCCGGAGATGCCGGTGCCGGCAACGCGAACCAGCGGCAGACCCTCTTCGACGGCGCGTACGCGTGCGATCGCGAAATGCTGATGCGGACCGGCGGTCCGTCCGAACCACGCATCATTGGTAATGTTGAGCAACCATTGAGGCCGGTCATCGGCATCGACGACGTTGCCGGGAAAAATCACCTCGTAGCAGATCATCGGGCTGAAGGGCGGCAGCCCCGGGACAGCAAGTGTCTGCGGTCCCGGCCCGAAGGAGTAATCGAACCGCCGTCCGGCGATCGCGCGCAAGGGCAGCCAGTCGCTGAACGGCATGTATTCGCCAAACGGTACGAGGTGGTGCTTGTCGTAGGTTGCTACGATCGAGGCGTCACCGTCGACGGCGATCATGCCGTTGAAGAACCGCTGATCGTCGCCGTCGCCCGTCCTGCGCGGCACGCCGGTTATCACCGTGCCACCGGTCGGCGCAATCGACGCTAGGGCACGGCGCGCATTCTCGTCCTGCTCCACGAGATACGGCAGGGCTGTCTCGGGCCAGATGATGTGGGTCGGCGGCGAGGCCCCGGCATCCGTCCCCGGATCGACGCTGAGGCCGAGCAGCAACCGGAAGTTGTCCGGCCACAAGTCGGGGTTCATCTTGTCTTGCTGTTCGATATTGGGTTGCACCAGCCGCAGGTTCACATTGGGAACGACATCGTTTGATGCAGCCGACAGTCTGAAACCACCCCAGATGCTGAGGCCGGCAATCACCGCTAGTGCGATCAACCAGGCGCCTAGCCCGGGCAGGCTGCGTGTTGAGGGCGTGATCCAGGCGCCCGGCAGCGAGGCGGCCAGAACCGTCAGAAGGCTGAGGCCATAAATGCCGATCAGCGACACGGACTGGATGACCGGCAGCCAGTCAACCCAGGCATAGCCGATCAGATGCCAGGGAAAGCCGGTCAGCAAATGGCCCCGCAACCATTCCGCGACGCTCCAAAAAACCGCAAACGCGATCACCCGTCCGATACCGCTGAACGGCAGGCGCCACCAAACAGCAATGGCGAGGCCGTGATAAAGAGCCATGCCGGCGGGTAGACCGGCGGCCGTGAACGGAATCATCCAGTAAAAGGCCGGATCGACCAGCATCGATACCGGAACCCAGTAAAGCCCGAGCAGCAGGAAGCCGAAGGTGAAGGCCCATCCCGCCCCGAAAGCACCCCAAAAGGTGCGCGCGCCGGCAATCAGCCAAATCAGACCTGGAAACGACACCAGCAAGACAGGTGCGGCGCCCAGGGGCGGCATCGCCAACGAGGCGAGCGCGCCGAACCCGAACGAAGCGGCAAAACGGCTGCGCGGTCTCAGCTCGGTTAGACGTTGGGCGAACCGGACCAGGGGGCCGGACGGCGTGGCCGATGCGCCGCCGGCGGCGGCCTCGGCCTGGCTAGTGTTCACGACGCGTTTTCGTTGTCGGGGCTTCTGCCTGGGTCCGCCGGCGCGGCGGGCCGTACGCGTAGTTTCTTGATGTGCCTTGGGTCGGCTTCGACCACCTCGAACTCCAAGCCCGTCTCGTGGCGCAAGACTTCGCCGCGCGCCGGGATGCGGCCGGCAATGGAGAACACCAGGCCGCCCAGCGTATCGATGTCCTCGCGGTCACCGTCGTCGACCAAGGGGCCGACCTTGGCTTCGAAGTCTGCAAGCGGAAGGCGGGCATCGGCCAGGATGCTGCCATCGGCGGCCTCTATCATGGCCGGCTCGTCATCCATGTCATGCTCGTCCTGGATCTCCCCGACGATTTCCTCAACCAGATCCTCGATCGTGATCAGGCCGTCGATGCCGCCAAACTCGTCGATAACCAGGGCCAAATGTTGGCGTTGCTGCCGCATCTCCAGCAAGAGGTCGAGAACCGGGATCGAGGGCGCGATGATCGGCACCTCGCGGATCAGCTCGCTAAGCTGAAAGTCGCCGCCCTTGGCCAGATGGGCCATGACGTCCTTGATGTGAACGAAACCGACCGTGTCGTCGAGCGTTTCGCGATAGACCGGAACCCGGCTGTGCGCGTGTTCGGTCAGCACGCTCATGAATTCGGGTATCGAGGTTTCGATGTCGCAGGCGATGATATCGGCCCTGGGCACCATGATGTCGTAGGCCGTCAGGTCCTTAAGGCGCAGGATGTTGCCCAATAGAATGCGCTCATGGTCTGCGGCCTCGGCCTGTGCCTCGCCATTCTCCTCGATCAGTTCTTCGATTGTTTCGCGCCAGCTATTGTCCGGCTTGCCGCGCAAGGCGGCGCGCAGCCAGTTGCGGAACAGTCCGACTTCGGCTTGACCGGATTGCTGTTGATCGTTGTCCGCCCCGTCGCCACGGGGCCTGCTACTGGCGGATATGTCGGCGGTCATTGGCGTCGTTCGTCAGGCGCGGGCGATGGGCATTGGATCGGCGATGAACGCGGGGTCTTTACGAATCCGGACCATAGGGATCTGCAATCGCAAACTCGGCGAGAATGGCCTTTTCCAAACGCTCCATTTCGCGGGCGTCTTGTTCCACTTGGTGATCATAGCCCAGAAGATGAAGAACGCCATGCGCAACGAGATGAAAAACATGGTCTTGAAGCGACTTATTCTGCTGGCGTGCCTCTAATGCAACGGTTTCGTAGGCAAGAAGGACATCGCCCAGGACAATCGGCTGGCCCGGCAGGCCAGCCGGCTCGTCACCTTCCGTCAGCGCGAACGACAGCACATTCGTCGGACGGTCCTTGTCGCGATAGTCGCGGTTGAGCGATTGGACGGTTTGGTCGTCGGCCAGAACCACCGACAATTCCAGCGGCCCGTCGGGCGCGGTGGCCGAACCGATTGCCGTTGCGATCAAGGGTTGCAGCCTGTCGGGCAGGTCCGCAGGCCACCGCGGGTCGGCCCTTTCGACGGCGGCGTCGATGTCGGCCAAATCGTCTATCGTTTCAGGGCCAGTTCGCCCTGAAGCCCCCGTTCGTAGGCGTCGTACGCCTGTACCACGCGGGTGACCATGGGATGGCGCACGACGTCCTGATCGCTGAAGCGCACGAAGCGCACCTGCGGGATGTTTCTCAAGACCTGGACCGCCTCCAGAAGTCCCGATGTCACGCCACGCGGCAGGTCGACCTGACTGGGATCGCCGGTAATGACCATGCGGCCATTCTCGCCCATCCGGGTCAGAAACATCTTCATCTGGGTCTGGGTCGTGTTCTGCGCCTCGTCCAGAATGATGGCCGAGTTGGCGAGCGTGCGGCCACGCATGAAGGCCAGCGGTGCGACCTCGATGACGCCGGTTTCCAAGTGACGCACCACCTGTTCAGCCGGCAGCATGTCGTAAAGCGCGTCGTACAGGGGCCGCAGATACGGGTCGATCTTTTCCTTTAGGTCGCCAGGCAGAAAGCCGAGACGTTCGCCGGCCTCGACCGCCGGCCGGGTCAGGATGATGCGGTCGACCTGGCCGGAAGCCAGAAACGCGACGGCCTGGGCGACGGCCAGATAAGTCTTGCCCGTGCCCGCCGGGCCCAGACCAAAGACCAGTTCTGACGCGCCGAGCGCGTCGATATAGTCGGCTTGCGTCGGCGTGCGCGGTTGAATGGCCTTGCGTTTGGTTCGAATGCCGGCGCTGGGCGCGTTCATGCGCCTCGACATCGCCGACGCGTCCTGGTTTTCGTTCGCCTGGTCCGCGCTGAAGCGGATCGCGGCGTCGATCTCCGGCGGGCCGACCGACTGTCCACGTTCCAGCCGATCCCAAAGGGCGGACAGCACAAGTTCCGCCCGCTTGGTCGCCTCGTTAGACCCGCTGACTGTGATGCGATTGCCCCTTGAGGCCAGGGTCACGCCCAGCAGGTGCTCGATCCGGGTCAGATGCGTGTCGTGCTCGCCATAAAGCAGCGGCACCAACGTATTGTCTTCGAAATCGAGATCGACGCTGCGCTTGGCTGCCGTCAAGCAAACGCCTCCAGCGCGGGCGCCTGGCCGTTCGGAACAGCCCGGTTGTCGACGGGCGTACCCGTCAGGCTGTTGGCGAAGGCGTCGTCGATATGCACATCGACGATGCTACCATAGTGCGCCTTGTTCGCTGCAACAAAAACCGACTGCATCGCCGGGCTGCGGCCTTGCAACTGTCCCGGCCGCTTGCCGTGCCGATCCAGCAGCACAGGTACCACCTGGCCGACGGTCGCGCGGTTGAACGCCTGCTGCTGGGCATTCAACAACTCCTGCAGCATGGCCAGGCGCTCGCTCTTCGCGGCCTCGGGGACCTGGTCGCCCAACGCGGCGGCCGGTGTACCGGGGCGCGCGCTGTACTTGAAGCTGTAGGCCTGGGCGTAACCGATATCGGTGACCAGCCGCAGCGTGTCGGCAAAATCGCGATCGCTTTCCCCGGGGAAGCCGACGATGAAGTCCGAGGACAGCGCCATGTCCGGCCGGGCCACGCGCAAACGGTCGACCACGGCGCGATAGTCGGCCTGGCTGTGCTTGCGGTTCATCGCGGCGAGGATCCTGTCGGAGCCGGATTGAACCGGGAGATGCAGGAACGGCATCAGCGCCGGTACGGATCCGTGGGCCGCGATCAGCTCATCGTCCATGTCCCTCGGATGGCTGGTCGTATAGCGGATGCGGTCCAGGCCATCGATGTCGGCCATGGCCAAAATCAGGCGGCCAAGCCCCCAGTCGCCGCCGTCCGGGCCTTCGCCGTGAAAGGCATTGACATTCTGGCCCAGCAAGGTGATTTCGCGGGCGCCCAGGCCGACCAGACGCCTTGCCTCATCCAGAATGCCGCGAACGGTGCGCGAAAACTCCGCCCCCCTGGTGTAAGGCACGACGCAGAAGGTGCAGAACTTGTCGCAGCCCTCCTGGATCGAAAGATAGGCGCTGGGGCCGGGATCGGCGCTTTCCTCCGGCAGGAAATCGAACTTCTCCTCAACCGGGAAGTTGGTATTGCAGATCCGCGCTCCAGTCGCCTCGCTCGCGCGGGCGACCATTTCCGGCAACTGGTGATAGGTCTGCGGCCCAAAAACCAGATCGACCGTCGGTGCCCGGTTCAGAATCTCCTCACCCTCCGCCTGGGCGACGCAGCCGGCGACGGCGACGATCATGGTGCCGCCGCCTGCCGCCTTGGCGTCCTTCGCCTGGCGTATTCTGCCGAGTTCGGAAAACACCTTCTCCGTTGCCTTTTCTCGGATATGGCAGGTGTTGAGGATCACCATGTCGGCATCGTCGACGCTGGCGACGGGCCGATAGCCCAGCGGTGCCAACACGTCGGTCATGCGGGCGCTGTCATAGACGTTCATCTGACAGCCCCAGGTCTTGACGTACAGCTTCTTGGTCGGCGAAGCGTCTGGTTGCGGCAAGGTCACCGGCTACTCCAAGTAACGGTGCGCGACCTGAAACCGCATCTGCTGACAAAAATCAATCATATTCGAGCCATCAGAGGACAGTGCCGTTCGATCAGGCGATAGCGGGCCTGCCATCGGTGCCGTTGCCCGCCGAGGTATGGCTTGGCCCGGACGCCCCCGGCCTCGGCAAGGTTCGGCCGGCATTCGCCGCTGACAAGCCTTGGGAGATTTTCTGCCAGCAGGCAGTCGCCAGCGCCTTGCGCGAACCGACGTCACGCACAGTCATCGGCGCGTGGAACTGAACCTGGATGCGCAACTTGCCGACCCCGGTCATCTCCCAAATATGGCCGGGTAGTTCCATGTCGCCATACCAGGCATAGATGGAGCGCAGCCACCTTCCGATCGGAATGCCGTCGAGATGGGTGCAACTGATGGTCACCGGCTGGACCGTCAGCGGTTGTCCGTTGATCTCGATCGAGGCGACGGCGAACAGCGCGCTCTTGAACGGCAGGGTCCGGTTGCCGTCGCTGGAGGTGCCCTCCGGAAACAGGATCAGATTGTCGCCGTCGCGCAAGCGGCCGATCATGGAGTCGGCCTGCTCTGCCGATGAAGACCGTTTCGCCCGATTGACGAAGACCGTTCGTTGCAAACGGGCCAACGTGCCGAAACCCGGCCAGGTGCCGACCTCGGTCTTGGCCACGAAACTGCCTTCGATCAGGCTGCCGAGAACCGGAATGTCCATGTAGGACAAGTGGTTGCAGACGAACAGGGTTGGCCGTTCGCGGCTGATTTGGCCGCGCACCTTGACGTCCAGGCCAAGGATGCGCGTGGCAACGCGATGGTAGCTCTTGGGAATCTTGCGGACGTAGGCCGATTTCGGCCGAAACCGGACCAGCACGGATTGCGGCACCATCAGCAGCAGCGTCCAGAGGACAAACAGGATCAGCCGACGAGTGGCCCGAAGCGGTGAGTGCATGTGTGCGTGTCGATCGACGCGATCGGCGGTGCGGATCGCTTGTCAGGCAGACGTATGGACCAGAACGGGCCTGCGTTCCCGCCGCTCATAGTGGCGGAAGTACTTTTCGGTGATCAGGTCGGTTTTGACCACGATGCAAACATCCACCGTATTGAATTGCCGGTCGATCACCGCCCCGTCGCCGACAAACCCGCCAAGACGAAGGTAGCCCTTCACCAACGGCGCCAAGGACGCGACCCCGTCCTTCGGCGTGAAGCTGTCGGGCTCCATCAGGTTCATATCCGAATAGAGGTCCGGCAGCGCCGTCGGGCGCAGGGCAGGGGGCGCCAGATGGTAGTGATAAAGATAGGAAAGCGGCAGGGCGACCTCGTCAGGGTCGGTGCCCGGCAGGCTGGCGCAGCCAAACATCAGTTCGACGTCGTGCTGAAAGACGTAAGCCGCGATACCGCG
Source organism: Pseudomonadota bacterium (assembly GCA_039819285.1). Classification (GTDB taxonomy): domain Bacteria; phylum Pseudomonadota; class Alphaproteobacteria; order DSM-16000; family Inquilinaceae; genus JANQGH01. Next base: position 18,549 of record JBCBSH010000050.1, read on the forward strand.
CCACAAAAGCTGCATGGTCTGGCCGGTGCGATAGTCCGCGTCGACGCAGGACCGGCCCAGTTCCAAGATCTCGCCCCGATAGGCCAGAACCCGCGAAATATCGTACTCGGCGGAGGAGTAGAACCGACCCATCAATGCGGCGGCGTCTCGGCGGATCAGCCGATAGGTGCCGATAACGCCGTCCTCGCCGGCACCCTTCTGGTTGTCGATCACAAGCAGATGGTCAGCGACCTCGTCATAATCGTCGAAGTCCCGCCGCGAGTGGGCCATGGCCGGCGTGGCCTGGGCCTGGCGCTCGGCATAAAAGACGTCGTAGCGCAGTCGCTGCGCCGCGGCGATCTCCGACGGGGTCTCGGCCAGCCGAACCTCCAGGCTGCCCAGCCGCAAACACCAACCGTAATCGCTAACCGAGTACATTTCGGCCATCTGTCGGGTCCCTGCGTTCCCTCATCATCGTACCGGCGACGGGTCTTGGCGCCGTTCGCCGATCCGACCGCCTGCCAGCACGGTCGTGTCAATCCACCAAAACCGCCCCCCAAGCGTCGAGCGAATGAGTGGTTCGCAGGCCTATTATGTCAGACGGAGTCCGCCTGCGCCACCGCAAGCGGATCGCCGAATGACCCTGTCAGCCCTAGGCTGTTGATTTGGAACGTCTTCTTGGCGGCTTTTAGCCCGACGAACGGCGCCCGCGCGTGCCCAGGCCAATCTGCTTGGCCAACCGGCTGCGCTGTTTGGCATAGTTTGGCGCCACCATCGGATAATCCGCCGGCAGGCCCCAGCGCTCGCGATAGTCTTCGGGGCTCATGTCATAAGCGGTCTTCAAGTGCCGCTTGAGCATCTTGAGCTTCTTTCCGTCCTCAAGGCAGACGATGTAGTCGGGGGTCACCGATTTCTTGATCGGAACGGCCGGCGTGGGTCGGTCCTGTGCCGGATCGGGCTCGCGCCCGACGGTCGACAACGTCTTATAGACATTGTCGATTAGTTGGGGCAGTTCGGACATTGCGACATTATTATGGCCAACATGGGCCGCCACAATTTCCGCCGTTAGCGACAGCAACTCGGTGGGATCGACTTCGTTATTCATGTTCAGTGGTCCGTACAGTATCAGTTAGGTTTCTATAATTGACGACTAGCCAATTGGCAATGGGGATATTAAGGTTGCGCATTGCTTTTCAAGGCTGTTTTCGAACTGAATTCCACTGAATTTGAGAATTCAGTCGATATTTCAAAAAAACCCTATTTGAATTCGGGCTTTTTTGTGGCATCCGGTGTGTTTGATAAGCATCAAGTGTTTCGTAACTCGTGAGTTACACGAGAACACGCCGCATCACGAGCGCATCTTCACGCGTTTCTCCTGCCCCATAATAGCGACGTCGTTGCCCCACTTGCTTGAAGCCCGCCCTGCCGTAGGCATTTTTGGCGGCCGTATTGGAGGCTGCGACCTCGAGATAGAGACGCGACAATCCGTTCGATGCGCATTGCCCGATCACGGCCGTCAAAAGCGCCCGTCCGACGCCCCGTCGCCTTTTCGCCGCCAGCACACCGATGGCGAGGATCTCCGCCTCGTCCGCAGCCTCGCGAATCAGGGCGAAGCCGGCCGGCTGATCATCCAGCGTGGCAATCCAGCCGAAGCCCCCGGGGCCGCCAAGCAATCGCGCGATGGTTGCTTCCGACCAGGGCGGGGATAAGCACGCCTCGTGCAAGGCGGCGATCAGCGCGGCAAACTCAACACCGGCTGGCTGGACCTGAAGCTTCACGGCCGGTCAACGGGCCGCCGGCAGCCTGGCGTCGGGCGGTCGCAGATAGGCAGGCGCCGGCGGATCGGCCGTGCCTTGATCTGCGCGTTCGAGCGCCAGGCGGCAGACCGCCTGCGGGTCGATCGGCCCTTCGGCTTCCACAATGATCGAGTTGTCGCCCAAGGCCGAGGCAATCGCCGGCGCGCCGTCACCGGCCAGCAGCGTTACATCCGCTTCCCGAAGTCGATCGACGATGGTGGGGATTGAGTGCCAGCCGGCTTGCCCGGCGGTGCCCTTGGCATCAAAAAGCTGAAAAAACGGCTCGGCCCTTCGGCTGTCGATGACAACCGCGCGTCGCTCTTCAGGCTTAAGCGGCCGGCACATGGCCGACACGGCGTCGAAACTTGAAACGCCGACGATCGGCGCGCCGGTTGCCAAAGCCAGGCCGCCCGCCGCTGCAAGGCCGACCCGCAGGCCGGTGAAGGCGCCAGGGCCGACCGTAACGCCGATCAAGCCAAGCGCCGATGGTTTCAAGCCGCATTCCGCGAGCACCCGCTCGATCTCTGGAACCAGGTGCTCCGCGTGACCATGACGCATCGGCGCACTGCTCCACTGCAACGGGTGTCCGTCCCGTGTCAGGGCGACGGAACACGCGCCGCCGCCTGTATCGATGCCGAGAACGATCACGGCCAGCCCTCGCCAACCGAGAACCCGTCGGGCAGGATGCCGGCGCTTGGCTTGGCGCCGACCTGTTGGGGGGTATCTTTCTTCATGACCGATACTGACGTTTTGATCGCTGTTGAACCGCCTTCATTCGATGTCGTCTTGGATATTCGCTACGCGACCTCTGCCAATATCACCGGTCGGGCGATCTATGCCAGGCCGGCGGCGTATCTTCGCCGGCAGGCCGCCGATGGTCTGGCCTCTGCTATCGACCAGGCGGCACAGACCGGTCATCGGTTGGTGCTGTTCGACGCGTTTCGTCCGCTGGAGGCTCAAGAAAGGCTTTGGCTGGCCTTGCCCGACCCCCGCTTCGTCAGCGACCCAAGGCCGCCCTATCGACCGGGAACCTTGACCCACCCGCGCGGCGTGGCCGTCGATCTCAGCCTCATCGATTCAACGGGCGCTGAGCTGGATATGGGAACCGGCTTCGATGAGATGGTCCAGCAATCAGCGCACGGCGCCGTCGGTCTCGCTGACGTCGCGATCGCGAACCGGTTGCTGCTGCGCCGGGTGATGGAAAAGGCCGGCTGGCAAGCGTACGCGCCTGAATGGTGGCACTATCAACTGCCTGACTCCGACCAGTATACGCCTCTGTCCGACGGCGCCTTGAAACAACCGATGATGGCGTGAGTGTGTCGCCCGCCGATCGCGGGTCACATCATGGCGCGGACTTCGACCACCTCTGGAATGTAGTGGCGCAGCATGTTCTCGATGCCCGCCTTCAACGTCATGGTTGAACTGGGGCAGCCGGCACAGGCGCCCTGCAGGTGCAAATAGACCACGCCGGCGTCGAAGCCCTCGAAAATGATGTCGCCGCCATCTTGGGCGACGGCGGGGCGCACGCGCGTGTCGATCAGCTCCTTGATCTGCGACACGACCTCGTCGTCATCGTCCGATGCCGTCGATGCGGCCGTGCCGGCGGCTTCCGACATGATTGGCCGGCCGGCCGTGAAATGCTCCATGATCACACCCAGGATCGACGGTTTCAGAAGATACCAGTCCTTGTCGTCGTCCTTGGTGATGGTCAGAAAGTCGGCGCCGAAGAACACGCCCGTCACGCCGTCGATTTCAAACAGCCGCTGCGCCAGTGGCGAGACGCTCGCATCCTCTGGTGTCGGGAAATACGCGCTGCCGCTGCCCAAGACATCGCGCCCCGGCAGAAACTTCAGGGTTGCCGGGTTCGGGGTCTG
>JBCBSH010000051.1:0-22162 GCA_039819285.1 Pseudomonadota bacterium
CTGAACGCGCCATTGCGCGCCGATTCCGAAGGCGAATGGCAGGACTGGCTGGTGGACGACGCCGAGAGCCAGGAAATCCGGCTTGCCGACCAGGAAGAGCTGACCAAACGCCGCGCATTGCTGCGGGACGCGATGAAAGGGCTGAACGATCGCGAACGCCATATCCTGACCGAACGCCGCCTGCGCGACAATCCGACCACGCTGGAGGAGTTGAGCCAGCACTATAATATCAGCCGCGAGCGTGTGCGGCAGATCGAGGTCCGCGCGTTCGAAAAGCTGCAAAAGGCGATTCGCAACGCGGCCATTCAGGAAAGGCTGGCCACGGCGGACGCCTGAACAGCCGTTGGTGCGACGGTTCCGGGCCGAAACCGGCAACGGTGAGGCCCGAACCGGCAAAAGAATCGGGTTCGCAACAGTTTCCTGGCAACTCTGAAGGTTCCAGGTTACTGTGCGCCCAAAGGGCCAAGTCACTCAGGTTTCGGCTGTCTGGCCGAAGGAGTACGAGAGAGATGCGAGCATCGGTGCTGCTATTCGCCTCGGCGACGGCCTTGGGGTTGACCCTGGGACCGATGGCGACTGCGTTGGCGCAACAGCCGGAAGGCTGGTACGTCGAAGGCGCGGGCGGTGTCAACTGGATGGAGGACATGGACTTCGTCATTGAGGATCCGGGCGATCCCGACGAGACCTTCTCCACCGAGTACGACACCGGTTTTGCGGTGTCGGGACGCGTCGGCTATGCGTTCGGAAACGGCTTTCGCGTCGACGGCGAAGTCGCCTACCGCCAAAACGACTTTGACACCATCAACATCGACGGCGAGTCGGTGGGCTCTCCGTCGTACGGTGGCGATGTCTCGTCCTGGGCGTTCATGCTGAACGGGCTTTACGACATTTCAACTGGAACGGCCTTGACGCCCTATGTCGGTGTTGGCGTCGGCGCCGTGATCGTCGATTTCGACGGTACCGTGGAAGGTACACCGCTGGACGGCGATGACACCGTGTTTGCGGCCCAGGGCATTGCCGGACTGGCTTATGAGTTCTCGCCGAACCTCAGTGCGATTGTCGACTATCGGTACCTGCGCGGCTTTGACGTCGATGCCCAGGTGGCGCAGGACGGTGGCGAGACAGGGTTTTACCGCGACGATTATGCCAACCACACCGTGATGGCCGGCCTGCGGTACACGTTCGTGCCGCCACCTGCACCGCCGCCCGCGCCGGTTGTCGTGGCGCCCGTAGCCGAGACGGCATTCATCGTCTTCTTCGATTGGGACCGTGCGGACTTGACACCCGAGGCCAACCTTGTGCTGGACGATGTCGTTGTGGTGGCCAACCAGGCCGGCTACGCCTCGGTCCGGCTGGACGGCTACACCGACCTTTCGGGATCGGCTCAGTACAATCTGGGCCTGTCGGAGCGGCGCGCCAACTCCGTCGCTAACGGCCTGATCGCGCGGGGCATCGCGCCGGACGAGATCGTGATCCGGGCCTTCGGCGAAGAAAACCCGCTGGTGCCGACCCCCGACGGCGTTCGCGAGCCCCAGAACCGCCGCGTCGAGATCTTCCTGATCTAAGCGCATCGGGCTGTTGCGTCCCGGTTTGCCTTCGAAACTCGGTTGAGGCCCGCCTCTCGGTGATAGGACAGTCACCGCAGAGGCCTGGATCCGACGCCTCGCTGTTGCAAGAATGCCGCACCTTGCAGAAAAGCAACAATAGGATGAGAGCCGCTTCTTGAGATGCCGCGACCCCGGCGCTAGTTTGCGGTCACGAGCTAGTCTTGCGGAGCTTAGTATGCGCCTCTGTTCCTTGGCGTTTGTGTCGACCCTGCTGGTGTCTGTGGCCTCTCCAACGATGGCGCAGATGGACCGGTGGTATCTCGACGACGCCGGTGACGTCAGCTGGGTGCAGGAGGTCGCGTTTTCGTTTGCGGGCCTTGATGCCGGCGCGGAGACCGCTGGTCGCGTTGCGGATCTCGCTGTAGCAGTGGTCTCGGGATCGGATGCGACGTTGGAACCGATCACCCAGACCAGTTTCACGATCTTTTTTGACTGGGACAGTGCGGCCTTGACGCCGGAGGCCGATCAGGTCCTGGATCATGTGGTCATGGCGGCCGACGGTACTGGGTCCGCCTCGCTGATCTTGGGCGGATATGCGGATTTGGCGGGCGCGCAGGGGTACAATCTGGGCCTTTCCGAACAGCGCGCCACTGCCGCCACCGATGGGCTGATCGCCCGAGGCATCGCACCGGAGGAGATCGTGATCCGGTCGTTCGGCGGCGACAGCCTCGACGTAACCGAGCCGGAATCGATGCCGGAACCGCAGCAGCGGTTGATCGAAATCTTCCTAAGCTAATCCGAGACGGTTCGACGGAACCGTTGATCGCAGGCGGCGTAACCCAGACGCACTAACCTGCGAACGGGTCGGTTACGAGAATGGTGTCCTCGCGCTCCGGGCTGGTCGACAGCAGCGCCACAGGCGCCTCGATCAGCTCTTCGATACGACGGATGTACTTGATGGCTGTCGCGGGCAGTTCCGCCCAGCTACGTGCACCCATCGTGCTGTCCGACCACCCGTCGAGAGTCTCGTAGACGGGCTTGACCCGCGCCTGGGCACCCTCCCCCGCCGGCAAATGGTCGACCGGCTCGCCGTCGAGTTCATAGCCGACGCAGACGTCCAACGAGTCGAAGCCGTCCAACACATCCAGCTTGGTCAGTGCGATGCCCGTGATGCCGCCGGTCTTGATGGCCTGGCGCACCATGACCGCGTCGAACCAGCCGCAACGCCGCCGACGGCCGGTGACGGTGCCAAACTCACGCCCCCGCTCGCCGAGCTGTTCGCCGATATCGTTATCTTGTTCCGTCGGGAATGGGCCCGCGCCGACGCGCGTCGTGTAGGCCTTGGTGATGCCCAGCACATAGCCGATCGATCCCGGGCCAAGCCCACTGCCGGCCGCAGCGTTGCCGGCGACGGTGTTTGACGAGGTGACGTACGGATAGGTGCCGTGATCAACGTCGAGCATCGCGCCCTGGGCGCCCTCGAACAGGATGCGCTTGCCGGCGTTGCGCAGCGCATCGAGCCGCTGCCAGGCCACACCCGCGAACGGCATAATCTTCGGCGCCACGTCCGATATCTGCTGCAACAGCCAGTCACGCTCGATCTCCTCGGCGTCCAAGCCGCGCAGCAAGGCGTTGTGGTGAGCCAACAAGGCGTCAACCTTGCGAGCCAGCACATCCGGCTCGTTCAGGTCGCACAGACGGATGGCGCGCCGGGCGATCTTGTCGCCATAGGCCGGCCCGATGCCGCGCCCGGTCGTTCCCAACCGCTTGGCCTCGCGCGCCCGGTCGACGGCGCCATGAATCGGCAGGATCAGCGGCACGTTCTCCGCAATCAACAAGGTCTCAGGCGTGATCTCAACGCCCTGGCTTCGAATGGCCTCGATCTCATCGATCAGCGCCCAGGGATCGACCACCACGCCATTGCCGATGACCGACAGTTTACCAGGCCGAACGACGCCGGATGGCAGCAGGCTGAGTTTGAAGACCTTGTTGCCGATCACCAGCGTGTGCCCCGCATTGTGGCCTCCCTGGAAGCGGACCACCACATCGGCACGATTGGACAGCCAGTCCACGACCTTGCCCTTGCCCTCGTCGCCCCATTGCGAGCCGACGACCACGACGTTGCTCATGGCTTGGTTGCCTCTTCCTGACCCTTGGTAAGCGGCTCGACGACCCCGTCGCGCCAAATGTGTGAACAGCCGAGGCGCTCTGCCTCAGCGTCGCCGTCCGCCACCTCTGTCAATCCCACGATGACCGCCCAGCCATCCGTCCGCAGCGCCGGCGCCGCGCCGCGATCCGCCAGAGCGACATAGACCAGGGGCTCTGGGGCGGGAACGGGCACCGCGCGCAGAACGCTGTCGAGATAAAGCGTGAAGCCGGTCGCCGGCTCGCCATCGGCGAGATAGCGGCCGCCGCCGCCCAGCTCACCACGAATGCCGCGCGCAAAGGCAGTGAAGCCCACGCCGGCATGGTATTCAAACCCCCGATGCTCCACCCAGTCGATCGTCAGGGCTAGGTCCGGCAGATCCTGGCGCAACAGATCGACCACCTGTCTTAAGCGGTCGCGCAAGGCCGCCGCCGTGTCCGGAAGATCGATGGTTCCTACTGCGGCCAGGGCTTGATCGGCCGGCCCCGCTGCGCGCAAAAGCGCCAGCAGAATCGGCGCGGCGGCGCCGTCGATCTCCGCCAACCGAGCCGCGTCCTTGCGATCGAGAGCGGACCGCAGCGCGATGGTTTCGTCGGGGTCGACCTGCAGGGCCGTCAACAGATCGGGCACCAGGGCCGCGATCGTCAGGTCGATCGACAGCCGGCCGACGCCAATCGACGTCAGCGCACGAGCCGCCAAGCCGATAATCTCGGCATCCGCCGTCGCCGCATCGGCGCCGATTAGTTCCGCCCCTACCTGGGGAAACTGGCGTTCGGTGCGCAGTTGCGTCCCCTTGACCCGCAGCACCTGGCCGGCATAGCTGAGCCGCAGCGGACGGGGCACGCGCCCAAGCCTGGAACGGGCGATGCGCGCGACCTGCACCGTCATATCCGCGCGTAGGCCCATCATGCGCTGGCTGACCGGATCCATCAGTCGGAACGTCTCTGTCGCCAGACCGCTGCCGGCACCGGCCAGCAGCGAATCCTCGAACTCCAAGAGCGGCGGCTTCACCCGCTGATAGCCGTCGGCCGCCAGGATGCCCATCAGCCGCTCGATCATGGCGGCCTCATGGGCCGCCTCCGGCGGCAATAGATCATAGAGGCCCGCAGGCAGCAGGGCGTCGGCTGGGTCGGTGGGGCTCATATCGGCCAAACGCTAGAGGGCGTTGCGAGAGCACGCAACCGACATGCCGTCAGGAGATTTCTCCGCCGGCGCGTCAAAACCGCAGGGCCTTGACCCGCTGGACACCGGGAAAGCTGCAGACCGTATCGATCAACGCGTCCTCCACCGGCTGGTCAACAGACAGCAATGCGATCGCGTCGCCGCCATTTGCCTCGTGTCTCCCAAGGTGGAAGTTGGCGATGTTGATGCCGGCATCGCCCAATGTCGTGCCCAACCGGCCAATCAGGCCCGGCTTGTCGTCGTTGCGCATGAACAGCATGTTGGGGCTCAGCTCCGCCTCCAGCGGTATTTCCTCCACCGCCACGATGCGCGGCTTGCTGCCACCGAAGAGCGAACCGGCGATCGACCGCGTTCGGCGATCGGTCGTTACCGTCAGGCGGATCAGCGTGGCGTAGTCGGTCGCGGTTTCGGTCTTGGTTTCCCGCAAGACGATGTCCCGCTCGCGCGCGATCACGGGCGCGGAGACCTGATTGACCGTGTCGATGAACGGCCGCAACAGGCCGGTCAGGACCGTCGACGTGATCGGCTGTGTGTTCAGCGCCGCGATCTCGCCCTCAAACTCGACCTCGACTTCCTTGATCCCCGACTCCGTAATTTGGCCCGCGAAACTGCCCAACTGGTCGGCGAGTTTCAGATAGGGGCCGAGACGGGGCGCGTCCTCGGCGCTGATCGACGGCATGTTCAGCGCGTTGGTCACGGCGCCGGTCAGCAGATAGTCAGACATCTGCTGGGCGACCTGCAGGGCCACATTTTCCTGCGCCTCCGTCGTCGAGGCGCCGAGATGGGGCGTGCATATGACATTCGGTAGGCCGAACAGCGGATTGTCGCGTGCCGGTTCCTCGACAAAGACGTCGAGCGCCGCACTGGCCACCTTGCCGGACTCAAGCGCCGCCTTCAGCGCCGTCTCGTCGACCAGGCCGCCGCGCGCGCAATTGACGATGCGCACGCCATCCTTCATCTGGGCGAAGGCGCGGGCGTTGATGATGTCGCGGGTCTGGTCCGTCAGGGGCGTGTGCAGGGTGATGATGTCGGCACGTTGGAACAGCGCGTCCAAATCGACCTTCTCGACCCCGAGATCGATGGCCCTTTCTTCCGACAGGAACGGGTCGTAGGCGATCACCCGCATGCGCAGACCCAGCGCGCGATCGGCGACAATGCTGCCGATATTGCCGGCACCGATGATGCCAAGCGTCTTGCCCGTCAGTTCGGCCCCCATGAAGCGGGACTTTTCCCACTTGCCGTCATGGGTCGATCGATCAGCCTGAGGGATCTGTCGCGCCAGGGCGAACATCATGGCGATCGCATGCTCTGCTGTCGTGATCGAGTTGCCGAAGGGCGTGTTCATCACGACGACACCCTTGGCGGTCGCCGCCGGAATGTCGACATTGTCGACGCCGATGCCGGCGCGGCCGACCACCTTCAAGCCGTTAGCGGCCTCCAGCACCGGCTTCGTCACTTTGGTACCGGACCGGATCGCCAGACCGTCATAGGACCCGATCACGTCGATTAACTCGTCCTGAGATAGGCCGGTGTTCACGTCGGTTTCGATGCCGCGCTGGTTGAAGATCGCAACGGCGGCGGGGCTGAGCTTGTCGGAAATCAAAACCTTGGGCATGGGGGATAATCCTGAGCGAAGAATGGGCCGGCGACACTTGGCTGGTTGTTCGGACGTCTGTCGGCTAGGTGGCCTAAGCGGCCTCGGCTTGGTCGAGCCGGACGTTGGAGAAGGCCCAATCCAACCACGGCAGCAGCGCCTCGATGTCGGCAGTCTCCACCGTACCGCCGCCCCAAATCCTGAGACCCGGCGGCGCATCGCGATAGCCATTGATGTCGAGGGCCACGCCCTCGGCTTCCAGCAGCGCGGCGATGCGCTTTGGCACGGCGGCCTGCACGTCTGGGTCCAGCGCGGAGAACCACGGATCGACGATTTTGAGGCAGATGGAGGTTGGCGACCTGTGCGCCGGATCCTCGGCCAGAAAGTCGACCCAGGGCCGTTGCTCGGCCCAGCGTGCGATGGCGTCGAGATTGGCCTGCGATCTGGCTGTCAGCGCCGGAAGGCCGCCGATCGCCTCCGCCCAGCGCAGGCCATCCAGCGCATCTTCCGCTGCCAGCATAGACGGGGTGTTGATGGTCTCGCCCTTGAAGATGCCTTCGATCAGCTTGCCGCCCTTGGTCAGGCGGAACACCTTCGGCAAGGGGCGGTCGGGGCTGTAGGTTTCCAGCCGTTCGACCGCGCGCGGGCTCAAGGCCAGCATGCCGTGGCCGCCCTCGCCGCCCAGCACCTTCTGCCAGGACCAGGTCACCACATCCAGTTTCGGCCATGGCAGGTCCAAGGCGAAAACCGCCGATGTCGCGTCGCAGAAGGTCAGGCCGGCGCGATCGTCCGCGATCCAGTCCCCGTTGTGTACGCGCACGCCGGACGTCGTGCCGTTCCAGGTGAAGACCACGTCGCGGTCGCTGTCCACGGCTGCAAGGTCCGGCAAGCGGCCATAGGGCGCCTTAAGGACCCTTGCATCGTCCGGACTTAACTGCTTGACGATATCGGTCACCCAGCCCGCGCCAAAACTCTCCCAGGCCAGCGCGTCGACGCCGCGTGCGCCGAGCATCGACCACAGCGCCATCTCGAACGCGCCCGTGTCGGACCCTGGCACGATGCCAAGGCGGTAGTCGTCGGGAATGCCAAGAACGGATCTGGACCGCTCGATAATCTCGGCGAGCTTGGCCTTTGCGCCCTTGGCACGGTGGGATCGCCCGAAGGCGCCGTCGCGCAGGGCGTCAAGCGACCAGCCAGGTCGTTTGGCGCAGGGTCCGGATGAGAAATGGGGATTGTCGGGGCGCACGTCCGGCCGTTCGGCCGGCGTCGCGGGGACGGACGTCGTCATGTGACTATTCCTTCCAGAATAGTTGCACCCCGTTGGGGGGGTGTGGCCCGCGGCGGAGAATAGTCGTCGGCTACCGCAGGTCAACGAGGCAATCGCGACCGCCCCATGCGTCAGGCGCAAGGCGCGCATGGGCATAACGCAGGGCGCGCTGTTGTCAGAGCGGAGTTTCATGCCGGAATGGCGCGGCAGGCGATAATATGGATACCCAGATAGGACAGAACCAGCCGGCCATGCTGATCGTGCATCCTGTGGCGGATCTTGACCAGGCCCCGATCCGGTTTCGATCGGGACGCTCGCACCTCTTCAACCTCCGCCTTGACGGTTAGCGTGTCGTCCGGCCGCACGGGCGCGTGCCAGCGCAACTCGTCACAGCCCGGGCTGCCGAGGGACGCGTCGCCGATCACGCCAGCCATGTGGAACAGACGAAACGCCGTCGCAAATGTCTGAAAACCGGACGCGATCAGGCCGCCGAAAGCGCCGTCGCGGGCGGCCTCCCGGTCGATGTGAAAGGGTTGAGGGTCGTAGGTCATGGCGAACTGGATGATTTCGCCCTCGGTGATCGTCTTGCCCGGCGTCGAGAATTGCTGGCCGACCGAGAAGTCTTCGAAATAGAGGCCCTGCGCCATCGTCGTGCCGGTGCTCAGCGCGCCAGACTGCATTCGAAATAGTGCATCCCGTCCAGCCGATGGTCGTTGTAAGCCGGGATCGGCACGAAGCCGAGATCGCGATAAAGGGCGATCGCGGCCGCCATGCTGTCATGGGTGTCCAGCCGCATGGCATCGTAGCCGGCCGCTTTCGCCCAGTCGATCGCTCGACGACTCAACTCCCGGCCCAGCCCCTGTCCGCGCCCCTCCGGCGTGACGTAGAGGCGCTTCAACTCGCAGATCTTCTCCTCAAGCGGCCGGACCGCGACAACGCCGATGGTGCGGAGGTTCTGAGCCGCGAGAAAGGCGGCCCCTTTCGGGACATCATAATCGCCTGGCAACCCTTCGACCTCTTGGCCAAAGCATTGGAATTCCAACGAGAAGTCGAGACTGTCGGCATAGGCGCGAAACAGCTTGGCGACCTCCGACCAATCCCGATCGGACGCTGCCGGCGCGATGGTGAGAGCAGGCGCTGGCTCAGCCATTGCCGGCTCAGATATGAATCGTGCCGCTGAGGTAGGGGATCACCTGGCCGGTGAGGTAGACCCGATCGTCGCCCAGGCGGCAGCTCAGCCGGCCGCCGCGCGCGGACATCTGCCACGCCGACAGGTTCGTACGGCCGAGCCGCGCCACCCAATAGGGCGTCAGGGCGCAATGGGCGGCGCCGGTCACCGGATCTTCGGCAATCCCAACCGACGGCGCAAAGACGCGCGAAACGAAGTCCACGCCCATGCCGTCGCCGGCCGCGGTCACGATGAAGGCGTGCTTGTCGAAGGCCTTCAGACGCGCGATGTCCGGCTTCAAATCACGGACAGCAGCGGCGTTTGCCAGCGGCACCAGAACCATGCCGTCGCTGACGGCGTTCAAGGCGCCGAATGGGGCGCCCAGCGCCTCTTCCAACCCGTCGATTTGCGGCTGGGTGGTCATGGTATGGGCCGGCAGGTCCATCGTCAGCCCCTCGACACCGCGCGTGATCGTCAATAGACCGGACCGACGGGTGTCGAAACGCACACGCTCCGCCTCCGGCCGGAAATGCTCGAACACGACAAAGGCACTGGCGAGCGTGGCGTGGCCGCAGAGCGGCACCTCAGTGGTCGGGGTGAACCAGCGCAGGCGGTAGCCGGTGCCTTCTGGGACCAGGAACGCGGTTTCCGACAGGTTGTTTTCCGCCGCGATGGACTGCAGCACCGAATCGTCCAGCCAGCTTTCGAGAATGCAGACACCCGCCGGGTTGCCCTTGAACACGGCATCGGCAAACGCGTCGACTTGGAAGAACGGAATGTCCATGAAAATGGACTAACCCTCGAATGCCTCCCGGGTCAAGCCGACCTTTGTCGCAAGACAATGGGCGCGGTCAGGAAGCGCCGGCGTGCGCCACCTCTTGATCAACGGCCGCGACCTTGTCGCAGACGGCGTCGACCACCGAGGCGACCAGCGCCTCGTCATCCCCCTCGGCCATGACCCGGATCAACGGTTCGGTGCCGGACTTGCGGATCACCAGCCGGCCGGTTTGGCTCAGCCGGCGCTCCGCCTCGCCAATCGCCAGCTTGACGCTTTCAACCTCCAGCGGGTTTGCGCCGCCGGTGACCGAATAGCGGACGTTCCGAAGAATCTGCGGCACGGGCGTGAAGGCGCGGCAGATCTCGCTCGCTGGACCGCCACGTTGCTGAATTACGGCGAGCACCTGAAGGGCCGCCGCCGTGCCATCCCCCGTCGTGGCGTAATCGGACAGGACGATGTGGCCCGACTGTTCGCCGCCAAGATTGAAGCCGTTGGCGCGCATATGTTCGACCACATAGCGGTCGCCGACGGCGGTTCGGGCCAGAGATAGGCCCAACCCGTCCAGGTGGCGTTCCAAGCCGAGGTTGGACATGACGGTCGCGACGATGCCGCCTCCGTTCAGGCGGCCGCTGGCGGCCCAGCTTTCGGCGATCACGCCCATCAACTGGTCGCCGTCGATCTGCTGTCCATCTTCGTCGGCCATGATCAGCCGGTCGGCGTCTCCGTCCAGCGCAATGCCAAGATCTGCGTTGTGGACAACGACCGCCTCGCGCATGGCCGAGGTATCGGTGGCGCCGCAACCGCGATTGATGTTCAGACCGTCGGGATCGACGCCGATCTTGATCACCTCGGCCCCAAGCTCCCACAAGATCTGCGGGGCGACGCGATAGGCGGCGCCATTGGCGCAGTCGACCACGATCTTCAGGCCGTCAAGGCGCAGCCCGCGCGGGAAGCTGGATTTGACGAATTCGATATAGCGGCCTTGCGCGTCATCCAGACGCCGGGCGCGGCCCAGGGCAGCCGGCGCGGCCAAGTCGTCCGCCGTCGGCTGAGACATGCGCCGCTCAATCGCGGCCTCGACCTCGTCAGAAAGCTTGTAGCCATCCGGCCCGAACAGCTTGATGCCGTTGTCCTGATAGGGGTTGTGCGAGGCGGAGATCATGACGCCCAAATCGGCGCGCATGGACCTCGTGAGCATGGCCACCGCCGGGGTCGGCATCGGGCCGACCAGGACGACGTCCATGCCCATGGAGATGAAACCCGCCGTCAGCGCGGGTTCCAGCAGATAGCCGGACAGGCGGGTGTCCTTGCCGATGATCACCGTATGGCGATGGTCGCCGTTGCGGAAATGGCGGCCGGCGGCCGAGGCGACCTTCAAGGCCGTTTCCGCCGTCATCGGTTCGGCATTGGCGGTGCCGCGAATCCCGTCTGTACCAAAGAGCTTCCGAGTCATGGGGATAGTCTACTCCCCGGAAAAAAAGGCGACAATCAGGCGTCGAGTGCCTGCCAAATCGCGAGCGCCTGCCGGGTTTCGGCGACATCGTGGACGCGCAGCAGCCGGGCGCCGTTTGCAGCGGCGAAGAGGGCGGCGGCAAGGGAGCCGCCTAACCGCTCCGTTGCCGGCGCATCGCCGCTCAGCTTGCCGATGAAGCTCTTCCGGCTGGCGCCGACCAGAATCGGCCGGCCCAGCGACGCCAGCGTGGGTAAGCCGCGCAGCAGTTCGAGATTGTGCGCCACGGTCTTGCCGAATCCGATACCCGGGTCCAGGGCGATGGCGTCCGGCTCGATGCCGGCCTTCAAACAGGCGGCCAGGCGTTCGGCCAGATAGCCACGGATATCAGCGACCGCATCGTCATACTGCGGTTCGGCCTGCATCGTGCGCGGCTCGCCCTGCATATGCATCAAGACGACCGGCACGCGTCGCCGCGCAACGACAGCAGTGCTGTCAGGGTCGCCAGTCAGCGCCGTCACATCGTTGACGATGGCTGCACCGGCATTGATAGCGGCGTCCATCGTCTCAGCGCGTCTGGTGTCGATCGAGACACGGGCGCCCGCCTTGGCAAGCGCGGCAACGACCGGGATCGTGCGGTCGATCTCCTCGGCCACAGAGACCGGGTTCGCGCCGGGGCGGGTCGATTCGCCACCGACATCGACAACATCCGCGCCCTCTTCCACGAGCCGCAGCCCGTGCTCGATCGCGGCGGATGTTTCGGCGAA
Organism: Pseudomonadota bacterium; assembly: GCA_039819285.1. Taxonomy (GTDB): domain Bacteria; phylum Pseudomonadota; class Alphaproteobacteria; order DSM-16000; family Inquilinaceae; genus JANQGH01. The sequence continues at coordinate 11,900 of JBCBSH010000051.1, forward strand.
CTGGCCGCCATCGGAAAAGCTATCGGGCGTGACGTTGACGATGCCCATGAGGCGTGGTCTGTCGAGGCTCAGGCCGGCCCAGCCACGTGGTCCCGATGGCGAAAAGCCCTGGCTTGCGCCAGGGCTTTCAACGTCGCTCGCCGCCGATCCGTCGGCCATCAGGTGGCCCGTCAGGTGCCTTGGGGTTCGGGGCCCAGGCCGCTCTTGGTGCCGCCGGTCGGCACGGAGGCACGGGCGCCCGGCTTCTTCGGCGGTGGCGGCGGGGCGGGCTCGTCCGGCTCCGGCCGGTCGATATCCTCGCCGCGAATCACCGCGCGCACCTCGTCACCGCTCAAGGTTTCGTACTCGAGCAGGGCCTGCGCTATCCGATGCAATTCCTCGATATGCTCGGTCAGGATCGTTCGGGCGTTCTGCTCGCCCTCCTCGATGATGCGCCGGACCTCTTCGTCGATGACGTTGGCGGTTGCCTCGGACACGTTCCGGCTTTGGGTCACCGAATGGCCGAGGAAGACTTCTTGTTCGTTGTGATCGTAGCGCACCCGGCCCAGCTTCTCGCTCATGCCGTATTGGGTGACCATGGCACGCGCCCGCTGGGTGGCCATCTGAATGTCGCCCGCAGCACCGGTCGTGACATTCTCTTCACCGAAGATCAGCTCCTCGGCGATGCGGCCGCCGAAGGCCATGGCCATCCAGCTTTCCAGCTCGATCTTGGCCATGTTGAACTTGTCGCGCTCGGGCAACTGCACGGTCACGCCCAACGCTCGCCCACGCGGAATGATGGTCACTTTGTGCAGCGGGTCAGACGCCGGCATGTAGAGCCCGACCAGGGCGTGGCCGGCTTCGTGATAGGCGGTCAGGCGCTTGTCGTCCTCTGTCATGACCATGGACCGGCGCTCGGCGCCCATCATGACCTTATCCTTGGCCATCTCGAACTCATGCTGACCGACGACGCGCTTGCCGGCGCGCGCCGCCAGCAGGGCGGCCTCGTTCACCAGGTTGGCGAGATCGGCACCCGAGAAGCCCGGCGTGCCGCGCGCGACAACCTTGGCGTCGACATCAGGCGCCAGTGGCACCTTGCGCATATGCACCTTCAGGATCTTCTCGCGGCCGAGAATGTCCGGATTGGGCACAACCACCTGGCGGTCGAAACGGCCGGGGCGCAGCAGTGCGGGATCGAGCACGTCCGGCCGGTTGGTCGCGGCGATCAGGATGACGCCTTCATTGGCCTCAAAGCCATCCATCTCAACCAGCAGTTGGTTCAGCGTCTGCTCGCGCTCATCATTGCCGCCGCCGAGACCGGCGCCCCGATGGCGGCCGACCGCGTCGATTTCGTCGATAAAGATGATGCAGGGCGCGTTCTTCTTGCCCTGTTCGAACATGTCGCGCACACGGCTGGCACCGACGCCGACGAACATTTCGACGAAGTCGGAACCCGAGATGGTGAAGAAGGGCACGTTGGCTTCGCCGGCCACGGCCCGCGCGATCAGCGTCTTACCGGTGCCGGGCGGGCCGACCAGCAGCACACCCTTGGGGATCTTTCCGCCCAACCGCTGAAACTTCTGCGGGTCTTTTAGGAACTCGACGACCTCCTCCAGTTCCTGCTTGGCCTCGTCGACGCCGGCGACGTCATCGAACGTGACGCGTCCCGTTCGTTCCGTCAGCAGGCGCGCGCGGGACTTGCCGAAGCCCATGGCCCGGCTGCCGCCGCCCTGCATCTGGCGCATGAAAAAGATCCAGACACCGATCAACAGCAGCATCGGGAACCAGCTGATCAGGATCTGCTGCAGAATGCTGCTGCGTTCCTGTGGCGCAACGCTGAAGCGTATGCCCGCGGCCTCAAGCCGGCCGACGAGGCTGCTGTCGTTCGGCGCCACGGTGGTGAAATTCTGGCCACTGCCATAGCGCCCGGAGATCTCGTCGCCGGAAATGGTCACCTCGGCGACGCGTCCATCATCAATTGCCGTCAGAAAGTCGGAATAGGCGATCGACGAGCCGCTGCCTGAACTATTGCTGTTCTGGAACAGGTTAAACAGCGCCACCAGTAGCAGGCCAATAATGACCCAAAGCGCAAGATTCTTGCCAAAACTATTCACGCCGTTTTACCCTTCTTTCAACCGCCGGATCGGACAACAAAGATCGGGGTCTTCACTCACCGACTTCCTAAATAGGCGGCCAAACCGCTCAAACAACTCCAAACATACGCGCAAACGCCGCCCCTGCAAGCGGCACCGACGGCCGAAAACCTACCTGAAACGAGGTCGGTGCGCCAGTTTCGCGGTGACGCAGCCAATGCGCGACCTCTGGCAGCCTGACCACCGTACCGTCGCGCCACAGCGCCGGCAGGCCCTGACGAGCGATTGCCGGCAATCGACCCAGCGCTTCATTGGTCGCCCTATCACCGAGGGCGGCGATATAGCCGTCCTCGGGCGCCGAGACAATGAAACGATCGTCCCAGCGGACGGTTTGGCCCGCCTTCACGCTTTGGTGAGCCGAGATGCGCGCCGCCTCGCGGGCGATCAACAGCGACCCTGACGGCGCTTCCGGCGCCACGATGCGGCAGCCGCCGATTGTCCGCCCCGCCGCGCCAGCCCGAAGCGCGTCGCAGACCCGCGTCAAGCGCGATGGCGATGGCGCGTAGGCCTTACCCCGAACCGTCCGAACGATGTGGCCCAGCAGCGGCGGCGCCCGCCGATGGCTCAAAGCTGCCCGATCCACAATTGCGTAGCCCGCCGCGCGGATGGCGACCCAATGGGCGAGCACCCCGCCCAGCTCAAGCTCGGCAGCCTCACGGCGTCCCCCTTCACGCGCGGCCCGTCGAAACCACAGACCGGGGGCAGACGGCCGCCTGGCAAGGCGCCGGCGCACCCGGATCCGGGCGTATCGGGCGTCCAGGTTCGAAGGGTCGTCAATCCAGGGCTGACCGAAGGCGGACAGGGTTGCGCGCACGGAGCCACGGGGAATGGTCAAAAGGGGCCGCAACAGCCGGACGTTGTTAAGCTCGCGCACGGCGGCGATGCCCGACATCCCCTCCTGTCCACTGCCGCGCAGATGCCGAAACGCGACGGTCTCGGCCTGGTCGTCCGCCGTGTGTCCAACGAGAAGATGCAGGATGCCTTCGCGGCGGCAGGCATCGTCAAGCAGGCGATAGCGTCCATGGCGCGCCGCCTGTTGGCTGGCCTTGTCCGGTTGCCACGCCAGGATGCGGTGGTCGATCCCTCGGTCCGACAGCCAGCCGGCCACACGAGCGGCCTCTTCGCTCGAGCCCGGCCGCAAATTGTGGTCGACGATCAGCGCCAGCACGTCGCCGCGACGCTGGCGCGCCCAGGCATCGGCCAGCAGGCAAAGTCCGAGACTGTCCGACCCGCCGGAAACTGCCACCGCAAGGCGCGGCCGGGCCTCGAACGGCCCGAACGGCGCCATCAGGTGATCGAAAGCGGCTGCGGTGAGTGGTGCTTCGTGGATGGCAGCCTCAGCGGCCGGCTAGAGGGATGCTTCTAGCCGCATTGCAGGCGCACCAGCTCCCCACGGGCGCGCTCCGCCATCGTCTGCGGTGCGGCCGGATAGCGGATCAGGAACTGCTGGTAGGCGTTGCAGGCATCGGATATGCGCCCAAGCGCCGACAGGGAAACGCCGAGATTGAACAGGCTGTCCATGGCCTTGCTGCCCGTGGGAAAGCGCTGATAGCCCTGAGCAAAGGCGTTGGCGGCCGCCTCGAACTGGCCTTGTGCGAAATGGGTTTCGCCCAGCCAATACTGCGCATTGCTGGCCAACGGATGTGTCGAATACTGGTTGACGAAACTCGTCAGGCTGCGCTGGGCAGCGGCATAGTCCCCGGCCTCGACCAAGGCGAAGGCCGCATTGTAGGCCCGGGACGCATCATCGGAGCCCGGCACGGCACCCTCCGTGCCCGGCGCCACCGACAGCGAGCCAAGCGTGCCGCCGGTCGTCGCCGGCGCAGAGGGACCGACATTGGGCGACGCACCGCCCGCATCGGCCAATGGCGTTGGGGCTGGCGGCGTTGGAGACGGTGCTGGTGCCGGTGCCGGCGCGGAGGTGCCACCGAGGATGGCCGACGTGTCGCCGCCTTCGAGCTCCGTCAGCCGGAACTCAATGTCGTTGAGCGCCCGCTGGAGCTGGTCCGACAGGCTGCGCTGCTGGAACTGCAACTGCTCCACCTGGCCCAGCAACTGGCGCAAGGATTGTTCCAACTGGCCCAGCCGCAACTCCACCTGCGCGGCATAGTTTTCCGGCACGGCTTGGGCGAGCTGGATCGGCACGCCCAGCACCTCACCCAACTGTTCGACCTGCGCCTCCGCAGCCGCCAGCCGGCTCTCAATGTCGATCGTGCCGGCATCGATAGCCTGGGCCGTGGCCGACACGGGGCCGACCATCGCCGTGCCGCCCAAGAGGCAGCAGATACCCAGCAGCTTCAACCGGTTCGCAGCCATTCTCACTATCCTGTCTTGCCCCGCCGCCATGCCTGCAGAATCGGCCGACAGTGGTCCGAAATCAAGGCACGGAGGGTGGTCAGGTCTCTTGCCGCCATGGCGGCGCTAGTTCACCACCGAGACGCCGCGACGGTTCTGGGCCCAGGCACTATCGTTGCTGCCGACCACCGCCGGACGCTCCTTGCCGTAAGACACGGTGGTCAACCGCGTTGGGCTGACGCCAAGTGCGATCAGATAGTTTCGTACGGCGACCGCGCGCCGCTCGCCCAGGGCCAGGTTGTACTCCCGCGTTCCACGCTCGTCGGCATGCCCTTCGATGATCAGGGACACATCCGGATATTGCTGCAGCCACGCGGCCTGTGCCTGCAGCGTGGCCTGCCCTTGCGGGGTCAGGTCGTACTGGTCGAAATTGAAGAACACCCGATCGCCGACATTGACCACGAGGTCTTCCTGCGATCCGGGAACCGCCGCGCCACCCGCGCCAGCACCGCCCGCCGTCGGCGAGGTTTCAGAGGTCGAGCTGCAGGCGACGAGCAGAAATGCCGCGGCAATGAGAGTGAGAAGCTTGGTGCCCATAATGGAACCCCCGATCAGGATGGTGTGCCGTTTGGCGGCGAGGACGCCCTTGCGGGGCCGTCCATAGGGTGGGTGGCCGGCCACGTTTCGTCGGCCGCCAATGTTAAGAAGCCCTGCCCCAAACGGGCGATGCGCGCTGGCATACGACCCGTCGCCTAGGGCAAAAGAGGGGACCAGGCCGGATCCGAGCCGCCGATTGGGGTCGGCACGGACCAGGACTGTCCGGTGGTCAGGTCGACGGCGAACAAGCGCGACACGCTGCCGGCGCCGCTTGGCGTCGTGGAGAAATACATCAGTACCCGGCCGTTGGGCGCCCAGGTCGGCCCCTCGACATTGAAACCCTCGGCCAACAACCGCTCGCCGCTGCCATCGGTGCGCATGACGCCGATATAGAAGCGGCCGCCGAGAATTTTGGTAAAGGCGATGAGATCGCCGCGCGGCGACCACACGGGGCTGGCGTAGCGACCCTCCCCAAAGCTAATCCGGCGCACGTTGGAGCCGCTGGCGCTCATCACATAAAGCTGCTGTGACCCGCCGCGATCGGATTCGAAGACGATCTCGCTGCCGTCGGGCGAGAATGAGCCGCCGGTGTCGATGCCCGGGTCATTGGTCAGCCGCGTGCGCTGGCGGGTGCGCAAGTCGAGCACGTAGAGGTCGGAGTTGCCGTTTTCCGCGAAGCTGAAGATCACGCGGTTGCCATCGGGCGAAAAGCGGGGGGCGAAGGTCATGCCCGGAAAATCGCCCAGCAGTTCCTGTCGGCCCGTGTCGATGTTGAACAGGTATACCCGAGGCTGGTTGTTCAGATACGACAGGTAGGTGATCTCCTGGGTCGACGGCGAAAAGCGCGGCGTCAAAACCAGAGTTTCGCCGCCGGTCAGGTAGCGATGGTTCTCGCCGTCCTGGTCCATGATCGCCAGGCGCTTGACCCGCGCATTGGCCGGGCCGCTTTCGGCGATGTAGACGATGCGCGTGTCGAAATAGCCGTCATCGCCGGTCACCCGGCTGTAGACCGCGTCGGAAATCTGATGCGCAATGCGCCGCCAGCTTTCCGGCTCGGCCGCATAGGCGAACCCGATCAGCTGGCTTTCCGCGACCACGTCCCACAGGCGGAACTCGACATTCAGCCGCCCGTCCGCCAGCAACTGCACGCGGCCGGCCACCAGCACTTGGGCGTTGATGATGCGCCAGTCGGCGAACCGGACATTGTCGGGCAGGTCCGCCGACGACTGGATGAAGGCCGCCGCATCGATGGGTGCGAAGATGCCGGAACGGCCGAGATTCGCCGTGATGACAGCGGCAATGTCGCGCCCGTACTGGTTGGCCGAATCACTGTCGCCGACAAAGTCGACGATCGCGACCGGAACCGGATCGAACACACCCTCAGTCACGTCGACGACGACTTGGGCGGAACCCGTTCGGCCGAGCATTGCGAAGAAAATCAATGCTGTAAACACGATCAGCATTGGCGCCGATCGATGTCCGCGGATCATCTGCAGTTCCCCCTGTTTGTCACCGAAGCCGACAGGCGCAAGGCCGGAAACAAATCGAGCGGTCGGGACTGTCCAGACAAAAAGGGGCAAGTCCAAGGCAGATCCCGGCGTGCTCGGCCACAATAACGGATCATTAGACCGCGTTGCTTTGAGAGGCAATCACACATCGTGATCAGAACATGTCCCTCGGGTTAAAGTTGAACTCATAGACCTCGCCATTGCCAAAGCCACGCGATGGCGCCGGCAAGGGCTGGCAATTCGGGTTCAACACCGCCCGTCTGGCCGCCTCGGCCCATGAGCGCACCTGCGCGTCGCTGGCCTGGCCACTGAAGCTCACGATCTCCGCATCCTGAACGAATCCCGTCGACTGCATCCGCGCCCGGATCGTAACACGAAGCGTCTCGATAAAGGGCGCGCCGCGATCAACATTCCAGCAATTGCGTAACGCCTGCGCGATCGCTTGTTCCTCATTGGCCGGCAACCGGGTCGGCGTCGACGGTGGCGTCGGGTCCGTGCCGGCGATCTGGTCAAGCAGGTTGCCCTGATCGGCCACGTCCGTCTGCGGCTGCTCGACCGGCTCGGGCTCGGGTTCCGGCGTGGGCGGTGGCGCGATATTGGCGGGCGTCGGCGGGCGCTGCCCGGGCACCGGCGGCGCGAAGGGCGCGTCCAGGGCCTCTTCCTCCTCGATCGTCTCGATCAATCCCGCGATGTCCGTGACCGCATCCTCTTCCTCCGGTTCGGGTTCGGGTTCGGGCTCCGGCTCTGGTTCGGGTTCAGGCTCGGGCTCAGGCTCCGGTTCGGGCTCCGGTTCCGGCTCTGGCTCTGGCTCTGGCTCTGGCTCTGGCTCTGGCTCTGGCTCCGGCTCCGGCTCGGGCTCGGGCTCTGGAATGGGTTCGGGCTCCGGTTCGGGCGTTGGCGCCGGCTCCGGGATAGGTTCGGGCTCAGGGACGGGCTCCGGTTCCGGTGCCGGTGGTTCGGGGACCGGCTCGGGCTCCGGTGCCGGCGGCGGTGTTGGGGGTGCCGGCGGAGGAGGTTCGGGCGCGGCGGTAACATCCGGCGACGGCTCCGGCGTGCGGATATCCGGGACCTGGGCGACCTGCGGCTCCTCCAGGCTGTCCGGCTCCAGGGTTGGTGGCGCCTCCGGCTCGTCGGCCTCGGCGGGCTCCACGCTCGGCGCTGGCTCGGCTTCCGGCCGGTCGACGGCGAAGCTTTCGTCCGGCTCCGGCACGCCGAAATCACCCAGGCTTGGCAACTCGTTCGGCCGCACGATGGCGACCGGCACCGAGGCGGTTGCGCCGAGGTCCGGTGGCGGCGGGCTGAGAAACGGCAGGCCGAAGATCAAAAGCAGGATGATCAGCGCATGCAGTATCGCCGATATGGCAAAGCTGCGGCGCATGGGTCTACGAGGCCGGCTCCTGCGGTAGCTCCGCGACCAGGGACACCCGCTGGAAACCGGCGGCGTTGATCGCGCCCATCACCTCCATGATGCGGCCGTACAACAGCGCGCGATCGCCGCGGATGAAGATCTGCGCCTCAGGGTTCGCATCGGTAACCGCGATCAACAGAGGCACCAGATTGGCCATCTCCACCTCCGATTCCTGGACGTAGATGACCCCCGCCTCGGTGACGGAGACCACCAGAGGCTCGTCCTGTTCGGAGATGTTCTGCGCCTCGGTGCGCGGCAGATCGACCGGCACGCCGACCGTCAGCAACGGTGCCGTCACCATGAAGACGATCAGCAGCACCAGCATGACGTCGACAAATGGCGTGACGTTGATCTCGGCCATCGGGCGATAGCCGCGCCGGCCGTTGCCGCCGCGCAGCCCACCATTGTTCATGCCGGCCATGGCCTAGCCCCGCTCTTCCAGATAGCGGCCCAAAATGGCGCTGAACTCGCCTGAAAAGGATTCCAGCCGTTCGGCGAACTTCGACAGATCGTTGGTGAACTTGTTGTAGGCCGCACTGGCCGGAATGGCAGCGAACAGGCCGAGCGCAGTGGCGAACAACGCCTCGGCAATGCCGGGGGCGACCACCGCGAGGCTGGTATTGGCCGTGGCCGCGATGGCGACGAAGGCGTTCATGATGCCCCAAACCGTGCCAAACAGGCCGATGAACGGCGCCGTGGAACCGACGGAGGCCAGGAACGTCATGCCCTTCTCCATCGACGCCATTTCGCGCGCGACGGTGACATCCATGACCTTGTCGATGCGCTGTTGGATGCTAGCGCGCAGCGGCTGGTTGGAGGCAAGGCCGCGATCGGTCGCGTGGCGCCATTCCTTCATCGCCGAGGCGAACACGGCCGACATGGCGTCCGGCGGGTTGGCGCCCACCCGGTCGTACAGATCCTCAAGCGAGCCGCCGGACCAGAACTCGTCCTCAAAGCCGTCGGCGTCCCGGTTGACCCGGCGCATGAGCGTAAGCTTGTTGAAGATGATGGCCCAACACCAGATCGAGGCCAGCAGCAACAGCAGCATGACGATCTTCACCACAAGATCGGCCTGCAGGAACAAGCCCCACAGCGTGACGTCGACCCCGGCATGCGCGGTTTCGAGGCTGCCGCTTAGCTCCGTTATCTCCGTCGCTTCGACGGGTGCGGGCGTGGGGGCCGGGATGGGTTCTTGGGCGAGCAGCAGCCTTGGCAGCGTCAAGCCGGCGAGCAACACAGAGATACCAAGAACCGCGTGTCGCGGCCGAGCCAGGGCGCCCTTCAAGACCTTCAACACCGGTGGAACCATACCTTTCGACCCCTTCTTCACACTACGCATCGGCCAGCGCCGGCTTGGCGCCGATCGCCCGGTCGATCGCGGTCTTCACCGCCGTCGGCAGGCGCACCGGCCGGCCCGCGCGGTTGATGCAAACGAGTTGGACGGCGATGATCGTCAGGCACTGCCGGTCGCGCCAGATCTCCTGTTCCATCTCCAAGGTCACGGCGCTGAGCCGAGTCGCACGCGTGCGGACCTCCAAGAGATCGTCGAGACGCGCCGGTGCGCGATAGTCGGCCGTCAGCCGCCGAAGAACGAAGGAAATGCCCGTCTCCTGCAGCATGCCCTGCTGCTGGATGCCCAGCCAGCGCAAGACTTCCGTGCGGGCACGCTCGGCAAAATGCAGAAAGCGGGCGTGATAGACGATGCCCGACCCGTCGGTATCTTCCCAATAGATCCGAACCGGCAGGCGATGCTCTTGACCGACAAAATGGCCTGACAGTTGGTTCATCCGTCGGCCTCGTCATCGTCGTCGGGCGTATCCGCCAACAGGTCGAACTGCACATCGTCGCGGCGCGGCGGCATCAGGCCCAGATGGCGATAGCCGTCATCCGCCAACACCCGCCCGCGCGGCGTGCGCAGCAGCAGGCCCTGCTGGATCAAAAACGGCTCGATGACCTCTTCGATGGTGTCGCGCTGTTCGGACAACGCGGCGGCCAGGGTTTCGACGCCGACCGGGCCGCCATTGTACTTGTCCGCGATCATGCCGAGATAGCGGCGGTCCATCTTGTCGAGGCCACGCTTGTCGACATCGAGCCGTTCCAGCGCCGCATCCGCCTCGATCGAACCGATCTGCGAGGTGCCGGCCACCGAGGCGAAATCCCGCACGCGGCGCAGCAGCCGGCCGGCGACGCGCGGCGTACCACGAGCACGGCGCGCGATTTCGGCGGCGCCGGGCGGCGTCAGCGGACATTCCAGCAAGGCGGCACCCCGCGTCACGATCAGTTCCATCTCCTCAGCGGTGTAGAAATCGAGCCTGAGTGGAAT